>NZ_SMGE01000001.1:5726906-6035874 GCF_004339525.1 Flavobacterium sp. 90 | reverse complement strand
TCTGTGTTTGCAGCCGGTCTTATAAGTATGTTTTTATTATTTATATCCATATCTCAAATGTATTTAAAATAATTAAAAAGGCAACATAGGATTGATGTGATTTGGATTTTTGCTAGACTTGATTTGCAATAACCAAATATAATTCGGTATAATGACTAACAAGATCATCTAACATAAAACCTCGATTCAAACCACTTGGATTTGGTAAAACCCAAACTTTGGAACCACAGAATTCCTCTTCTTGTAAACCCCATAAAATTTGCTTTTTGCCCGAAAAAGCTTTGTAAGCTGCTTTACCAAGAAAAGCAATATATTGAGGTTGAAATTGGTTTATTTTGCTTTTAAAAATTTGGATAGAATCGCTAAATTCTTCTTTCGAAAGTTCGTCAGCACGCGTTGTAGGTCTTGCGACTGCAGTTGTTAATCCGTATCCTAATTCAAGAATTATGAAGTCATTTTCGGGTTCGATTTGTTGTGGCGTAAAACCGGCCTGATGTAAAACTTTCCAGAAACGATTGCTTCTTCCTGAAAAATGATGACCGTCTGAAGCCGATTTTAAACCGGGATTAATTCCGCAAAAAAGTACTTTAAGATCTTTGGCAATAATATCGGTTAGCATTTTAGTGTTCTTTGATTTTAATAATTTAAAACTTGTTAGGTTTACTCACATATTTGTTGTCTTTTATACAAAAACGCCAAGGTAAAAGTGCATCTTCCTGAGCATATGCAACACCTACGCGAGGAACTGCCAAGATTTGATTGTCAGTATATCGAATTCCGTGATCTTCGATCCAGATTTCTTCTCCGGCTAAATCTTTTCCGTTAAAAGAACGATCAATTCCCAGAGCTTTGGCAGCGGAACCCGGACCAGATGAAATCGCCGCTTTAGTAATTGCCATTTTACGTCTTAATTCTATAATATCTTTGCCAATTAAAGGTTCAATTGCCCGAATTAAAACGGCATGTGGTTCTCCTTCGACAGAACTCACGATATTAAACAGATTATGAATTCCGTAACAAAGATAGACATACGAAATTCCGCCTTGATTGTATAAAGTTTCCGTTCGATCGGTGCGACGCCCGCCGTAAGCATGAGAAGCTTTATCCTGAACACCAAAATAAGCTTCGGTTTCTACGATTATGCCCGCGGTAATTTCTCCGTCGATATGAGTGAAAAGAACCTTACCTAAAAGATCTTTAGCCAGAAAAAGCACATCCTGATTGAGGTAATAAGAGAATTGTAGTTTCAAAGTGTTTTTTTTACTTTATTAAATGGCTTTTAGAATGGAAGGATTTCTTAACGTATAAGTGACGAGATTTTTTACATTTTCATGAGTATTATTGTATTTATTCTCTTCGAATTCGAAATTTAACTTTTTTAGAATTGCAACAGAACTATCATTATCAGAGGATGGAAATGCAGTTATTATTTTTGCTTTCATTTCTTCAAATGCATATTCGATTACCTTTTTGAGGGCTTCGCCCATGATTCCTTTTCCTTGAAATTCACTCAGCATTTCGTATCCAATTTCAACAATTTCATTTTTAGGATCAAAATTCCACAAACAAACACATCCAACCAGATCTTTGTTTTCTTTTAAATTGATAACCCAATAAATACATTCATTTTTCTGTATTAAATTCTTTATTTTCAGGATATAATCTTTTGCTTTTTCTAAAGTAGAGGAGTTGTCTCTGCCTACAAATGCATTTACAATTTCATCCGAACGCAGTTTATGAATTAAGACTGCATCACTATTGTCGATGTTTCGCAATATTAGTCGATTTGTCAGGAGTTGTGGGAAATTTTTAAAATCTAAAACCATTCTATAGTTTTTTAATATTCAATTGCTTTGTTTTTCAGATGACGAAAGTTAAAAAATAAATAGCATACATTTGTTAGACTTCATAATTCATTAAAGTAAAGTAATAAAAATGTACGATATAATTTTCAAACATATTGAAGAAAAAGTCAAACTTACCCAAGAGGAAAAGGAACTAATAAAGATTTTTTTTAAATCTAAAAAACTAAAGAAAAAGCAATTTCTGGTAGTTGAAGGTCATGTTTGTAATTATTTGATATTTGTATCAAAAGGGCTTTTAAAAGCGTATAATGTTGATGACAGAGGAAATGAACACATCAATCAGTTTTCTCCCGAAGGATGGTGGACATCTGACATGAGCAGCTTTTTTGGCGGAGGAATTTCGTTTTATAGTATTGATGCGATGGAAGATTCGGAAGTATTGTTGATTACGAGTGTAGATTTCGAAAATTTAACTTTGCAAGTTCCTGTAATGGATCGGTATTTCCGATTACTTTTTCAAAATAGCTTAATTACAAAAGAGAGAAGATTAATAAGTTCGCATACACATACTGCAGAAGAAAAATACAAACATCTTTTAGAAAATAATTCGGATTTAATCAAGCGAATACCGCAAACCTTATTAGCGTCTTATCTTGGTCTTTCGCCCGAAACATTGAGCAGGCTTAAAAAGAATATCATTTTAGATCAGAAATAATTGATTTATATCAAGCTAATTTCTTGTTTTAGGTCATCGTTTTGAGCTTTATCCTGAGCGTAATTTTGAAAAAAATAAAACATCTTATGAATTTTCAAAAATCAACACAAGAAAAAAAAGATACGATTGCCTTAGTAGTCGGAGCGACTGGTATTGCTGGAAGTAATCTGGCATTAAAACTTTTAGAAAATGGATGGACTGTCTATGGATTGTCCCGAAATCCGAAAAATGATATTGAAGGTTTACGCCCAATTGCAGCGGATTTGCTGAATACAGAATCATTAGCAACAGCTTTAGCAAATGTTGCGCCAACACATGTTTTTTTTACAACATGGATGCGAAATGATACTGAAGAAGAAAATATCAGAGTTAATAGTGCTATGGTTCGGAATTTACTAAATGTATTATCTCCTAAAAAGTCAGTAAAACATGTTTCGTTAGTTACGGGTTTAAAACATTATTTAGGACCGTTTGATGCTTATGCTACAGCGGGAACTTTACCGGAAACACCTTTAAGAGAAGAGCAACCTCGCTTAAATCTTCCTAATTTTTATTATGCACAAGAAGATGAAGTTTATGCAGCTGCTGCCAGAGATGGTTTTGCCTGGAACGTACACAGACCGCATACTTTAATTGGTAAAACTATTGGTAATGCCATGAATATGGGAACAACATTGGCGGTTTATGCCAGTATTTGCAAGTATGAAGGAACTCCTTTTATTTGGCCAGGTTCTGATATATTATGGAACGGTTTGTCTGATGTTACTGATGCAAAGGTTTTAGCAGATCAAATTATTTGGGCAGCAACTAGTACTGAAGTTCAAAATCAGGGTTTTAATGTTATAAATGGAGATTTTTTTAGATGGAAATGGCTGTGGCCGAAAATCGCAGAATGGTTCGATATTGAATTTGAAGGATATAATGGAAGTATTAGACCACTTGAGGCAGCATTAGAAAATAAGAATGCTATTTGGAAAGAAATTAGCAAAGAACATCAATTAATAGAAGAAGATTTGGGGCAATTGGCTTCTGCTTGGCATACAGATCTTGATTTAGGATTACCTCTGGAAGTAATAACAGATATGTCGAAAAGTAGAAAGCTTGGTTTTACAACCTATAAAGAAAGTAAAGATTCATTTTTTGAATTGTTTGCGCAATTACGAAATGATAAAATAATTCCTTAATGTTTAAGATAATGTTGTAAAGCGATCTTTTATAAAAGACAATTTAAAAACAGAAGAAGTACCATAACGTACTTTTTAAATGTAAAACATCCCAAAAAGAATATTCTTAATGGGATGTTTTTATTATTTATTAGATGAAACATCACCAGAACGATCGTTTTTAATTTTTTGGCGATGCTGAATTCCCCACCTGGTCATTGCTCCAACAAGTTCTTCAAGTGTGTGACTATAAGGCAGAAGTTCGTATTCAATTAGTACAGGATATCCAACTGAAACTTTTTTTATAATAAATCCGTTGAGCTCAAGTTCTTTGAGTTCACTCGATAAAACTCTTGCTGAAATTCCGGTAACTTGTTTTTGAAGCTCACTAAATCTATTATTTCCTCTTGCCATTGCAATGATTATCATTAATTTCCATTTTCCACCAATAGAGTATAAGGCATCACTTACTGCTGCAAGCATTGTAGTACATTCATTGGTAAATTCTTTATTGGTTGCTAAGTTTTCTTTTTGTTCTTTCATGTAGTGGTTCTAAAAAATAACTAGATAACCTTTTAGTAACTAGTAATAAAATGTAAGCAAATATAAATTATTTTTGAATCTGTAAATCATTTACAGTAAAGAATTTTCAAATAATAAATACAAAATTATGACACTAGAAATTTTAAGAACAAAAGAAGAATTAAGACAATTAATTGATGCTTATGCAATCTTAGGCGATGAAAAAAAGATTGTTGAACAAATGAGTGTTTTCACATCAGATGTTATTTATCAGGCTTATATGAATGACTTTTTAGCGGCAAATGTTTCAGGAAGAGAGAATCTTGAAAAAGAATTTAACGGACATGCTTCTCAGGTTAAAACTTATTTTACATTAAACGGACCACATAATGTTACTATAGATAAAGAGCATGCATCTGGTGTTTCTTTTTCTCAGATAAAAATGATAAGCGAATCTGAAGGCAAGGATGTACTTACTGATTATAGCGTGAAGTATGAAGATCAGTACGTATATCAAAACGGAAAATGGCTTATAAAAAAACGTGTGGGATATTTTATAATTGTTGAATCACGAATAATCGCGAATTAGATAATATTATTAAGTAATAAAAACGGGACAAAGAAAAAGCTTCTTTGTCCCGTAATTGTATAGTTAAAATGCGAAATCTTAGTTTTCGCAAAAATCACCAATTTGCTGTAAATGTTTCTCTGTTTGGTATTTATTAAAGTTATCCCATTTAGGCGGAGAACTTGTTTTTTGTCCGTACATTGCATCCAGACAAACGTTGTTGTCTTTGTATTTATCGTGTAAAACAGCCAGGATTTTAAAGAAAAATTCGTCTAATAAAACGATTGCTTCAAATTCAGATTTTAGAGTGTCATAATTAGAATCTGATGGATTTAATATTTGTAGTAAATCCAGAACTTCTTTCTTTTCATCTTCATTAATTTCAGTCGAATAACCCATTTTTAAAGTTTTAAAAACTAAATTATTCCAGGCTTTACTATCATGCGCCCATTGAACATCAGGCAGATTTAAGGAATGCTCACATATTAAGATGATAGAAAAAAGAACATCATTTAAATATTCAGCAGGAAACTCGTCAAAGCTTCTAAATTCAAATCCGCTTTGGTACATTTTTTCCTGATTAAAATCAAGACCAACTTCAGAGAGCATTTCATATTCCATGTCAGCTTCAATTTGATCACGCCACCAAATGTTTTCTTCTTTTTCAAATTTTAGCAATTTTCTAAAATCGTCCACTTTATAAGTCAGGATTTTACCTTTTGGCATTGCTTTATTATAAGTTCCGACACCTATGTAGCGAGACATGGCATTTCTCATAGAACCCAAAGTAAATTTTTTGTCCAGACTATATTTGTCACTTATGACTCCCATAATATCCGGGCTTCCAAGAGTTGCAATAAAGAAAGGTTCAAACCATTGCAGTAAATAAATTGCGTTACCATGCGTTTTATTAAACTCATTATAATCTACAATTCGGCTATCTTCTGTCAATGACGGCAATGTAATATGAAAGTGGTACGTTCCGTTGTTGAACAAAACAAGATTTTCCTGATTTGTCATGAACATATTAAGACCATTGTTGTAATCCGGAAAACTTAATTTTCCGTCTAAAACAGCAGATTCATTGATTTTATCAAGAAATAGTTTTTTAGTAGCTTTTAGTTCTTTGCAAGAATCAGCTATTGTTCTATTTTCAAAATATTTAGTTACAAATTCGATCGAATCACCATCAAAATGTACAGAACCCATCGTTTTGTTTCTTTGGGTAATCATACTTTGAATGTTATAAGGCTGATCTTCAAGAAAAACTTCCATGATAGATTGCCCAAGATAATCCGGATTTTCGATTGGTTTTGCAATCACTTCACCAGTTTCAGTATCTATTAATGGTTTTACAGGCGATAATGTTTTATGCTGAAAATTAATATCCAGCTTTTCAAGCGAATGACTGTTCATCATTCTGCTTACTGTGTAGTTTTCGTTTATATCAAAAGCTTTTTTCAAGACAGGAGTTAAACTCTCTGGTTTGTAGCATTTTCTATAGTCAATACTATATTTCTCAAAGCCAATTTTTTCTTGTATAAATTCACCAGAGACAATTAGGGATTCTTCAAATTGCATGTAGGTTTCGTTTTCTAATCCTATTCCCCAATAATATTTTTGTGTCTGATTGTCTTTCATTTATACTAATTGTCTTTTTTATGGTTAATTTAATTGTTTAAAATCACTGCTTTTTTATTCGGAAAAAAAAACTAATCTGCTAACAATCAGAGGCAAGAAATCTTTTAACGGATAAAGCATAATTGGTTGCATCCATTAAAAAAGTCTTGATTTACTTTTAAAATTGTATGAATTTATATTAGTTTTAGAAATTTTGCACTTGTATCGACTGAATGATTGATAAAATCAATATAATTTTATAAGTAGGTTATAAAATTAGTATTGATGTTAATTACTTTTATATCAATAATTTAAGAAGATGAATAGCCGAATGACAACTTTTACTATTCCTGTTTTTTTCCAAGTTGCAAAAGTAGTTTTTTATTATGTGATTTACAAATAGTTAACACATTGAAAATCAATAAAGTTTTTAGAAGTTTAAACAATTAAGGAAATTGTTTTTATTTATTCATGGTAATATAAGACATAAGAGGAATATAGCTCGTCATTCCACCAGTCTTCTCTAACTTCTGAAAAGTAATTATAGTTTAATTTTCCGGCTTGTGATTGTAGCGGATATACTACTATACCATTTTCTCGATACGCTTTATGTAAATCTGTTTCGGGAACAACAGGAACAATATGACCAGAAAGTCCTTTTTCTTTTCTTTTGGCACAAATAATTCCAATTCCGCCATTAGCGTTTACCTTATTTTGAAGTTCATCAACAGTAAGGATTCTTTCCCAGCCAAAACTAACTCCCCATTCTAAAAACCAATCGTGTATGGCGCTGGAGTAAATGCGATCAACAGTTTCTTCAAAAACAGGCTCAACTTCTTGCCCGTTTAATACTTTTTCAAGAGATTCATCTGTCCACCAAACCGTTGGCAGATATACTTTCGAAAAATAACAATAATCGTATGAATATACATTGCAATACGTATCTTCTACAGTTCTTTGATATCTAATATTAGTTTCAACATCAAGTTTGTCAATCAGTTTGGTAATGCTTTCTTTTTTAGTCGCAACATTTGTTAAATCTCTAAACGGAATAGTAGAATCCATAAGAGGTTTTTCTTTCATTTCCATTGAATCTAAACGAGATTCAGGATCTGGTAATAAATCGACTTTCTTTATTTTATCGTTGGGTATTGTATTATCCTCTAAAGTTGATGACACTACTGATACGTTATATTTTTCCATTCTGACTGCTTAAAATTAATTGGCTTGACGCTGCATTAATTCATTATTTGCGATGCGTAATTCTATTAACCAAAACGTAAATATATTTTAAACTTTTTAAAGAGCTGTATAAAAAAGGCAAATTTTAAAAAACTTTTACAATAAATAACGTTGGTTTAGAAGTTTCAAAACTGATAAAAACTACTTTTATTATGTGATGAAACACTTTATAAAAGTAGTTTTAATACCAATCAAGAGTTGAAATTCTATAATTTGTGCCGTTAGGCACTAAATATTGGTAGTCATTGTAGATTCAAAATACGTTGGCGTGCCGCAGGTACGCGACAAAATGATAATTATTGCGTACCTGCGGCACGCTAAATTTATTCTAATTCCTGTTTTCTACCAAGATTTAGTGCCTAACGGCAAATTTTAACCTTTGATTCGTATTTCTAATAAAAACTTCTATTTAATACTATTTTGCTGTTATTTTTAAGCTTTTGCCTAATGCCAATAATTCAGTATTTATTTTATTCCATTTTTTTAGATCAGAAACACTTACAGAATATTTTCTTGCGATGCTGCCCAGAGTATCTCCTTTTTGAATAACATAATATTTTGCTTTTTCAAATGTTGCAGTTTTTTTTGGGTTAGTCGTTTTAGACGCAATCATCATAGAATTTTGAGAAGGTTTCTCCCGTAAATTTGCCTGATATTCGGCGTAAGCATAAATTTTTTCTTCATTCGAAGTAAAAACGGCTATTTTATCCTGAGGCAATTTTAGAAAATGTTTTTGTTTGTCGTAAACCGGAACAATATTCAGTTTATACGAAGGATTTAATAATTCTAATTGCGCAATTGGAATGTCGATCAAGTCAGAAATTTGCTTGAAACTCATTTGTTTTTTGATCATTATTGTATCTGTTGCAAAATGTTTTACTAATGCTTTTTCAGGCTGAATCCCGTGTTCGGCATGATATTCATAAAGGTACATTGTAGCAAGAAATGCGGGAATATAACCTTGTGTTTCTTTTGGTAAATTTTTTCTAATGTTCCAGTAATTTTTTTGTCCGCCAGAACGATTGATCGCTTTAGAAACGTTTCCGGGCCCTGAGTTGTAAGCGGCTAAAACCAAATCCCAATCACCAAAAGCTTTATACATACTATTCATGTATTTTGCGGCAGCTTCTGTAGATTTTAGAGGATCGTGACGTTCATCAACATAAGAATCGATTTCAAGCTTGTATTGTTTTCCGGTATTATACATAAATTGCCAAAGTCCTGTTGCTCCCATATTCGAAACCGCTTTTGGATTTAATGCAGATTCTACAACAGCCAGATATTTGATTTCAAGTGGAATTTTTTCTTTTGCCAAAGCTTCCTCAAACAAAGGGAAATAGTATTCAGAAGCAGCCATTAATCTACCAAATGATTTCTTTCTGTATTTAAGAAAAGATTTAATAACGGTTTCAAGCTGTGGATTGTATTCAATATTGAAAGGCGATTTTGCATTCATCGCAGTTAGTCTCGATTTAAGTAATTCAGTAGGCAATTCTAAATCAATTTTTTGATCCACGGCACCGTTTTCAATTTCGGTTGTAAGCGTATTAAAAGCATCCAGATTTGTTAATTCCTTCATCCACAAGCTGTCAACACGAGCAGACATATTATTCCTGACAAATGTCTTTTTTACAGAGTCGAGGTAAGTATTGTTTTTCTCTTTTAAATTGATTGCCTTATTCTGACCAATTACTTGCGAAAAGAATGGAATTAAGAATAGGATATAAAAGTACAGTGTGGTATTTTTTGTTTTCATATTTATAAGAGTTAATGATTTGTTATTTAGGTTATTACTTATGTAATTTCCTTTTTATTATAACGGCGCAAAATTACAATGTGTCTGCTTCTTATTATGACCATGATAAGCCATATAATAATCAATATCAGACTTTTATCAGTGTGTTTCAGGAAAGGTTTAAAATTGATTTAGCGTTAATCTTTACTCAATTAGCTTTGTGATTGATTAGTTTGAAATTAGAGTTTTCTCTATCTTTGCGCTTCAAAAATCACTTCATGAATTCCCCAATCAAAGCCATTCACCCAATCTATAATCTTCAGTTTGGATTAGTTTGTTTAAGTTCCTTACTGTTTTCGGCAAGTTTTAATATGCTGATTCCGGAACTTCCTGAGTATTTGAGTAATATGGGCGGAGCGGAGTATAAAGGATTAATTATTGCGCTTTTTACGTTAACGGCAGGAATTTCAAGACCTTTTAGCGGTCGATTGACAGATACTTTAGGCAGAGTTCCTGTTATGGCTGTTGGATCGATTGTTTGTTTTGTGTGTGGTATTCTTTATCCGGTTTTAGGAACCGTTTCGGGGTTTTTATTTTTGAGGTTAATTCATGGATTCTCTACAGGATTTAAACCTACAGCAACGGCAGCTTATGTTGCAGATATTGTTCCAAGAGAGCGTTGGGGAGAAGCTTTAGGATTGCACGGACTTTGTTTCTCAATCGGAATGGCTTTAGGACCAGCGATTGGAAGTACAATTAAAATATATTCTTCGATGAACATGCTTTTCTACGCATCTTCTGTTTTTGCCTTGATGTCGATTGTAATTTTGATGAACATGAAAGAAACTTTAAAAAACAAACAACGTTTTAGTTTGCGTATTCTAAGGATTTCAAGAAATGATATTATAGCCGTAGAAGTTTTGCCGGCAGCTATTGTGACATTTCTTTCTTATATGGCTTATGGCGTGATTTTGACATTAATTCCGGATTGGAGTCAGCATTTAGGAATCGCCAATAAAGGCTTGTTTTTTATGGTCTTTACAATTACTTCGGTAATGATTCGTTTTGGAGCCGGAAAAGCATCAGACAAATACGGCCGTTTGCATATAATAGCAATTGGATTGTTCTTTTTGATTATATCACTATTCATCGTTGGATTTTCGACTTCAATCACAGGACTTTTAGTTGGATCTGCGCTTTACGGAGTTTCTACCGGAATTGTTTCTCCGGCTTTAAACGCCTGGACGGTTGATATGAGTTTCGCCGATCATCGCGGAAAAGCCATGGCAACAATGTATATTGCTCTTGAAGCCGGAATTGGTCTTGGAGCACTTATTGCAGGATGGATGTATCAGGATGTGATTGCAAAAATCCCAATGCTTATGTATGCCAGCGCAGCAATGGTTTTCCTTGCTTTAGGATATGTTTTGATCCGTTTGCGAAAAGTCGAAAAAGCGTAACTTTCTAAGATTTAGATCCATTCTCCATCAGCATTATATTCATTTGGTAAATAGGTAAGATACTGCACCATTCTTGGATTTTTTCCTTTGTTTGCTGTAGCACAATGCGGCAAAGTATTATTCCAGATTATAAAATCGCCGGCATTTCCTGCAATAGGTTTCGGTTGTAATGTCGCAATAGCTTTATCTCGCGGATTTTCGTCTGGCTGTAGATTGTCAAGCCAATGATTTATCTCGTTGTGAAATCCCGGAACACAGTGAAAAGCTCCTTCATCAATGTTGCAATCTGTGAGATAGAGCAGTCCCTGAAGCCCAAATTTTATAGGTTGTTTTAAACTCGTATCCCAATGAAGCGGACTTCCTAAAAAAGTAAATTCTGAGGTTTCAGGAGGGTTAAAGCTTACTTTATCAATAGTTTTGTAAATGTTATCTGTTTTATAAAGCTGTTCGTATGCTTTTTTTATTCTTGGCGAAAATCTGTTTTTATTTAAGGTTTCGTGATCCGAAAAATTAAGCATTAAACCTTTTTGATTTTCATGTCTGTTATACCAACTTTTTTTGTTGTTGGGATCCATTTCTAAGAAATCCCAAATTGCTTGTTGTGTAGCTTCGCAATCTTCTTTTGGGATTGCATTTTTTAAAATTACATAGCCGTTATTATCCCAAAATTCTAGGTCTTCCTTTGAAAGAACATCAACTTCAAAACCATTAGATTCAGATTTGTTGCTTTTATTTTTATTGTTTGCCCAGGTTTTAAATGTTTCGAAATCAGGTTTTTCAAAGTATAAAAATTGCAGCGCATCTTCCATACCAATACCCAATTGATATAAAGCTTTTATTTCGTCGTCCCAATTTTGAATTTCATTCGCAGAAGAAGCATTGGAAGGATTTAAAGTACGTTCCCATAGTTTTTCAAGAATAGTAAAAGTCTCTTTCATTTGGATAGATTTAGAATAAGAATCTGCTTATTCAAAAATAGCAATTATTAGTTTTCTATCTAAAGTATAAATACCTGTTTTAGTTTCTGAATGAAATCCAGTAATTATAAAGAGAAAACTTTAAAGCTTCAGTTGATTAAATAACTCAAAAACAGGGGTATTTACTTATGAAAAAATGCTTTTTTTTGCATAACTTGTTCTGTTTTTTTTAGAGTTAATTGCTTGATTATAAGTTGTTATTCGGTAATGTCAGGAAAATAAAGAATTTGTTTTATATAAATCCATAAGGAGTAGGCTAAAAATCCTTTAAAGAGTAAGCAAAACTTTAAAACTTAGAGATAATGGATGTAAGTTTTTTTTCTTCTACAATTGTTCAGGTTGCTCTTTCAATAGTCATTAGTTGGGCTTTGTTTGCACTTCTTTGCAGTATGATTCTTGAAGTAGGAGTACAGATTAAAAGTGAAAGAGGAAGGTTTTTCAGAAATAAAATTATTGAAAAACTGTTCGATTTTTCTAATCAGATTAATTGGGGATTATTGATGTACAATAACAGTAATATCAAGTTACTGACTAAATCTGAAAAAGCACCTCCAACAGAAATCTGTTCCAAAACTTTGGCGGAAGTATTAATTGACACCGTTGCGAATGTTCAGGCGGCTAAAATACTTCACCCAAAAGCTTCGGCTAAGGTGCCAAAGTACAAAAATGATTTACTGAACAATTTTGAATTCTCTGTTACTTATTTAGGGCAAAGTGATTTGATTATAATGTTGCGAAATGCTCTCACTAAAGCAAAACTTAAAGCTGTAAGTAATGACGGTTGCAATGAGACAACACTTTATGACCAATTGGTTACCGAAGTTACAACTTGGTTTGACCAATTTAATGACAGAACCAGTGCGTGGTATAAAAAGCTTTCGAGAAAACGTTTGTTTTTTATTGGTCTTTTTGTAAGTCTGGCTATTAATGTAGATAGTATTGCTTTGTTTAAATATTATGAAAGTAATCCAACGGGAAGAGCAGGAATGATTAATTATTATTTAAAGAATCAAGTACAATTAGAAGGTCTTAGTGCAAAATATGACACTATGAAAAAAGTCACTATTGTCAATAAAGCCGCTATCGATTCGACTAAAAAAGACATTAAAAAATTATCGAAACAAATAGATAGTTTAAAAAACAATCTTGATTTGCCTATTGGGTGGAATAAACCTATCTGTTTGAATACCAAAGACACTACAAAATGTGCCTGCAAATCAGCAAAAGCCAGTGCGACTACTTCTAATAATAAATCAGAAAAAAAGGCGACATCATGTTCTAAACACGAGATTACATTTTCCTGTATTTTTCTTAAAATATTAGGGTTGATTATCTCGGCTTTTGTGGCGAGTTTGGGAGCTCCATTTTGGTTTGATCTTTTAAGAAAGGCCACTTCTACAGCTCAAACAGTAATTAAACAAGTATAGATCATGAAGGATACTTATAAAAATGCTCACACGCATATATTCACGATGAATAATGCTCCAAAAGATTTTCTGAAACTATATTTACCTGCATTTTTAGCAAAACCAGTTGATAATTTTACCAATACTGATCTGGGCGCCTGGATCGTTAAAAGTATAGCTGGAAGTGACATAGTAAAAGCTAAAAGGTATGCGACGTTTCTGCAAATTGGCAAAAGTAAAGATCAGGCGGCTGTTTTTGAAAACTTAATGTCCCGATATCCTAACGAAACATTTGAATTTGTTACGCTGTGTCAAAATCTGGAATACCTTGGTGTTGGCAGATCTGTAAGCGGATTTGAAGGTCAAATTGAAGAAGTGATTCAGATAAAAAGAACTTATCCAACCAGTATTTTACCTTTTTTTGGACTTGATCCAAGATGGAAAGGCAGCGAAGATGAAATTCAGAAGACTGTAGAACGCTATTTTGAAACTAAAATTGAAGTTGGCGGAACATATGTTTATCCTTTTCAGGGTTTAAAAATCTATCCAAGTACCGGGCATTATGCTTTTGACAAAAAGCTTAAAAAAACCTTTGAATGGGCTGCTGCTAATGGTGTTCCTGTAATGACGCATACTTATTATATGGGCGGAATTTATAATTTTAGTAAAAACTATATTGTCAATAATCTTAACCCAATTGATCCGTATACGGGAAAGGTTTATGATAAACCTGAATTTATTAATGAAAAAGGAACCTTTAGAAACAGACTTCTTGGATTGGTAGAGAGAGAAAATTGCAAAAAGACTTGTTCGTATTTCTTAGAACCTCATTCTTATGAAACGATGCTTGAAAAAATTGAAAATCTTAAAATATGTTTTGCGCATTTTGGCGGTGTACCTCAAATAAAAGAAGCAACGGATCCAAATAAAGAAAATAAATATGCTAAACCTTATGGGGTTTTAGATGAAAATTGGTTCAATCAAATACAACGTTTGATGACTAAATATTCAAATGTTTATACGGATATATCTTATAGTGTGGCCGAGTGTCTGGAAAAAGAAAATAATGAGCTATATAAAACTTTTTTTGAGGAGGCAAGTAAATCTTATGGAAAGCAAATACTTTTTGGTACAGATTATTTTATGACCGAAACAAATAGTTTAGAAGAAGATGCTGTCAAAGGATTTAGAAATTATGCTACAAAAGCGATGATTTCAGAAAAAAAATCACTTTGGGATAAAATGGCGAGAGACAACATTAATAAATATTTGAAAAGCAAGTATTATCCTTAAATAGCAAGTATTATTGAAATGGATAAAATGTAAAAAGCCTAAATCAGAACAGAATTCGTTTGTTCCGATTTAGGCTAATTAATTATTTTTAAGACAATTATTGTTTAATAACTGTAATTGCTTTTTGCATTCCCGTGTAAGTAATAAAGTAGATTCCGGTTCTTAAATTATTAAAATCAAATGTATTTAAACCTTTTGTAACCGAATGTATTTCTTTTACAAGCGAACCATTCTGGCTGTAAACCGAAATGCTTTCGGGCGCAAGATCATAAAAATCAATATTTAGTACAGAAGTAAAAGGATTTGGATACGCGATTACTTCATTTGCGGTGATTTGAGCAACAGATTCTTCCTGAACAGTAGCTTTTCTAGCTGTTGATGGAGCGCTTACGCTAATAGTTGACGTTAAAAATTTACGGTGATTTGGTTCTACAACATCTTTGTTTTCTAAACCATCATTATACGGAATATCTGACCCCAAATCTGATACTAAATCTAAAGTAAATGATCCCGAAATGTCAGCTGGAACATCAACAATTCCCTCCGGTTTAAGGCTCGCTAAATTAGCATTTAGTAAAACCGGAGCAGTTGCACTTTGACCATTCCACGAGTACAATTCAAAAGTTCCAGTTCCAGCATAACTTCCGGCTACAATGATGTAATTATTGGAAGCATTTTTACCTAAACTTCTAATTCCGTGATTGTTCAGATTTAATTCGATTGGCGAACCAAAAACAGGATTAGCAGAAGGACTTCCGTTTCCAAACCAAGATTCAAAATTTTGCAAAGGACAAATTAATGCTTTGTTAGTTCCGCTTCCAACATACGGCGCTCTAAAACCAATATATAATGTTGTTCCGTCAGGACCCATTTCCAGACCTTCAATATTAAAACCGTCTATACGTTTTGGCTCAATTCCTGTAGCTGCTTTTGCTGTAAAGTTGTAACCATTATTATTTCCCCAAGTAATAAGTTTACTTCTAAGGTTGCTGTAATATCCAACAAAAACAAGCGTTGCATTAGCTCCGGTTCCTACAATATCCGTAGCAAAAATTCGGTTTCTGTCCGCTCTTGCTTCTCCTGATTTAGAATTACTCAAAGAGCCAATCCAGTAAATACGATTTGGTTTTGTTGTACTTCTAAAAGACGCTTCAATATCAACTTCAGTTCCGCTTAAAGCTAAATATGGATTCACATCAAATTGATAAACAGAAAGTCCTGAATTGTTTCTGCTGAATAATTTAATCACATTTGTTTCATCATCGGCAGCAAACATATAATTTTCATCAATAGGAATTGCAGTCGAACCATCGGCTACACCAGCATTATAAATATCTTTAAGTGAAGCTGTAGCCAAAGCCTGAGAAACGGCAACATTTACAGTTATAGATTTATTTCCGCCTTGAGCGTCAGTCACTTTTAAGGTTAAAGTCGAATATCCAACTCCTGTTGGATTAATTCTGAATTTACGTGCATTGCCAGTTCCGGTTATGGTAAAATTAGCGTTTGGAACCACACTTGTTTTAGAACTCGTCATAGAGAATGTTAATCCGTCAAGATTATCATCGGTAACTGTAATATCAAGACCTGAAACAATAAAAGGATCAGTGTTGTTGTTCATCACACAACCTACTTTTGCAGAAGTAGCTGATAAACTCACAAATTTTGAAGCCGTAGTATTAAAAACTAAAGTTGGCGCCACATTTACAGCACTGTTTACCGTTACCGTTTTTACAGAAGAAACTGTTGTATTATTACTATTATCAGTTGCTTTTGCAGTAATAGAATAAGAACCTGCCGCAACATTTGTCCAGGAATAGTTATAAGGAGAAGAAGTTACAGAAGCCAGCAAAGTAGATCCGTTAAAGAATTCAACTTTAGAAATCGTTCCGTCAGAATCTGTTGCAGTTGCAGATAAACTTACTGTTGCAGGAGCATTTCCGGAAACTGTTGGGGTAGCCAAAGTTACTGTTGGCGCAGCATTTGTTGGAGTTCCGTTATTTACCGTTACAGCTTGAACTGTAGAAGTTGTTGATGCTCCGCTATTATCAGTTGCTTTTGCTGTAATCGAATAAGAACCCGCAGCAACATTTATCCAGGAATACGTGTATGGAGAAGAAGTTACAGAAGCTAACAAAGTAGATCCGTTAAAGAATTCAATCTTAGAAATCGTTCCGTCAGAATCTGTTGCTGTTGCAGATAAACTTACTGTTGCAGGAGCATTTCCGGAAACGGTTGGTGTTGCCAAAGTTATTGTTGGATTAATATTTACAACCGGAGTTCCTGCAATAGTTATTGAAGTCGAATTATAACTCGTAGTAGTTGTTAAAGCCCATGTACGAGCTGTTGTAAAAGTATTAGTTGAAGTATTGTAAACACCAGAAGTTGCTTTTACTAATTCATCACTTCCAGGATCTGGCGCCAAATAAGAAGAAGTTTGTAGTTTTCCTCCATTATATTTATCATTTACAGGCAATTGATAACCAGAACTTGAGCTTTTGAAAGCGCTTCCTACAGCATCACCAAAAAATACAGCATCAACAGGAACTGTAGAAGAGGAGATTGAAGAAGCTGTTACATCAAATACTGCAACAGCATCAGCATTGCTACCGCCGTTTCCTAAAACTCCGGCAGTATTTTTAGAACCAAAACTATCTCCGGCAGTTGTTCCGGTGTTTTTAGTTTTTAAAGCAATTCCACTTTGGCTTAAAGGCAACATCGAAGAACCTCCAACATAAACAACTTGTCCCGCCGTAACAGAACCTGAGTTGATTAAGAAAGCATAAGTAACAGAACTTCCGGCTTTCCATCCGTTTGAAGTTGCAGTACCATTGTCTGTAAAAACAACCGTATAAGGTGTAGTTGCAAAATTAATTGTAGTTGTGGCTACAAGTTCGACATATTCTAATGGAGAATCATCGCCATTGGGATTTGTCAGAATCTCTGAGATAAGCAAACCTTTCTGTGAAAAGGCATTATTGCAAATTAAAGTAATTGCAAAGATTAATAGTAGTTTTAGTTTCATTTTTGACAGTTTTTTTGTGTTATTTAAGTTGCGAAGATAGAATCGCAACATTACCTTAATAACATGAACTGATTAATGTATTGTGTTTGTAATGTTAAATTTTAAGAGATTTTACATGTAGATAACCAAATCTTGTAATTATGTTTAAATTTTTAAGATTTGAGTTTATTTAGTTCTTTTAAAACTTCTGTTTCTGGCTGCTCAGACAAAATTATGATTGAATTATAGAATTGTTAAGAATATGATTTTGTTCGAAATGATTCCGCCTGACGCTACTATTTGTGTTGCTTATAGCTTGTAGAATTCGTTAACTTTTAATTAAAAATTAAACAACCTTTGGTTAATCTGGCTTTAAAAAAAGTGATTTCTTCTTGTCGCGAAGAGTTTTTTTTCGCTCAAATTCAAAATAATGAACAGGAACCTCTTCATTATTAGAAATTTATTATTTTTAGATAATTATATTTAAGTTGTTGATATACTTGATTTTAATAACTTTGTTTGATTGTTTTTTTCTAAGAAAGTAATCCAATTACTAACTTATTAGTAAAAATACTAATCAATTAGTTTGTCTACTAATTAATTAGTAGTATCTTCGTAAAAAGATTTAACGATGATAAAACTAGCCAAAAGAGAAGAACAAATCATGCAAGTGTTTTGGGATTTAGACAAAGCCTTTATAAGAGATATAATTCCATTATTGCCAGATCCAAAACCACATTATAATAGTGTAGCAACAATAGTCAAGATTCTTAAAGACAAAGGATTCCTGAATAGTGAAACAGCGGGGAATATGCATTGCTTTTTTCCGGTGATTAGTAGAGAAGAATACCAACAATTTGCATTGAAGGATATTGTTAGTCAATATTTTGATAATTCGTACCCAAGAATGCTTGCCTTTTTTGCAAAAGAACAAAAGCTTACCGAAAATGATTTAGATGAAATCGTAGACATCATTAAAAAAGGAAAAATATGATACCATATATTTTATACACAGCCCTTATTCTTGCAGCTTGTTTTGTATTTTATAAATTGCTTTTGCAAAAGGAAACCTTCTTTTATCTCAACAGATATATATTGTTGGCTTGTATGATTATGGCTTTTATTTTGCCACTCGTTCCGGTTCCGCAAGAATTATCATTGAGAAAAACAGCGGTTGAAAAAACAGTTGTAATTGCCAAAACTACGGTTGATAAAACTACAGTTGAAAAAATTGAAACCACAAAACCACAAATACAACCTGTAGAATCAACAGTTGTAGAGCAAACGAAAGAAACCTTTAAAATTGAATCAATACTTAAATGGTTGGTTTATTTGTATTGGTTTGGAGTAATCGTTTTTGCACTTAACTTTTTGATGCAAGTCGTTATATTGCTTTACAGAGCTTATTCACAATCAGTTATTCAGGATGGGAAGTTTCGTATTATCGAGATTACAGACGATAAAGCGCCGTGTTCTTTTGGTAATAATATCTTTATCAATCCGGAGAAATATGAATGGGAAACCTACAATCAGATTTTGCTACATGAAAAAATTCATATTGAGCAAAAACACACCATCGATCTTTTGCTTGCAGAGATGGTTTTGATCTTTCAATGGTTTAATCCGTTTGCCTGGCAATGGAGAAAAGCATTAGAAATTAACCTTGAATTTTTGACAGACGATCAAATGCTTCAGCAAGATACTGTCGAAAAAGAAAGCTACCAATTTAGTTTACTAAAAGTAGCTGCGCCACAATTCCCTTTGAGTCTTACAACCAACTATAATCAATCATTATTAAAAAAACGAATCATCATGATGAACTCGAAAAAATCAAACGTGCACACCACTTGGAAATACTTTTTCCTATTGCCAATATTGGTGTTGTTTGCGTGCCTTTTTAATCAACCGGCAGCGCAAAGTCAAAATCTTACTTCTAAAGAAGAAGAACCAGAAAAGAATATAAACATTCACAGCAGTGTAAGAACTGAAGGAGATTGGTTTGCTACAATTAAAGAGAATACAATCAATATTCAATTTAAAAATGACGAACATAACAATTCTAACAGCACTTTTCAAGTGAGTGAATTTTCAAATTTACCAAGAGACAAAGAAGGGACATTTACCTTAACACGCGAAGCAGGAACAATGTCTTTTGTTGGAAAATTTGAAGGAAACAAAGGTATGGGAACTTATAAGTTTACGCCTAATAAGGATTATAGTCAAGCAATGTCTAAAGAAGGAGTTGTACTTAAAGACGACAGTGATCTTATGGTTTTCTTTATGATAAACATCAAAAAATCTTATGTTCAAATGCTAAAGAAAAAAGGTTTCAATAACATTGACAAAGATCAGGTTATTCCACTTGCTGCTTTAGACGTAAATGAAGCGTATATAACTTCTATCAAACAGGCAATTCCGGATATTGATTTAGACAATCTTGTTCCTTTTAAATCATTAGAAATAGACAAAGCTTTTATCGAAGAGATCAAAAAAGCAGGTTACAAAGATGTTAGTCCGGGTAATCTTATAGCATTGAAATCTCAGGGAATTGACGGAAAATATATTGCTGATGTTCGAAATTCTTCAGGTGCCGAAAACGACAAAGACGCTGATGATGATATCATTGCTTTTAAATCTATGAATATCGATCAGGACTTTATTAATTCGTTTAAAAAAATAGGATATAATGATATTTCAAACAGTAATTTAATTGCGTTGAAATCTTTAAATGTAACTGCCGAATATGTAAGCAGTTTTCAAAAAGCAGGTTACAAAAACATTAAAATAGACGATTTTATTGCAATGAAATCTCTGAATGTAACGCCTGAATATGTAAGTGATTTTCAAAAAGCAGGATATAACAACATAAAACCAGACGATTTGGTTGCTTTGAGATCTCAAAATATTACACCGGAATTATTACAACAATACAAAGATCTTGGTTTCAGTAATTTGGGTATTGACGATATTATTGGCGCTAAAGCAACTGGTACAACACCATCTTTCATAAAATCGATGAAAGGTAAAGGACATAATTTTAATGACTTAAATAAGTATATTGAATTAAAATCCGTTCTTGGTAATTAATACAAAACAATCAGAGTTGTAAGACTAAAAAGCCCAAACCGAAAGGAATGGGCTTTTTTAATTCTATTTATTAAAAGTAAATAATTAAGATTATGAACCTGTAAATTGTTTTGGGTCATAAAAAAACTTCTCTTTCTTTATAAGTTCATTTTCCCAGTTTTGATAAGCGATTTCTTCAATTTCAGAAACACGTCCATCTTTCCATTCAAATCTAAAAAACCATTGAATAACAACAGAATCACCGTTGATAAAATAGGGGCGAACACATTTAGATACTAATGATTTAACCTTCAAAAGAGTGTTTTTTTCATTAGTTACAAGAAGATCTCTGCCTATTCTTGGTTCAGATTGATTTTCCTGCATCGAAGCATCAATCGTATAAAATTTTTCAATCGCTTTGTCATGTTCGTTAGATTCGACCATTGCGATAAACCGTTCTATTGTTTCTACTTTAGGCATGAGTTCTGGCTTTTAAATTTTGAATAGTTTCTATATATCTATTTTCAAAAATGGACTGATTTACAGGAACAACAACAGATTGAAAGAGTTTCATTAGATCATCAGAATGACTTGCCGATTTTTTTGTCTGAACATTATACGGAATAAATTTTATCCATAGAATTGCCTTTAATTCGGTTTCATTTTCATTCCACATTTTCATTTCAACCAACAAAAGATTATCAGTATATTGAATCAATTGTGACTCAATTAATATGGTTTCCATTGTAAAAGCCGGTTTTATATAACTGATTTGATTAGAAGCAACAACCCAGCTAAGTCCTGTAGAATGCATGTATTTAAACACATCAAGATCATAATGTTCTGCAATTTGATCCTCGCGCGTATTAAGGAAATATTCTAAATACTTGGAGTTGTTTAAATGATTAAAAGGATCACAATCCTGAAATCTGACTTTTCTTTTTGTTTTTAATACTTTTTCCATTTTTCGAATATATTACATCAAATACCGATCGGTATTTGATAGGTTAAAAAATTTTTCTTCTACTTCCTGAAGCTTTCAATTATTGTATGATCTATAAAATCCATTGAGTTGTTTATATAGCTTTGATCATTATGAGTAAAGGCAAGAAGCGAACTTCCTTCAATAAGCGATAATATTATTTTTGCATATTTAACAGCATCAATATTAGATTGAATTTCATTATTAGAAATACCATCGTTAATGATATTGGTTAAACCCAAAGTGAATTTTTGAGATAAATTTTGCGCCGCTTCAAATAATAACGGATTATTAAATTTGGTATCAACACCAACTCGCAACATTGGACATCCGCCTCTGTCTTTGACTAAATCATAATATCTTCGTTGATATTCAGTTATGGCATGTAATTTATTTAAAGATCCTTCTGTATTAGCAACTATTTTGAATAAAGGTATTATTGCGATGCTTATATTGAGTTGAAATGACTTTAATGCTAAATCTTCTTTATTAGAAAAATTACAATAAATAGCACCTTTTGTGAGACCAGTTGCTTTTGTTATATCGGTTAGACTAGTTCCAATATATCCTTGTTTATTAAAAATAGGCGCCACTTTATCCAGTATAAATTCGGAAGTATTCATAATTTTTATTTTAGAAATGAATAAGATCACAACAAATATAATCATAAATACCGATCGGTATTTGAAAAATTGTACTTAATTTTTAGAAAATTTTTAAACAGATTAAAATAGAAAAGCAACGATACCAAAATGATAAAAGCGTATCATTTTGATAGCTATATTTATAAGCAGAAAAGTCTTGTTTGTTCCGTAAGTTCAAGATAAACAGATTGTAACACTTATAGTTCTGTTGTAATGTAATTGCGGTATAGGATTTGAATTTTCGGTTTTGTATTTCCAAATATCAAATATGAAAACTGAACTTCCCCCCATAGATTTTTCAGGCAAAATTTTTCCATTGCCTAATTCATTTCCGGATAAAACAACATTATTCTCAAACGATAAAATTCCCGAAGAATTACTCGATTTTACGATTGAGGTTGCTAATGCGAATCATATTTTTTGGGTAAAAGAAATTTGCGATACAACTTTATCTTCTGCTTTAGCGCGAGGAACAGGAATTTCCGGTCGTTCTCCTGAATCGCTCGAATTAAAAATAAAAAATGGTGAAGCAATTATTGCTTTTGCACCAGACGGATCGTGGGCAGGTTTCTCGTTTATTTCTTCTTGGGAAAATGACAAATATGTTTCGAATTCAGGATTAATAGTTGCACCACAATTCAGACATACAGGACTTGCAAAAAGAATTAAAAGAAAGATTTTTGAATTAAGCCGTCAAAAATATCCCGAAGCCAGCATTTTCAGTTTAACCACAGGATTGGCAGTTATGAAAATGAATCACGAACTAGGTTTTGAACCCGTTACTTATTCGGAATTAACGACAGATGAGGTTTTCTGGGAGAATTGTAAATTATGCGTCAATTGCCCAATTTTGATAAGTAAAGAAAGAAAAAATTGTTTATGTACGGCAATGTTATATGATCCGAAAAATAAATAATTAAATTAAGCTGTAAGTAATAAAATTAATCTCGCAAGGTTACAAAGTTTAAACCCAAAACTTCAGGACAGGATTGCGTTTTTGCGAGAGATTTATTTGCTGTAGAATTATAGATTTTTCCTTAACCAGAATCAGTTTATTAAAAAAAGTAACAATAAATTAATATTCAATATTTTGATAAAAATTGTTTTTTTGCTTCTATTTGATGACTGTTAATTTTAAAGGTTTAATAGCTAAAATGAAAAGAGCATTTTATTTGATAATAGGTTTTGTCGGTGTACTTACAGCGATTTTAATTTCAAATGTTTATGAGTCCAAAAGAGAATATGCAATTGACTATAATTTCGAAATTAAAAGAATTGATATTAAGCAAAATGGATATATAATATTTTATGATAGCATTAGAACTGAATATGCTTTTACAAGCTATATTTTTGATAAAAATGATTGTATTGAAGAAGGAGATAAAATCGTAAAGAAAGCCAATTCAAAGCTTTTATATGTATTTAGAAAGAACAGGAAAAATTATAAATACGAGCTTTTTTTAACGAAAAAGGCAAAGAACTTTTTTGAATAATTTATTTATTCTATTTAATAAACCGATTAAGCACAATCTTAAAAAGTTCTGTTTCTGCTTTTTCGAGCCATTCAAACGCAAGCATATCTTTAGTAATTATTTCGGCACCATTTTGCTGCATTCTTTGTAATGCTCTTTCTTTATCAATTGGATTTCGGGTTCCCACAGCCGAATCCAATATAAAAACTTTATACCCTAATTCCAGAAAATCCAAAACTGATTGTTGTACACAAATATGAGCTTCGGTTCCTGCGACAATAATTTGTTTTCTTTCTTTTTGAATGTGTTCCAGAAGATTTCCTTCGCGAACTGCCGAAAAATAAGTCTTTGTGACAATATCATTTTCTTCAAATTTTTCTCTGATTATCGCTGGCGTAGTTCCAATTTTTTCTGGACAATGTTCCGTTAAAAGCATTGGAATACCAATTATTTTAGCCAAATCTATTGCCCAGATTACATTTTTCATTACGTCTTGATTTTCATAAATCTTTGGCAATAATTTTTCCTGTACATCAATGACAAGCAACGTAGAATTTGATGGTAAAATCTTCATATACTTTAATTTTTGTTTAGATAATTCAACCAAATTTAGTAAAAAAGTCAATTGCTTTACTTGTATTAATTAGTAAAATATAGTCCCTGAAGGTAATGTTATTAAGTTAAGCTTTTAGAAAATAAAATCCGTTTTTATGAGCGTTTTCGCTTTAGCGAATCAGTAAAATCAGCCTCTAATTTTGACGCGGATAAAACAGATTTACTTCGTAAAAACGCAGATAAAAACGGATTTTTCTAATTACTTTCTTAATTAAACTGTTAAGTAATCAAAAGCATGGATATCACGGGTGAATTTTATGTCTTTTCGCGGAATGCATTTTTTGTTATATATCATAAAAGCATTGAAAAATTAGCGAAATGTAGCGATAGATAAAATATTTTTAAAGGTTTAAGTTGTTGATAGTTAGTATTTTGTATATTTGGCTTAATGGTTGCCTGAATTTTCGAGATCGCAAAACTAAGGACATAATCAGACTGATTTATTCTAAGGAATATCAGAGTAATAATTTGACCTTAAAAAATAGTACATCGTCATTATCCATACTTTATTACTCATTAAATATTAAATCTTATGACAAAATCAAAATCCATAATTCTTATTCACGGAAATTTTGTAAACAACCTCACTTGGGAAAATTGGAAAACCCATTACGAACAAAAGGGCTATAAAGTTTACACACCGGCAAATCCGGGACACGAAGGAGTTCCGGCAGATTTAAGAAATCAGGTTCATCCTGCGCTTACCGGAACAGGATTTATTGATGTGATAAATAATCTTCTGGAACTAATTAAAACCTTGCCCGAAAAACCATTAGTTATTGGGCATTCTATGGCAGGAATGGCAGTAATGAAATTGCTGGAACTAGACAAAGTTGCTGCTGCAGTAAGTATAGATGGCGCACCTCCAAAGAATGTTTTTCCTCCACTTTCAACTTTAAAAGCAGCACTTCCTGCATTTGGTTTTTTCTCTGGCAAAAAGTATTTTTTAGGAAATCGCGATTGGTATGATAGAAACTTTTTTAACACATTGCCATCTTCAGAAAGAGCAAAAGCTTATGATGATTTTGCAGTGCCGGAAAGTTTTAAAGTAAACAGAGAATTAGTATTAAACTCTTTTTCTAATATTGATTTTAAAAAACCGCATCAGCCTATATTATTTATTGGCGGCGGAAGTGATAATATATTTTCGCCTGAGCTTACAACCACATTAGCAAATAAATATTCAGATAAAAACAGTCGTGTCGATTTGAAGATCTTTCAAGGCAAAAGCCATTTTATTTGTGGTGAAAAAGGATGGGAATCCGTTGCAGACTATATTTTAGATTGGTACGAAGGATTATAAAATTTTGCAAAACACTTTAGTTTAGAAAATAAAGTTAAGCAAGACAAATTCAATTTTAAATCATTAATAAACCCATTAAACGAAATTAAAATGAGCAAGTTTACAGTAAAAGACGGAACAGAGATTTATTACAAAGATTTGGGAACGGGGCAGCCAATTTTCTTTCATCATGGTTGGCCATTGTCTGCAGACGATTGGGATGCACAAATATTTTTTTTCTTAGAGCAGGGATATAGAGTAATTGCTCACGACAGACGCGGACACGGCAGATCTACGCAAACTGCGACAGGCAACGAAATGGATACTTATGCAGCTGATGTAGATGAATTGACAACATTTTTGGGCTTAAAAGATGCAATACATGTTGGACATTCAACCGGAGGTGGAGAAGCGATTCATTATGCGGCAAAATACGGAAAAAGCAAAGTTTCGAAAGTTGTACTTATAAGTGCCGTAACGCCTTATATGATCGTCGATGCCAATAATCCAAACGGAGTTCCATTAGCAGTTTTTGACGATATTCGTGCTAATACCGCCAATAACAGACAGCAATTTTACCACGATATAACATTTCCGTTTTACGGATATAATAGAGAAGGAGCAGACATCAAAAAAGGAATTCAGGACAATTGGTGGCGTCAGGGAATGAATGGCGGCATTAAAGCGCATTACGATTGTATAAAAGCATTCTCGGAAACTAATTTTACCGAAGATCTTAAAAGTGTTGACTTTCCTGTATTGATATTACACGGAGAAGACGATCAGATTGTTCCATATGCAACGACAGCTTTGAGTGCAATCAAACTTTTGAAAAACGGAAAAATCATTACGTATCCCGGTTTGCCACACGGAATGCCAACAACTCACGCAGCCATAATCAACGCAGATTTACTGGCATTTATTAAATCTTAGTAATCAAAATTTAAAACAACAAATACTTTTTGTTGTTTCTTTTGTTAATATCATAACCTCTTCATTCTGAAGAGGTTTTTTGTTTTTCATTCTTTCACGAAAGTGATTTTTGATTTTAGGAAATGATTTATTAAAGTATAATTTTCTGTTAAATAATTCCAGAATAAAATTTATTTCTGTTCTTTGCACCTTAGGATTTATTAAGAAAATGATTAAGGTAGTCTTAAGGCGTCGTTTTTATAATACAATATTATAATAGACAATGAGTTTAGACTAATTATCATATTTAAGTTATGGACAATAGAAAGTTTATATTAAGTTTAAAAAAAGGTAATGAGGCTTCTTTCAAGGAAGCTTACCTTAATTACTATGATAAACTTATAAACATTGCCAGACGATTTAACTTTACAGTTCTTACTCCGCAGGATTTTGTTCAGGAAACTTTTTTAAGACTTTATAATAAAAGAGAATTGCTAAATGAAGACGTTTTGTTTGACAAACAATTGTTCACCATTTGCAAGAACATTATCATCAATCACGTAAATCGAGAGAATAAGATCATTCAGCTTGATTCTTTTCACGTTCAGGCCGAAGAAGAAGACACAGAAACCGAAGTTTTTGAAGAAAGACAAGAAATATTATATAATTTCATAAATCTTCTTCCGGAGCAACAACAAAAAATATATACACTACACAAACTGGAAAATCTTAGTTATAAGGAGATTGCAGCAATGACAGAACTTTCTGAAAAGACAATTGCCAATCATATTTATCTCGCCAGTAAATTTATTCGAAAAAAAATCGAAAACCATTAGGAACTTTTGTGATCTCGTTTGTTATATATAAAAACGACATCATGAAAACCAATATAGAAGCTTACAAAACAGATATTACAACCAAGGAAGACGCACGTTTTATTGTAAGGCTTCTTCAATTTGTTATTTCTGATTGTATCATGAATTTTGATCTGGAAGATTCTAATCATGTTCTAAAAATCGAAACCAACAGAGAAATTAAAGAAATGGTTTATGGTGTTTTTAATAAACAAGGATTTTATTGTCAGAAACTTTAACGCCCCAAAGATATGAGTGATAAAAAAATAGAAGACGAATTAAAAAAGATCTGGGACGAAGTTCCTATTTCACACTCCGATAGTGAGAAAGAAGCTTCGTGGGAAGATTTTCAATCTAAAGCTTTTTCGGCAAAGAAGCCAAAATTTAAGATTTGGCGTTATGCGGCAGCGGCGGCAGTTTTAGTATTTGCATTGATTGGAACCGGACTTTATTTTAACAGAGATTCTGTAACACAAAATGTATTTATTGCTTCTAATGTAATTGAAAACACAACATCAAAAATAAAAACTGTTTTCTTACCGGATAGTTCCAGAGTTGAGTTAAGTCCCCATTCTAAACTTACCTATGCCAATAATTTCGAAACAAACAGAAAAATAGAAATTGAAGGTGAAGGATATTTTAAAGTTCAAAAAGACAAGAAACATCCTTTTCAGGTTTTTTGCAAAGAAACAACAACAACCGTTTTAGGAACTTCATTTACGGTAAAAGGAAGTTCAAAAAATAGTGTGAGTGTTTCCCTTTTTGAAGGAAGCGTTGAGATGAGCGTAAAAAATCAGGACAAAAAATGGATTCTCGTTCCGGGCGAAACATTTACGTATGCAAACAATACGGCCGAAGTAACTGAGTTTAGCAGGTTTATTGATTTTGACAACCAAAAATTAAGCGATGTAAGTGTTTATATTCAGGAGAATTACGGTTATAAAGTGATAATTCCGGCAGAATATTCAAATCAGCGAATTACGGTAAGAATCAATAAAAAAGAAGATTTAAAAATAATTGTACAATTAATATCAGAAATGTATAACCTAAACTTTGAAATAAACGATGAATTAAAAGAAGTTACTTTTCAATAGAAAAGAAATAGAAAAGAAAAGGATGCACTAGCCGCGAAACTACACATCCTCCTCATAGTAAGGATAGTATGAAACTATTCCATTTAATAATATTCAAAAATACAAAATTTCATGAAGCATATAATTTCCGCATGCTTTTTTTTATTCGGTTTAAGTGCGTTCTCCCAAAACGTTACAGTAACGGTAGATAAAACGGTAGCTTTAAAAGAATTCTTTAAACAAATTGAAAATCAAACCGATTTTAAATTTGCCTTTACAGATCAGATCAATACAAGTCAGCATTATTTTACCCACCAAAAAACATATAAAAATATTGAAATAAAAGATCTTGTTAATGAATTAAATAAAACTGCAACAGTTCAGTTTTCGATCGTTGGCAACAACATTTTTGTGAAGCAAAAAGCAACAAAAACAGCTAAAAAAAAAAACAAGCTGACCGGACAGGTTTTTGACGATAATAATGAACCTATTATTGGAGCAAATGTTTATATAAAAGAACTGGAAACAGGCGTAACAACAGACAGAAACGGAATGTTTGCTATAGACCTGGATAAAGGAAGTTATACTGTTGCGATTAGTTATATTGGTTTAAAAAATAAAGAAACGAAAATAACCGTATCTGATGATTCAAGGATAAATTTTACAATGGATTCTGACAGTCAGGAGCTGGAACAAGTGATTATAACCACAAGCAAAGCTGTTGATGTAAAGAATACTCAAATGAGTGTTAGCAAGCTTTCGATGGCCGAGATTAAAAGAATTCCAGCCGCTATGGGTGAGCCGGATCCTTTAAAATCATTATTGACATTGCCCGGAGTTACAAATGCCGGAGAAGCTTCGTCAGGATTTAATGTTCGTGGTGGTGCAGCAGATCAAAATTTAATTCTTTTGGATGGCGCTCCGGTATATGGTGATTCTCACATGTTTGGATTCTTCTCTATTTTTAATGCTGATATTATAAACGGATTAGAATTATATAAAGGTGGAATTCCTTCTAAATTTGGTGGACGTGTTTCTTCAGTTCTTGATGTAACGCAACAAACCGGAGATTTTGAAGAATATAAAGTTAATGGAGGAATTGGTTTAATATCAAGCCGACTTTTGGTACAAGGACCTATCGAGAAAGGAAAAGGTTCATTTATTGTCGCAGGACGTACTTCTTATGCCCATTTATTTTTGAAACTGGCAGATAACAGTAATTCAGCGATGTTTTATGATCTTAACGCGAAACTTAATTACCGTTTTGGCGCTAATAATACGCTTTCTTTTTCGGGATACTTTGGAAATGATGTTTTTGATATCGATAATCGTTTTACCAGCACCTTTGGAAATACCATGGGAACCTTAAACTGGAAGCATAAGTTTTCGGATAATTTAAGTGCTAATTTATCCGTTTTCTATAGTGATTACAGATTTAATCTTGGCTTACCTACAGAGTTTTTTAAATGGAATAATAACATCCAGACTTCGGGACTTAAGTATGCCTGGAATCATACTTTATCAGAAAAGCTAAAACTAAACTACGGAATCGACGGTCAATATTATAATTTTAATCCCGGAACGGTAGAACCTACCAACTCAGTTTCGCAGTTTAATTACAAACAATTAGATAGAAAATATGCTTTTGAATCTTCGGTTTATTTAGACTTCGAACATCAGATTACAGAGAAACTGAATTTAAGATACGGACTTCGGTATAGTATGTTTTATCGTTTAGGAGGCGAGGAAATAAGCACGTATGAAAACGGGCAGGCAGTAGTCTATAATCCGTTATATCATATTTATGAAAAAGGAACTCCAACGGGAACTATCTCTTATAAAAGCGGAGAAACAATAAGTAAATTTGATAATCTGGAGCCAAGAGCTTCATTATCATATGCTTTTAACGACGAAACATCTGTAAAAGCAAGTTATAACAGAATGGCACAATACATTCATATGTTGTCAAATACACAGTCGCCTTTGCCAATGACGATCTGGACACCAAGCGGACCTTTTGCAAAACCACAGATTCTGGATCAATACGCAGTAGGATATTTTAAAAATTTTAAGGACAAAGATTATTCTTTTGAAGGAGAATTGTTTTATAAGAAAATCCAAAACCGTATTGACTATATAGACGGAGCAAATATTCTGGCAAATAATAATGTAGAACAGGTGATCCTGAATGGTAAAGCCAGATCATACGGTATGGAATTATCGCTGAGAAAGAATACCGGACGTCTTACAGGATGGGTTTCGTATACTTTATCAAGAGCAGAACAAAAAACACCCGGAAGAACTCCAGAAGAACCTGGTGTTGCAAATGGTGAGTGGTATTTGTCAGGATACGACAAACTGCACAATCTGAGCATTGTAGGAAGTTATGAATACAGTCCTAAATGGTCTTTTAATGGTAATTTCACGCTGCAATCTGGACAGCCGGTGACATATGCAAACGGATATTATGAATTTGGCGGAATCAATATTCCTAATTTCTCTCTTAGAAATGAAAACAGATTACCACTTTTTCATCACTTAGATTTGGCGGCGACTTATACACCAAAACCAGACAAAAAGAAAGGATGGCAAAGCTACTGGGTATTCAGTCTTTATAATGTGTACAATAGAAAAAATGCTGCTTCAATGACATTTGCAACAAATGATGATACAGGAGCAAATGAAACCAGAAGACTATCAATTTTTGGGGTAGTACCTGGAGTTTCTTATAATTTTAAATTTTAATAAATATGCAAAGGATTAGAAAGTATAATTTTAAAAGTAAAGCGCTGTTTTTTTTAAGCCTTCTTTCTGTGATGTTTTTTTCATCTTGTGAAGATGTTGTAAAACTTGATTTAGAAACCGGCGAAACAAGACTAGTTGTCGATGCAGAAATTATCTGGCAAAAAGGAACGACGGGAAATGTACAGGTTATTAAAATCAGTAAAACTGCACCATATTACAACAATACCACGCCAAAGGTTTCAGGAGCACAAGTAAAAGTTCAAAACAGTAATGGAGATGTTTTTACTTTCAATGAGACTGAACCGGGTTCTTATGTATGTAATAATTTTGTTCCGGTTCTAAATATGGATTATACACTTTCTGTAACCGCAGAAGGACAAAGTTTTAAAGCGACCGAAAAGCTGACATCTGTTACACCAATTGACAGAGTAGAGCAGGAAATCCATAAAGATGGACAAGGAAAAGAGTCAATCGAAGTGGTATATTATTTTAAAGATCCGGTTGATCAGGTCAATTATTATCTGACAGATTATAAAGTTGATTTCCTAATATATCCGGAATATTTACTTACAGACGATGAATTTTATAATGGAAATGAAATAAATAATCGATTCACAAATGCCGATGACAAAATACAGCCCGGAAAAACGATTAATATTACACATCGCGGTATTTCTAAAAACTTCTATAATTATATGAACCTAATTTTAGAAATATATGGCGGAAGTCCATTTTCAATTCCTCCGGGAAACATCAGAGGTAACATCGTAAATACTATTGATTCAAATAATTTTGCTTTCGGTTATTTCAGACTTTGCGAAGCCGATAAAGTAGCATACTTGGTTAAATAAGAGTCTCTTAGTTAAGTTTTTTTACAATATATGATTTAAAAAAATCTCGCAAAGTCGCAAAGAGATTATAAACTTGGCGACTTTGCGAGAGATTTATTAGATACAGTATAAAAACATACTTAATATGTTTAAATACTTTACACACAAAAAAGGTTAAATAAAAGGTTTAATTGTACGTTGATTTGTAATTACATCTGGCATATAAATATTTATGTCAGATGTTTTTTATTTACATAATTTCGAAATACTTACTTGAAACCAAACCATCTTCATTTTTTTGAATCAATTCCATTTCTATTTGGTTTGAATTATATTTTTGACCTCTGTAAATCCATCTGAAAATATCAGGATATAGACTATTGTTTACAACATCTCTTTTGTCTATAATTTTTTCTTCCTTCAAATCATAAATAAAAGAAAGATTAGAAAATGCCTGAATAATTTGAATCTGTGTTGGATTAATAAAATATGCCCATTCGATATCAACATCTTCATTAAATTTTATTCTTTTCTTTTCTAAAGTTGCCAAATCAGTTACGACCAAACTTCTTTTATTGATCGTTAAATGATGATCAGGATAAAAAAAACTTCCAACTAACGAATCCACAACCATAGATTTATCAACTCTGTGATAAGTATCTAAATTTGTTTTATGATAAGTAGAAATGTTTATTAAAAAAGAACCAAGACTCGGAAGAAACGCAAAATTTTTAGTTGGATGTTCAATTTCAATCTTTTCATCTATAAAAGATTGAATCCTATTTTTCCCAAAAAGCTCATTTGTTCTGTCAAGGTCATCAATCAAAACAGAATGATAAACAATCATTTGTCCAGCACTTGGTTCTTCCCAACCAAGATATTTTAGTTGTACTCTGTTGTTTAGATTTTTGATTAAACTTAAACGTTCAATTTGTTTTGATTGTATCATTTATTTATATCATAAAACTTTTGTGATTATAAATTTTATAACTTAAGAATTGAAGATCTTAGCTTTACGGACAGTTTTGATTTAAAAAAAATCTCAATAAAGCCAGTAAACATGCGGAAAATCTATTTTTTAATCTTTGCGATTATTTCATCCGTTAACAAAGGATTTTCCCAAAAACCTAAAACGTACGTAATATTTTCGCCAAGCGAATCTTCACCTGCAGATCTTGGTTGGTTTTCGAGTTCCCAGCGATGAAATTCGATTCTTAAATACTTTTTTTCGTCCTCTTCAATAAAAATTAGATCTGCCGGACTTTGATAAAGTGGATGTATTTTTAAAACACTCGAAAAATAGCCTTTATAGATATCATGTTCGGCAACATCAAATTTATAGATCTCCGAAAGAAATAATAATTCTTTTTCGCTAAAAGATTCATATGAATTAGGATTTGCAGACAACGTTTTTCTAAAAAAACGTCTGTTTTTATGAGATGTAATACCATCACCTTTGCCAATAAGGCTAATCATCGGACGTTTTAATTCTTGTTTTACAGAAACAATTTCTTCGGCAATAATCTTTGTAGATCCGTCGCCATATCTTTCAGATTGAATACAATAAAATTTGTCTATTAGTCTCATTTATAATTGTTTTATTTTTTTTATAAAATTTCAAGAAAAGAATATTGCTTCATAATTTCCTGATATTTTACAGTAGGAGTTAAACCTTCTAAAAGTAGCTTTTCCTTCATTATTACAATTTCCTGAAAAACTTCTAAATCATAAAAGTGTACAATATCTTCGATAAGTTCTCTTTCGTTGATGTAAAAAGTATATTCTCCACGATGTTTGAAAAAATCAAAAAGGAGTTTTTTTTCTTCAATAGTAAATTGTTCATTATCGAAAATATACCTAAAAGGATTAATACCAATAATTCCGTTTAGTATTAAAATATCGCAGTAAGATACTGAATTTATATCTTTAAAAGAATGTTTATCAAACTCTTTACGAGGGAACATTTTTGATATTAATAAAGCCCAGTCTTTTAGAATAAAATTTTTCCATATATCTGGACAAGAAAGAATTAAAGAAATATTAAATCCTTTGTCATAGTTTTTAAAACAATAAACTAAGAGATCAATCTTTTCAGTATTAGATAAAACATGAAGTTTATTTTCTAAACTATCTTGAAATCCTTTCAGTAAAGGCTGTGATGCATATATTTTATGAGCTAAAACCGTTATTTTTTCCATCAAATCGATTATAAAAAAGCATGAATTTCTGTATTCTAAATTATTTTAGTTTCTTAGATTTTATCAGCTTAACTATTTCAAATATAGAGTTATTTTAATAGTGCCTGCAAAAAATAAAAGTAAATATGATTTGAGATTATTCCATAAAAAAACACTCAATGCACAAATTTGTATTGAGTGTTTTTTTATTTAAAAGATAAAACCTAAATATTAAGCTCTATTTTAAATTACCATTTTATGTACATACTTCCCCAAGAGAATCCAGCACCAAAAGCGGTTACGATGATATTATCACCTTTTTTGAAATCATTTTTAAAATCCCAAAGACATAAAGGAATCGTTGCTGCGGTAGTATTTCCGTATTTCTGAATGTTTATTTTGAACTTTTCAATACCAATACCAATATCTTCACTTACAGCCTGAATAATTCTAAGGTTTGCCTGATGTGGAATCACCCAGTCAACCATTTCAGGAGTTAAGGAAGCTTTTTCCATTAATTCCTTAGAAGTTCCACTCATGTTTTTTACAGCTTGCTTGAAGACAGTTCTACCTTCTTGTTGTACAAAATGCTGTTTATTATGAATCGTTTCTTCAGAAGTCGAAAGTAGAGAACCTCCGGCACGAACCGTAAGATATTCAGCTCCGGTTCCGTCAGTTCTAAAGATGTTTTGTTGTATTCCTCGTCCTTCAGTATTTGGTTGTAAAAGTACAGCTCCCGCACCGTCACCAAAAAGAATACAGCTATTTCTGTCTTCATAATTTACGATAGAACTCATTTTGTCAGCGCCAATAACGATAACATTTTTATATCTGCCACTTTCAACAAAACTTGCTCCAACTGAAAGTGCGTACAAGAATCCGCTGCAAGCAGAGTTAAGGTCAAATCCCCAGGCATTTTTCAAGCCCGCTTTTTCGCATACCAAACTGGCTGCAGGAGTTAAAATACGATCTGGTGTAGAGGTTGCCAAAATTAGACAATCAATATCAAGTGGATCTATTGCGTAGTTTTCAATTAAATCTTTAACTGCAAAAGAAGCCATATCTGAAGTTGCCAAAGCAGGATCGTCAAGTATTCTTCTTTCTTTTATACCTGTGCGTGAAGTAATCCACTCATCTGAGGTATCTACCATTTTTTCTAAATCAGTATTGCTTAAAACCGTTTCAGGTACATATCCCCCAATAGCAATAATGGAAGCGTTAAGTGTATTCATTTATGTATTGTTTCTCTATTGTGTTTTTTTTTATTTTGATTCTCTGAGCAGCATTTTGCTTAGAGGATTTCTCAAAGTCAGATAAAGAAACTGTGAAGTAAAGAGAAGTTTTTCGTATTTCTCTAATCAAAGTCATTCTTATAGTTATTTTTAATCAGGACAGTGAGAGGATTATTTCGAAGTAAAAATCAAAACGATTTTACCGGAAACAAAAAAAATAACTCATAAAATGAACCTTATTTTTTTGGTGCAAAGATAGAAATGTAGTAGAAGGAATCCTAGATTTATTTGTCTATACACCTGCTTTATAGTATTAAAAAATTGTTAAACATATAAAAATACCGAGTTATGAAGGATTTTTAGAAAGGTTTTTATTCCTGTTTCTTATCGCGCAATCGATTTCTTAAAATGTAATTTGAACACTTTTTTTGTTTCAGAAAAAACTTAAACAGCCTTGATTTAATTTTTGAAATTGCTAAATATTTTTAAAAACATAGAAACAGAGTGCCGAAGCATTAGGATAAACTTAAAAATAGCGTTTCACTTATCTAAAGATATCCGGCGCTTCGGGATTAGCTATGTGAAAGAAATGTATTTCTTTAAGCCTTCACTTTTACACATAAAAGCTATGTTTCTGTGTGTTTAATTTTTTTTATAAATACACGTAATTGGTTAATGAAGAAAGTGCTAAATTGAAAGATTTAGCGCTTTTTTTTATTTTTTAGGGATTTAGAATTTCACTAAAAAACATGAAATGGTCTTTGAATATTAGATGAATTATTTGAAAAAATAGCCAGGCAGAAATCATGGAAATTCCCGTAATTTTTACAAAATAAAAGGCATTAGCAGACCAACTTCTGAAGTATTTGAAGTAAACAATTGAAGTGTTGAATTGGTAATCTATTTTGGTAATTACAAAGGAAATTCCAAATAGAATTAGCCAATAGAGAAAGATTTTAGTTTCCATTTAATTCTAGTTTAAAAAACGAATTGAATAAGGTAATATTATAAAACTTAATTTGTTTTTATTGAGTTGTTAAGTGAAGTTTGTTTTATGATAATGTAAACTTTTAAGACTCTTTCTATTTAGTGAATAGTAATTCTTTCTTTAGAATTTTATTTTTAAATTTGATCGAAAATAACCAATTAAATCCCAGTATGAATCATCCGCAAAGCGTCACTGACTATCCAAATAATAATACCATTTTTATGGTTTGGAAATTTAAAAATGAGGCAGATATAAAGCCTGCATTTGAGAAAATTTGTGCATTGGTCAGTAATTTAAACAATTCTTATACGATTAGAATTCCCGACGGAAGAACCAGTTGTGTCATGGGAATTGGACATGATGCCTGGATAAAACTTGGATTGCCAACGCCTTTGCCTAAGGAATTAGTAAATTTTGAACCAATTGAAGGCGCAAAACATGCTGCAATTTCAACAGCTGGCGATCTTCATTTTCATTTAAGAGCCCAAAATGCGGCGATTTGTTTTGATATGGCAATGGCAATTTCAAATGTATTGGAATCGGTAGCAGAATGTCTGGAAGAAGTTCATGGTTTCAGATATTGGGACGGTCGTTCAATTATTGGTTTTGTCGATGGTACCGAAAATCCGATAGGTGAAGAAAGAGATTTTTTTGGCGTAGTAGGAGAGGAAGATTCTGCCTATAAAGGTGGAAGTTATTTGTTTGTTCAGAAGTATTTTCACAACATGAAAAACTGGGAAAATCTATCCACAGAAGATCAGGAAAAAGTGATTGGAAGATCTAAAATGAATGATATCGAAATGGCTGATGACGTAAAACCAACAAATTCGCATAGCGCACTTACCGCCATAACAGACGAAAATGGCGAGGATTTGAAAATTGTGCGTGATAATATGCCTTTCGGAAATCCCTCAAAAGGAGAAGTTGGAACTTATTTTATTGCTTATTCCAGTAAATTCAGCACCACAAAGAAGATGCTTGAAAATATGTTCTTAGGAAATCCTCCAGGAAATTATGATCGAATATTAGATTTTAGCACAGCACAAACCGGAACGTTGTTTTTTGTTCCAACATTTGATTTATTAGATGATTATTCAGCGGAATGAGAGTTTTTGTTGTAAATGAATCTAGCAATCCCGATAGCTATCGGGAGCTAAGTCGCTAAGTTTTTGTCATTTCGACGGAGGAGAAATCTTCGCAAGTAACTCCTCAACGAGAATCCAATCTTTGTCGAGCTTCTCACGAAGATTTCTCCTCCGTCGAAATGACAATATTGTGGATACACTAGATATTTTTTTTGCGTTTTTGTTTTTTTTGATACCAATATTTAACTCCTAAAGAAGTATTGTACCACATAGTTACGTGTAAAAATATATCTCGGAGAGATTAAATATTGGTAGAATAATTATTAGGTACCCAATGTTTGTCCCGTAGGGACTACACCAGCATAATCCAATTACAATCGACCTATACGATCATAAATTTTTGGATCGTGTTTTTTGATTTTAATCTTCACATATTTTGATGCCGGCATATTACTGTCCTTCACAACATTATTAACCGAAACCAGAACATTAGTTTCCGGAAAATAAGTAACGGCATTTTTCTCAGGTATTTGATAGGAAACAATTATAAACAACGGCGCAATTCGTTCGATATCGTCATCATAATTGAATAAATCGACTTTGTCACCGGCTTTTAATCCTGCCAGATCAATATCTTTTTGATTCATGAATATTACTCTGCGTTCGTTTTTTATACCACGATAGCGATCGTCAAGACCATAGATTGTGGTATTAAACTGATCGTGCGTTCGTGTTGTTGCCATCATATATTCGTCAGGCGCAAGTTCATTCTTTGGTATTGTTGTTAAAGTAAATGGCGCTCGATCGCCAAATCTTTTCGTAATAAATTGCCCGTGTCGTGCGGCATTTGGGAGATAAAAACCAGCTTTTTCGCGTACTCTTACATTATAATTTTCAAAACCCGGAATACATTTTTCGATGTCATCTCTTATGGCATCATAACTGTCGTGATAACGTTTCCAGTCAATAACAGATTTGCTTCCTAAAGTTGCCATCGCCATTTTGCATACAATTTGAGTTTCATTAATAAGATTATCAGAAACTGGTTTAAGCATTCCTTTTGATGATTGTACCACGCCCATAGAATTCTCTGTGGTTATAAACTGTGCTTCGCCGTTGACAATATCAATATCGCTTCGGGATAAAGTAGGTAATATCAAGGCTTCTTGTCCGTGAATCAAGTGACTGCGATTGAGTTTGGTAGAAACATTAACCGTTAAATTAAGTTTTCTTAAAGCACTCGCGGTATAAGTCGTGTCTGGTGTTGCTGATAAAAAATTTCCTCCCATGCAAAATAGTAATTTCACTTTTTCTTCCTGCATTGCTTTTATTGCTCTCACGACATCATAACCGTGACTTCTAGGCGGATTAAAACCATAAAACGCCTGAAGGCGATCAAGCTGCTCATCCGTTGGTTTTTCGTCAATCATCATCGTTCTGTTTCCTTGCACATTACTATGACCACGAACAGGACAAACTCCAGCGCCAGGTTTACCAATACTTCCTTTAAGCAATAAAATATTGAGAATTTCCCTGATCATTTCTACGCCGTTGGGTTGCTGTGTAAGTCCCATTCCCCAACAAACAATAATTCGTTTTTTGAAGGCGATAATTTCGGCAGCTTCATAAAGTGCTTCTTTCGAAACTCCTGAAAATGAGACAAGATCATCAAAATTATAATCGTCAAACTGTTTCAGAAAGTCTTCATATCCAGTCGTTTTTTCTTTGATGAAATCGTAATCAAATACTTTTCCGGGATTTTTATTTTCTAGTTCAAGTAATATAATTTCAAGAGCTTTTAGCAAGGCCATATCTCCGTTTATTTTAACCGGCAAATAAAGATCAGCCAGTTTAACGCCGCTTCTAATAATACCATTAATTTCCTGCGGATTTCGGAATCCCATTAATCCTGCTTCCGGCAACGGATTTATAGCAATAATTTTTGCTCCGTTCTTTTTACCTTTTGATAAAGCACTCAACATTCGTGGCGCGTTAGTTCCTGGGTTTTGCCCAATGATTACAATAACATCCGTATCATAAAAATCGTCTAATGTTACGGTTCCTTTTCCAATGCCAATTGTTGGTCTTAAAGCTGATCCGGAGGTTTCGTGGCACATATTCGAACAATCGGGCATATTATTAGTGCCATATTCTTTTGCAAAAAGCTGATAAAGAAAGGACGTTTCATTACTAGTTCTTCCCGAAGTATAAAAAGCAGCTTCATTGGGAGATTCTAAAGCATTCAGATGTTCTGCTATTTTTTTGAAAGCATCATCCCAACTTATTGGTTCATAATGTGTAGCGTTTTTAGGAAGATACATAGGATCTGTTAATCGTCCCATTTTACCAATATGATAATCGTCTAATTTCGCAAGATCATAAACGGAGTTTTCTTTAAAAAACTCAGCGGTAACTTTTTTGGTCGTAGCTTCTTCTGCAAGTGCTTTAGCACCGTTTTCACAATATTCGCCAAGTGGAGATCTTTCGTCATCAGGATCAGGCCACGCACAACTTGGGCAATCAAAACCACCAACCTGATTCATTTTAAATAATGCTTTTGTTCCTCTAACAAGCGTTTTTTCTTCGATAAGATCACTAAAAGCAGAGATAACCGCAGGAACTCCCGCCGCCCAATTTTCTACTTTTGTTAATTTCAGGTCTAAAAGTTTGTATGGATTTTCAGGATCCGGTAATTTTTGTGGGTCAGGATTTTTATCGTGTTGCTCTTCTTTCATGGCTTTTTCTATTTAATTAGCACGGAATAAAAGTGTTGAATATGATTTTACTTTTTTAGGATGATGATCTTTTTAATATTGATGCGAAGTTTCAATTATGACATCATCACTGGAATTATAGATATTGAAACGATCTTCTTTTAGAAATCCCAAAAGTGTGATATTAAATTCTTTGGCTAATTCTACCGCAAGACTTGACGGAGCACCAATTGCAGCGACAATTGCTATTCCTGCCATAGCCGCTTTTTGAATCAACTCAAAACTGGCTCTTCCGCTAAGGAGCAAAATGTATTGGTTTAAAGGCAGTAAATCTTGTGCCAAAGCAGCACCAATTAGCTTATCTAAAGCATTATGTCGCCCTACATCTTCCTGCAAAAACATAAGATTTCCATCAATAGAAAAAAGACCGGAAGCGTGAATTCCTCCAGTAGAAGCAAAATCGCTTTGAGCTAATCTTAATTTTTGTGACAATTGATTTAGAATATCTATCGAAAGATATAATTCAGGTCGATTTTTGTGATTAAAAGAACTAACAGTTTTTATGGATTCAATCGAACCTTTTCCGCAAACGCCACAACTCGAAGACGTATAAAAATTGCGATCAGCGTTCATTAAATGTGGAATAAAATCTTCTTTTAGTTCAACGAGAATATTGTTTTTCTTTTCGAATTTACATCCGGTTTGTAAATGAAAAGCGTTTTTTACAACATGATAAGAAGAAATAATTCCTTCCGTAAATAAGAAACCTATGGCAAGTTCCGGATCATTTCCGGGAGTTCGCATAGTAACAGAAACGTTCTTTTGTATCCTTTGATTTTCAGGTCCGTATTCGATCTTTATTTCCAAAGGCTCTTCTACAGAAAGAATATCTGATACCGTTGAACTAGTGAAACCATTGACCTTTTTAATTAGTACTTCCTTAATGGAAACTAATTCCAAATTATTCATTTCCATGTAAGTTGATTATAAAAAGCTAAGTAAAATTAAGAAAATAAATCCTTAAATAATCGCTATTACTTCTTATAATCGAATGTTTTATACACGAAATATTAGGTTTCTTTTCGCTTTAAACAGCGTCCTCTAGGTTCGTCGCCTTCATGAAGTACAATATCAGAATGTAGAAATTCCGCTGCATCGGCAGAATCTTTTACTTTGGTGGCGCTGCGTTCTAACATTTCGGCTTCAAATTCGGTTAAGACATTTTTTCTTATTCCAAGTTTTCTCCATTCAGATGAAGGTCGGCAGCCTTTTGAAATTCCCCGAGCCAGCATAAGTGCGTCCAATAAAGCCTGGTTTGCGCCTTGTCCTTTAAACGGACTCATAGGATGTGCTGCATCACCAATTAAAGTTACGGAACCTGCGTTTTCCAATAATTCCGGTTGAAGTAATTCGCGGTCATAAACAGGATATCCTGAAATTTGAGCTTCGGCAGTTGCCAATAAAATTTGCGGAATTGGATCGTGCCATTGCGTTCTTCGACAAGCTTCTTCTTTAAGTGCTTTTGTTCCTTTAGCACTTAATGCTTTAGCTTCGTCTTCGGGCATCGGAAAACTAAGTTGCCACATTACCGAATCTTCTTTATAAGGCATAATATAAATTCGTTCATTGCCATTTGCCGTTTGAAAAACCGTAGCCGAATCCAATAAAGAATTATCAGGATTTTCAAGCGCATTTAATGGACAAATACCCAAAATCACAATACAACCCAAATAACGTAAAGGAGCAGATTCTTCGCCAATTAGTAAGTTTCTGATAGAACTTCGAATACCATCGGCACCAACAACAAGATCGGTTTTGACGCTTTTTATTTCGCCATCGACCTGAAAATTCAGTGCAATACTTTCGTCTTCACATTTGGTATAATCTACTAATTGATGTCCCCATTGTACAGCGTTATGTCCGCCAAGTTGTTCCAATAAAGCCAAACGCAACGATTGACGGGCGATATGCATATTAGAACGTTTCGTAGAAGTTTTCCCGTCTGACTGAATCCATTTTCTGATTCCCCATTCTCCAATGACTTTACCTTCAGTAGTATGCACGAGATGTCTTGTTGAAATTACTCGGTCTTTTAGCGAAAAAACACCTAATCCTTCGATGGCTTTGCTCGCTTGTTGCAAAGTAAGTCCGTAACCTTGAGATCGAGCGTCAAAACTAGTATCGCGTTCATAAATCGTAAATGGAATTTTTCGGTGTAAACAAGCTACAGCCAAAGCAACTCCGCCAATTCCGCCGCCAATAATAGCAACGTGTGGGTAGTTTTTGGTATCTGCAACAGGAGGATTTTCAGAAGGAATCAATCCTGAGCCAGAGCATTTCGGGCAAATGTGTTGGTGTCCTTTTGGCGTAATTGGAGCGATTGTTTCGCCATTTGTTTTTTCAAATTGCGCTAACGCATTTTGATAGCGAAGTTTTGCTTTCCTGGTGATTCCACGGCTTTTTTTACCGCGTCCCTGACATTCTTCACAAATGATCCAACTCGTTTCGTTATTTTCTACTTCCACTTTATTTTGCCTGATCCAGACGTTCTTTATTTATATTTTCCAACATTTTGCTGTTTGTCACGGCTGTGCAAATTTAAGACAAAAGATCGCGAGTGCAAAACTAACGGAGGTAAACACATATTTTTGAAGCTTTGGGAACAAAATCGTAAAGGTTTTGTCATTTCTATTTCTATGATAAAACTAAATCTTTTTTTAGGAGCTAATCCCGCTATTCGTTTCAATCTTTTACTTTTTAAAGAAAAAAGTAAAAGGATTTCCACTGCTATCAGGGCTAGTGCAATCATTTTCATAACAACATTTTCGTCTAGTTTGTCATTTCGACGGAGGAGAAACCTTCGTGAGAAGCTCGACAAAGATTGGATTCTCGTTGCGGAGTTACTTGCGAAGATTTCTCCCTTCGGTCGAAATGACAATATTATGTTGTAGCATTGGGACGTTGTTAGATTAATTTTAATAATTTTTCACCTCTTTAAATATGAATTTTTCATTATTACTAATCTAAAAAAAGAAAGTGCTATAAATGATGTTAATTTATTTTCATATTCTCATTTTTGAAGCGCTGAATTTTAAACTTTTATCTATATTAATTCTTGATTTTTTATTTATAATTAAAATATATATAATTGATTATCAGGTTTTTGATGTATTGAAAACAATATATTAACCTCGATTTTTTATCTATGTTTTTTATTTGCTCTTTTTTAAATCTAGTTTCGTTGTAGCCTTTTTTTAGGAACTAACTTACTAATTTTAAAAAACCGAAAAATTATGAAGAATCCATTACATTTTAATTTTTTTAGAAGAGAGAAATATTTCCATATCGTATGGATTTGTTTTATGCTCTTAACCTCAGGTTTGTATGCGCAACGAGGTTATTATGATGCGGCGTATAAAAGGTACGAAGCAAACGTTGGACAATTGTCTAATGGCGCTGCAACTACTTCAAAATCATATGTTCAGTCAGATTTGCAATCAGAAGCGACAGATCAGCAATGTGTGAATATGTCTGCGACAAATGCAACAGTTCAATGGACGCTTACTGAAGCCGCAGATGGACTTGTAATTCGATACAGCGTTCCTGACGGTCAAACGGCGACTTTGGGCGTTTATGACGGAAACACAAAAATTACAACGCTAACCTTGACTTCAACCTGGTCTTGGGAATATTTGTGGAGCAACGGAAATCCAAACAACAACGGAATTACCAATCAAAATCCAAGAATGCGATTTGATGAAGTTCGTTATAAACTTCCGAACAAAATTGCAGTTTCAGGAACTTTAAAATTAGTTAGAGAATCCGGAAATGTTCATGTAGATTTTGCTGAGATAGAACCCGTTGCAACGGCTATTACAGCTCCATCAGGTGCAGTAACTTATACCGGAAACGGAAGCGATCTTCAAACTTTTATTGATGCAAATGGTGGTAAAAAGATTTTTCTACCAACTGGCGTTTATAGCGTAAATCGCGAATTGTATTTTGGTACTGCAAATACCTCTTTGATAGGTGCTGGAATGTGGTACACTCAAATTAATTTTACGAATACCAGCAGTTTAAACGGAGGATTGCGTGCTAATGCAGCAGGAATTTCATTTACGGATCTTTATTTGACTACAAATTCGGCATCGAGAAGTAACTCTTATAAAGGTATAAATGGTGTTTTTACGAGTACTTCAGTAGTAAAAAATATTTGGGCAGAACACTTTGAATGTGGCGCCTGGATTGCACAATATAATACCGGAGGACCTGCAATTGCTGATGGTTTTACGCTATCTCATTGTCGTTTTAGAAATAATTATGCTGATGGAATTAATCTTTGCAAAGGAACTGCAAATGCAATTGTAGAGCATTGTAACTTCAGAAATAATGGCGATGACGATCAGGCGATTTGGTCTGCAGATGGATTGGAATGTATCAATAATACTTTTAGATACAATACTTCTGAAAACTGCTGGCGTGCTTGCGGACTTGCGATTTATGGGGGAAAAAACAACAAAGCTTACAATTTAATTATAAAAGACAATCTTGAAGCGGGTATTCGTGTGAGCAATAACTTTCCGGGAGCGCCTTTTAACAATGATGGAATGCACGAAATTCACGATATCACGGTATCAACATGCGGAACTTTTAATGATACTTACAACAATCCTGTAGCAGCTGTAGATATTTTCAGCGCTACAAATGCGGGAAGTCAGGTAAAAAATGTTCAGCTTTATAACATTGATATTCTAGATTCAAGAAACGATGCAATTTCGATAAGTAAAAGATCCGGAGATGGTATTTATAATCTTAGTTTCAAGGATATTACGGTTAACGGAACGGGTAAGGAATATCCAAACAATAATGCGCTTAACAGAAACTGGGGAAGAGGATATTTTGTACTTATCGCGGGTTCTCCTGCCGGAAACGGTACATATTGTAACATGAATTATTCGAATAGAGGCGGTAGTGCTGCTGCAAATGAAGAAATTAGTGCAATTGGTACATTTTCTTGGACTCAAAGTGCGAGTTGTTCAACGACATCAGTTCCTGTAACGGGAGTTACGATTTCGCCAACTACAGCGACTTTAGGCGTTGGTGCAACACAACAATTAACGCCAACTATTGCTCCTGCAAATGCTACAAACAAAACAGTAAGTTATAGTTCTAATAATACAGGTGTAGCAACTGTAAATGGTTCAGGATTAGTTACTGCAATTGCTTCTGGATCTGCAACAATTACAGTTACAACTCAGGACGGAGCAAAAACGGCAACTGCTGTAATTACCGTAAGTTCTTCAAATGTTGCAGTAACAAGTGTTAGTTTAAGCCCAACATCTGCATCATTATCAGTAGGAGCAACGCAACAATTAACGCCAACAGTTTTACCTTCAAACGCAACTAATAAATCGGTTAGTTATGCCTCAAATAATACTGGCGTAGCAACGGTTAATGCTTCAGGTTTAGTAACAGCAATTGCAAGCGGAACGGCAACAATTACGGTAACAACCGTAGACGGAAATAAAACAAGTACTGCTGCAATTACGGTTACTACAGCAACCGGAAACTACTTTACAATCAAAAATAAATGGACCGGTAATTATTTATATGATGCCGGAGCAAATGTAGGATATGGCCCAACTGTAGCAAACAATAACTACAAATGGGAAAAAGTTGCTGTTGATGCCACTTATTATATCTTAAAAAATGTGGGTACGGGAGATATGATGAATATCGAAAACTTAACAGGAGCGGTGCAATGTAATGTTGGTTCAAATGGTTGGTATAGCGCACAATGGTCAACCGAAAATGTTGACGCAACCTGGGTGAGAATTAAAAACAGATGGCAAACCGGAAGCATGATTCATATCGAAAATCTAAATGGTTCTGCTCAATATGCCGGAGCTCAAAACAACTGGGAAAGTGCACAATGGCAATTTCAAAGTACTTCGACATCCAAAAAAGCAAATGGAATTGAAGAAGCAGTAACTATCGAGAATAATTCGTTAGTTAGTCTTTATCCAAATCCTTCGATCAACAATGAGTTTAATGTTGTTTTTCCGGAATTAAAAGCAGGGAATCAGGCAACAGTAACGGTTACGGACATAAATGGAAGAAAGGTTTTGGTAAACAAACTCAACGTGTCAGCAAAAATTGATCATCATTTGACTTCAGGAGTTTATATCGTTACGATTAGTTCTAATGAATTTAATGTTTCTAAGAAATTGATTGTGAAGTAATTTTTAAACACGCCAATCAAGAGTTGAAATTCTATAATTTGTGCCGTCAGGTACTAAATATTTGGTAGAAAACGATAATTAGTAATAAATTTAGCGTGCCGTAGGTACGCAATAGTTATCATTTTGTTGCGTACCTACGGCACGCCAACATATCTCGAATCTACAATGACTACCAATATTTAGTACCTAAAGGCACATTTTAAACCTTGATTTGTTTTAAATAGTAAATTTAATGTGTCTAAGTAGTTGATTGTGAAGTGATTTGTTAAATATATCAAAGGGTTGAAATTCCATAATTTGTGCCATTAGACATTAAATGTAGTGTATCTAAAAAGCTAATTGTGAAGTAATTTATTAAATATACCAATCAAGAGTTGAAATTCTATATTTTATGCCTTTAGGCATTAAATCTTGGTAGAAAATGAGAATTAGTAATAAATTTAGCGTGCCGTAGGTAAGCAATTATTATCATTTTGTTGCGTACCTATGGCACGCCAACGTATTTTGAATCTACAATGACTACCAATATTTAGTACCTAAAGGCACATTTTAAACCTTGATTTGCATTAAATATTAAAAAACAAAAATGCCAGACTTTTGATCTGGCATTTTTATTTATTTTCCTTTTAATAAATTGATACTTACTGTGGCGATGTTAGCGTCAGGAAATTGCTTAGAAAACGAGTTATCGGGAAATAATCCTGCTTCTGCAGCAATTTTATTAAAAACAGGAAGTTCAACAATATATTGATCAGAAAAACCGTGTGTTGCGTCGTAAGCCGTTGCAGGAGTTTTTCCTAAATTAGTGGCTGCAAGTTTTGGATCTATGGAATGCAATTCGATCAGAAGTAAACCGAATTTGCGAACATATGGCGACCATTTTTGTAAATGCTCCAGAAGATTATCTTCTACCAAATTGTTGCTGATTCTTTTTCCGCGATAAGCAAATGCACCGGTAGATTTACTTATTCTGTCTTTGTGAATGTGTTCCGGATCTGTCCAAATTCGATTGTGATCTAAAAAAGTTCTCACGTTAAGCAAGTCTTTCAAATCGATGTTATAATTTTCTTTCAAGTCATCTGATAGTAAATCGGGACGACCAATATCTCCCCAAATTACTTTTGCCCAAATATCTGCTTTTATAAGATTTGCTCTGGTTACTTTTAGTGCAGCCTGATTATAATCGGCACCAACGAGAAATAACGGATAATCATCCAGTATTTTTCCTCTTAAGGTTTGTCTTTCGATTACTTCAAAAATATGTTGCAGAAAAGCGCCATTGCCACAACCCATATCCAGGATTCCCTTTGGTTGTTGTTCAATTGGCAGATTAAAAAGACTAATTATAATCTCATCGACAACTTTAAAATAAGTATCGTGAGCACCGCCGCTGCCCCAAACATTCATTTCGCGATCAACGTGAATTTCGTTTTCGCCATCGGCTATGGCTCTTAAAACAGTTGGATCACCAAAAATTAATTCCTCAATTTTGGCAAATGTTGGTAAATAAGAAACGGTAACGCCATAAGCACTGGCTCTTTTGGCAAAAAACAAACCGACTTCGGTAAATTGGTAATTTCCATTTTTTTCGAGAAACCATCCAAGATGTACAAAAAAGTCTAATATTTTTTTGAAATTTTCAGGAGATTTATGAAACTCTTCCGGTCTGAAAGAAGTTTCCATAAAGTACTTGTGAAACATTCCGTTCATCGCCAGACGAACGATTGTTGGACCAATCAAATAACCTTCAATATGTTTTAAAACTTGTTCCTGAATACTTTTTTTCAAAGCATCATTAGAAAACTCGATTCCGTAATTTTTTTTATATTTTTCGAAAATTACATTGAGTTTTTCAAACGGCGCATCATCAAAAAGACGGGAATGAAACTGAGTAGAAAAATGCAGTAAATCAACGACATCCTGATAAAGAGGAAACATTGAAAAAGCTATTTCTGTTTTTTCATTTACAAAAATCTTAATTTCCTGTGTTTCGTTATTGACTTCGTATTCTAAAAAGTCCTGAGAAGCCAAAATCCTTAAAGCAACATTCAGATAACCTTCATTTGCTTTAAAAACAGTTACAAGATCAGATAATTGTATTTGCTTTTTTTCTAAGATAAATTCTAAAACGCCATGATTCTTCAATGCTATTGCTACAGGAGCAACAGCCAGGCCGTCAAGATGTCTGAAAATGGAGCTGCGAAGTTGTGATTTATCGGTCATAGTAAGAGATTGATGCTTTGTTAAAAATAGTGATTTAATTTGATACCTTAAAAAAGTAAAAAGCTAATTAATATTATTTCGAAGAATGATTTTTAGATATTTTTCTTTTTCAGTTTTTTTTATTCATAAGAATACTTCTTACATTCGTTAACAGATATATTAAATTGCAAAAGATACTACATTTCTATAAGTAGAAAATGAAGCCAGGTATTTACATGTTAAATAAAATTTATATTTGTAAAATCATGCCACTAGCCGAAAAAGTCAATAACATAAATAAAACAAAGTTTAAACATTCATAGACTTCAATTTAAGAAATGCCAAAATCAATTTATATAATTATTCTTTCAATTTTATTTTTAATTAGTTGTAAATCCGTAAAAGAGTCAGCTAATCCTCTTAAGCAAGACCCTAAAAAAGATCTTACATCTTTGGAATTACAAACTTGGTATTTAAAAGATTATAAAGAAGATACTATTCCAGGTATTTCGTTAGATAAATGGTACCGTTTAAATAAAAAGCAATCCAAAAGTAAAAGTATTATTGTAGCGGTAATAGATACTCAAATTGATATAAATCATGAAGATCTACAAGGACAGCTTTGGACAAACAACAAAGAAATTCCAAATAATGGCATCGATGACGACCATAACGGTTATGTTGATGACATTAACGGCTGGAGTTTCACAGGAACCAAAAGCGGTGGTTATGTAGTCTGGAATAGATATGAATATGTTCGTATTATGCAGGAATGGGGACCATTATTTAAAGATAAAACAGAAGCCCAAATTGATCCTAAAGATCTATATAAGTATAACGAATATCAGAGAGCTTTAAAAAAGTTTGATGAAAAAGAAAAATATTCAAAAAATTGGTTGAAATCCATAAATCATAATGTCGCCATTTATCCTTTGGTAAAAGATACTTTAAAATACTTCTTTCCTAAAGAAGATTATACTTATAAACAACTGGATAGCTTGTACAAAAAGTATAAAATAAATGATAAAAGATACAGACAAAGACGTGATGATAATGATAAAGATCTGGGAGCGTTAATATCTTATATGATGGTTAACTTGAATACTGATGACAGTACTTTAGAAGAGTTAGTAGATCTACAAACTCAACTTGATTCTATTGTAAATAAAAACCTGAATTTAGAGTACAATGAGCGCCTGTTAATAGGTGACAACCCTAATATCTTAGAGAAAGGTTATGGCAATAATAATGTCAGCAATAATAGAGCAGGACATAGATCTATTCAGGATCATTGCACAAAAATGGCAGGAGTTATTGGTGCTAACAGAGAAAATAATATCGGTATAAAAGGGATTGTTCAGAATGTTAAAATCATGCCTATTAATATTTCTCCATCAGGAGATGAACATGATAAAGATATTACGATGGCTATACGTTATGCTGTAGACAATGGAGCAAAGATTATTAATATGTCTTTTAGTAAGCAGTTTTCTTTGCATCAGGATTGGGTTACAGCAGCTTTTAAATATGCCGAAGAACATAATGTATTATTAATTCGCAGTGCGGGTAATGAAGGTGATGATCTTGATAAGGTAAAATATTATACAACAGATACTAATCCTGAAGATAACAAAGAATTTTGTTCCAATTTTATTGTAGTCGGATGTGTCAACCATAAATTGGACAGTAATTTTGTTTCTGATTATTCTAATTACGGAAAACAAAATGTAGACTTATTTGCTCCGGGAGATGAAATATACTCTACCGGTGCAGGCAACAGCTATAAATTTGATTCTGGTACTTCAATGTCTGTTCCGATGGTTTCAGGAACTGCAGCGTTAATTTGGCTTTATTATCCAAATCTAACTGTTGCTCAGGTTAAGGAAATCATTATGAATTCAGGAACATCTTATGATTTACAAGTTATAGTTCCGGGAACAAAAGATAAAAAAGTTCCTTTTTCTGAATTATCCAAATCGGGAAAAGTTTTGAATGTTTATAATGCAATGCAGCTTGCAGATAAGGTAAGTAAAAAGAAAAAATGATATGATCTTTCAAGATTAAGCCTTTTTTTCTTAGATACAGATATTATAAAACTTTAAGTATTATACAATACATAAATCTGAATCACTTTTTGTTCTTTTTTTAAAGTATAAACCAGCATTATTTTGCAATACTTTTTCTTCCATTTTTCCTCCCAAATATCTTCTTTTTAAATCACAATTAGGGAGCTTTTTTTTAAATAAAAATAAAACCTACCGAAATAATTCTGACAAAAATGCCATTAGAAGTAATTGTATTTATAAAGTGCATTAGTACAAAACAATGATAATTTGAGAAGAGATGGAGTAAAACTCACAGTCAAATTATCATTTATTCAGCAAAAAACTCACTTCACATTATTAATTGCAGGATTTAAAACAATAGTTTTTTGGTGTTTAATCCTTTCATTCTAGAAAATTTCTTACAGGTGTTAAAAAAACGGAATTACTATTAACTCTTTTGTTTTTAGCGCTTTAAAGTTTTACTAAAATTTTAATTAACATTTTTTTTACAAAAAAAACGATTAAACTTTTGGAGTTAATATTTTTAACATACTTTTGTTCTATCAAATTAGTAGGGTTTAAAAATAAAGTAAATAAAAAAAGATTAAAGGTTACAAAAAACATTTCATTTTTCAACAAGTAAGAACCATTCGGCAATTTATTTCTTCTGATTTTTCGTTGTAAAAAACTCTTCAATCTCTAATTCAAAATAAATTTTAATAATTACGAACCTTAAAGTTTTAGGGTAGAAATCTTGTAAAAAACTAAATCAAAATAATAATAAAAAAAAAGAAAATGAAAAAACGAATGCAATGCAGATAAAAAAAAACCATTTCTGTTGCAGCAGAAATGGTGAAGCTTAAAGAAATTGTACATCTCTATAAGGAAAGTGGGAGTGGAGTAAATCCTTCCGGACTCGCCTTATTTTTTAAACCAAAACAAAGTAATGAAAAAAAAATTAAATAGATATGCATACCTATGCATTTTGTTGATTTCCATAGGGATTAAGGCTCAGGAGACCAAACCGTTAATTCAGTCCAAACTCGAAGGAATAGTGATTGATGCTGCTACAAAGGAGCCGGTTATTGGAGCTTCAATAAACATAAAAGGTACTACACACGGAGTTCAGACAGATTTTGACGGGAAGTTTTATTTCCAAACCGGACAAAAATTTCCTTATACTTTAATCGTAAGCTTTTTGGGATATAAAAGACTGGAAACTGTAGTTAATCAAAATTCGGTTGTAATTGAAATTACTCAGGAACAAAATGCACTTTCAGAAGTTGTAGTTACTGCATTGGGTATTTCAAAAGAAAAGAAATCTCTTGGATATACAACGCAAGCAGTTAAAGGAAAGGATTTAGGAGAAACTAAAGAAACGAACTTCCTGAATAGTCTTAGCGGTAGATTGGCGGGTGTACGTATCACTAATTCTCAGGGAGATATGGGATCTTCACGTATTGTTATTCGTGGAGAAACTTCAATCGCGGGAAATAACCAACCATTATTTGTGGTTGATGGAGTTCCGGTAGACAACTCGCAATTAGGAAGCGTTGGTGGAGCAACTCGTGATTTCAAAAATGCAATTGCCGATATTAATCCGCAGGATATTGAAACTTTGACAGTATTGAAAGGTCCAAATGCTGCGGCACTTTACGGATCACGTGCTGCACATGGTGTTGTTTTGATTACTACAAAATCAGGAAAAAATCAAAAAGGACTTGGTATCACAGTTAATACCGGTATTACGGTTTCTCAGGTTACAACTTTACCAAGATTTCAAAACTCATTTGGTCAGGGATCAAACGGAAAATTTAGTTTCGTAGATGGTAAAGGTGGCGGAGTTAATGATGGTGTTGATGAAAGCTGGGGACCAAAATTAGACGGACGTCTTATTCCGCAATTTAATTCAAATGGTGTAGCGGTTCCTTTTATCGCGCATCCTGATAATGTGAAGGATTTCTTTAATACAGGACTTACTTATGATAATAGTATTTCTATTGCAAAATCAGATGATAAATCAGATTTTCGTTTAGGAGTAAACAATCAAAAACAATTGGGAACTGTACCAAATAGTGAAGTAAACAAAACAAACTTTACGATTAATACGAATTACCAAATTTCAAAAGGCGTTAGAGTTGGTGTAAATGCGAACTATATTGTTACAGACGCTCCGGCACTTCCGGGTGGTCCGTCTGGTAACCGTGCTGCAGGTGTAATGTTACAATTTTTATGGTTTGGACGTCAGGTAGATACTGAGGAAGTTCAAAGAAACAGAAATGTAAACTGGAATAACAGCTATTATAGTAATCCATATTGGAATGCTTATTATAATACAACTAGTCAGCAACGTAACCGTTTGATTGGTGATATTCATTTGGATGCAAAACTTGCTGAAGGATTTAATTTTAAATTCCGTACAGGAATTGATTATTACAATGATCGTAGAAAATATGAGATTAAATATGGTACAAACGGAACTCCTTTTGGATCGTATGCCGAAGACGCTTATACAGTTAGTGAACAAAATACAGAAGGTATCTTTACTTATACTAAAAAATTAAACGATGATTTTAGTTTAGATGCTCTTGCAGGATTCAACGTTCGTACGCACAGTGATGCAAACAATTATCAAAAAGCACCGCGTCTTGCTGTACCGGATTTATATACATTGACGAATTCACGTGATCCGTTAACTTCATCAAATATTTATTCAAGATTAAAAGTTTACAGTGCATATGCATCGGCACAATTTGGTTTTAGAAATTATGCATTTTTAAACGTAACTGCTCGTAACGACTGGTCATCAACATTGCCAAGTAATAACCGTTCTTATTTTTATCCTTCTGTTAATGGAAGTGTGATCTTAACAGACGCTTTGAATTTGAAAAGTAATACACTTGATTTCTTAAAATTACGTGGTGGTTGGTCAGAAGTTGGTAATGACGCAGATCCGTATCAATTGTCTACAGTTTATAATTTTCAAACGGCATTTGACGGAAATCCAATTCAAACTTCTTCACAAAAGAAACTTAACGATAATCTGAAGCCTGAAACTACACGTTCTACAGAAGTTGGTTTAGAAGCTTCTTTTTGGAAAAACAGACTTCATTTTGATTTTGCTTATTATAATACAAACAGTTTAGATCAGATTTTAGAAATCAAAACAACAGCTGCGAGTGGATATAATTCACAATTAATCAATGCAGGAAAAATAAACAATCATGGTGTAGAGATTCAATTGGACGGAAATCCTGTTCAAACAGAAAATTTCAGATGGAATGTTGCTGTAAATTATGCTAAGAACATAAGTAAAGTTGAGATTTTGGATTATGATAAACAAATTCAAAACTACACAATTGGTTCTTCTGGAGGTGTTGATGTATTGGCATCTGTAGGTCAGGCTTATGGAGCACTTTACGGAACTGCTTATTTACGTGACGCAAACGGAAACATTGTAGTTGGAGCAAATGGATTGCCAAAAGCAGATCCACAAAAGAAAGTATTAGGACATTATACTCCGGATTATACAGGAGGTGTTACAAACACATTAACGTACAAAAATCTTGAACTTTCATTTCTTGTTGATGCAAGTGTAGGAGGACAGATTTTCTCCGGAACGAACAGAACTGGTAATTATACAGGAGTTTTAGATCAAACAATGCCGGGTCGTGACGCAGCAAATGGTGGTTTAAGCTATTATACAACGGCAAGTAACGGAAGTGTAAAAACGTCGCTTCCAGCTGGTACAACTGCTCCAAGTGGCGCTGTAGTTTATGATGACGGAATGATCTTTAAAGGAGTATATGCTGATGGAACTCCAAATACTACATTATTGAGTGCACAGGAATATTACAAAGCATCTTACAATATAAGTGAAGCCTATCTTTATAGTTCAACTTACGTGAAATTAAGAGAAGTAAAACTTACTTATAATGTTGATAAAAAACTAGTTAAGAAACTGGGATTAGCCGGAGCAAGTTTTACAGCTTCAGGTCGTAACCTGTTCTTTATTTACAAAGACGCGCCAAATATCGATCCTGAATCGGCTTTTAATACTGGAAATGCACAAGGTTTAGAGAGTTTGTCTCTGCCAACTACCAGAAGTTATAGCCTTAATGTTAATCTTAAATTCTAAAAACACGAAATCATGCTAAAAAAAATAGCTTATATAACTCTATTTGCATTGTCGCTGACTTCTTGCAGCAACGATTTGGATGAAATAAATAAAAATCCAAATGCAACCGAAACACCTTTGGCACCTTACCTGTTAACAGGATCATTAAAACAGGGCGCTGACTTATATTGGGGTTCAACAAATAACTTTGATTCGTCTTTATTATTTGTTCAGCATTGGGCTAAAATTCAATATACAGAACCGGACAGATTCGATGTATCCAACACGTCTTTTACGACTTTATGGAATACAGGATATGCAACTTTAATTACGGATTTGAACACAATTCTGAATTTTTCTGATCAACAGGCAAATTCAAATTACAAAGGAATTGCACTAACGTTGCGTTCATGGACATTTTTGTTGTTGACAGATGCTTACGGAAGTATTCCTTATAAAGATGCAGGTCAAAAAGTAACACCAACTTATAATACTCAAAAAGAAGTTTATACAGGATTACTTGAAGATTTGAAAAAAGCGCAGTCTTTGCTTGCTACAACAAACGGTACAGTAACAGGAGATTTGGTTTACAAAGGTGATATTTTAAAATGGAAGAGACTGGTAAATTCACTTCGTTTGCGTATTGCGTTGAGAATTTCAGACAGAGAACCTGCTTTGGCAAAACAAGCTGCAATTGATGCAACAAGCGATGCTGCAGGAGTTTTGAGCAGTAATGCTGATACTTTTCAGTTTGTTTACATCAGTTCGCCGCAACAAAATCCGGCTTCGGCATGGTTTGAAACGAGAGATGATTACCGTATTTCAAAAACTTTGGTGGATAAATTATATGCATTATCAGATCCGCGTTTGCCGGTTTATGCACAATTGCCATCTGATGCAACTGTAGGTAAATATGTTGGTGGAGCAAACGGATTATCAAATAGTGATGCTAATAGTCAGGGTTTTGCCAAAACATCGAAACCGGGTAAATATTTCTTAACATCAACTTCTCCAGCTGTAATTGCTTCTTATTCTGAAACATTATTCAATCTTTCTGAAGCTGTAGCGCGTGGTTTTATTCCCGGAGATGCAGAGCAGCTTTACAAAAATGCAATTACTGCTTCATTGAATCAATTTGGTATTAACGATGCAACAGTGGTTTCGAATTACCTTAATCAGGCGGATGTAAAGTACGATGCAACAAATTATGCGAAATCAATTGGTACTCAAAAATGGATTGCATTCTACGGACAAGGGCTTGATGCTTTTGTAGAATGGAGAAGACTTGATTATCCTGTTTTGACAGCTGGTCCTGCAACAGTTTTAGACGGACAGATTCCTTCGCGTTTCTTTTATCCGGGTACTGAGCAATCACTAAATGGAACTAGCTACCAAGCTGCAATAGCAACTCAGGGAAAAGATTTGTTGACTACAAAACTATGGTTTGATATAAAATAAGTTTTGGTTGTAATTCGAAAAAAAACTAAACACATAGAAACATAGATTTTATGTGCAAAAAAAAGGAAACAAAATAAAATCCGTTTTTATCTGCGTTTTTACGAAGTAAATCTGTTTTATCCGCGTCAAAATTAGACACTGATTTAACTGATTCGCTAAAGCGAAAACGCTGATAAAAACGGATTTTTCTAATTACTTTCCGGATTAAACTGTTAAGTAATTTTGTAGATTTCCCCTTAACTTAATGACATTGCTCGAAGCATCGGGATGTATTTAAATAAGTGAAACGCCTTTTAGGGAAAGAAAATCTATGTTTCTATATGTTAAAAATTACACTCAACAAAAGTAATACACTCGATTTTAGTGCTTACTAGTAAAATCAAATTAAGGAAAAAATCCGCAATTGTCTATTATTGACTTTGCGGATTTTTTTATGTTCTTGAGATGATAAATTATAATAGTTATAACTGAATTAACCAGTCTACAGAAAATGCAATAATGATAAAAATATTGTGTACAAATACAAGTTGCAGATAATAACCTTTAAAATTCTTAGTGTGAGCTGATGGTATAATTTCGACGAGAAAAGTCCAGCTTATAATTCGGATTAAACCATTAATGAAACCAATAATAATAGTTGGCGTCCATGAAATTTCTGCAAATTCATTGTACCAAAGCAGATAATAAATGGTAGCAAAACAAAGTCCAAAGCTGTGATGGAATATCTTTCCCGCTTTTAATTTCGCTTTAAGCGGTAAATTTATATCAATAGCAAAAAGAAGACTTGTAAGAAGAGTGGGTTCACGGTAAAATTCATTGTCTGAGTTTGATAATGCCGCGTTGAATATTTTGAGAATGCAACAGGTTAACAACCAGGAAATCAGAATTTGAAAAAGTAGGTATAAGATCATAAAGGGGCGTAAAATTTTTTACGCGGCAAAGGTAAGCATGAAAGTGATAGGAATGAAATTTTATAGTAGTATACTTTTAAGAACGCATTAAGCTAAAGTTCTAAAATATATTTTAAAAGACAATTTGCCGTATCCAAAGTTATACTTTAGTTTCAGAAACTCAAAAATACGGTTGAGATTAAAAATATGATTCTTCAGTAATTTAAAAAAATACCGAAAGCGTTAATTAAGCAATTTTACAACAATAATTGTTTAATTGATCTACTTATGATTTCTCCACTGACTATAATTGCCGCGACAAATTTTTCAGAAATATCAAATAATGCTGTTACTTATGCAGCAGGAATTGCAAAAACTGCAGGAGCCAAGCTGATTCTGTTTAACTCCTTTTCGTTAAGTTTTCACAGTGCTAATTCTCTTATTACTGCAGAAAACTTGCAGAAACAAATTGAAAAAACAGCTTTCCGACTTGAAACATTAAGCTCAGAAATAGCTGATTTATACAAAATAGAAGTTAGTTCTGTCTGCACGTATTCTTTTTTAGAAGATGAACTTTCTTATCTTATTGGCAGTACAGCTGCAAGTCTTGTGGTTATGGGAATGGCAGAGCGTTCTTTTGAACAGGAATTAATGGGAAATTCAACTACAGCTGTCATAAAAAATTTGAATATTCCGGTTTTGGCTGTGCCTTTAAAAGCCCGTTTCCATAATGTCAAAAAAATACTTTATGCTTCTGATACTTTGAGTTTATCAGCAATTAAAAGATTTAGCTGGATAAGGCAGATTGTTAGTGATTTGGGAGCAGAAATTGAGTTCTTTAGCGTAGAAGAAAAACTGAATAATTTAAAAGAAGAACAAGAGAAAATATTGCTGACTTCTACATTAGAAAAAGAATTTGAGCAAGTGAAATACATGTATAAAAGTGTAAAATCAAATTCGGTTATCAAGGAAATAGAGAAAGAAATCAAAAATTATGATGCTGATATTTTAGTAATGGTACCTCAAAAATATGGCTTTTGGGATTCATTAGTTCATAAAAGCAAAACCAGAATTATGGCGGCAGGTCTGGATATTCCGTTATTGTCTTTCCCAAATTATTAGAAAGCAATAAACTAAAATCATATATCAGAAAGAAAAAGGTTTTAGAAGTGTAATAGGCATTGTCAATTTTTATCTTTGTTTCAATTAAAATGCATAAATTTAGTATTTCACCAATTATTAGTTAATGAATTCAAGTATTCAAAATAAACCATCCGGAAAGAATTTTTTCTATAAATACTATAGAGTTATTGTGATACCGGTGGTTTTCCTGATTTATTTATCATCGTATTATTTTCTGAATCCCTATCAGGATTTTGAGCACAATACTTTATTAGTGATAGATTGGACGCTTGATATATTTATAATTCTGATCTATTGTGCTGTACTTACAGAATTAAGTCTCTTTGTTGGGAGAACCCTAAATTATTGGATCAGTTGGGAACAAAAGCCAATTTTTAGAGCTTTTGCACAGTTTATATGTATTATTTTAGGTAACATTCTTTTAAACTATTTATTCTCTTATTTATGGATGTACTTATACTCTTGGACACCATTAAAAGAGAGCGAACTTGTCCAAATCTGGCAGTCCAATTTAATGGCTGCGATATTATCCCTTTTTATAAGTTTTATCCATACCAGTATATTTTTGCTAAACCGCTGGCGTGTAACATCTGAAGAAGCGGCAGAACTAAAAGTCAAAGCGTCTGAACTTCAGGAAGCTGCAGCAAAATATGAATTAGAGTCTTTAAAACTACAGCTTGATCCGCATTTTATCTTTAATAATTTTAGTGCTTTAACGGAGTTGATTCATGAAGATCCAAAAGCCGCTGCATCATTTTTGGAGAATATTACAAAAGTGTATCGTTATATGATTTCAAACCTAAATAAAGATACGATTACGGTAAAAGAAGAACTTGAATTTTTGAATGCTTATTTTTATCTTTTAAAGAAACGTCAAGGCGAAAAAATCGAATTAAAATTACAAATTGATATGAGTTGTTTAGACCGTCATTTACCGCCATTAACATTGCAGTTATTGGTCGAAAATGCCGTAAAACATAATATGGCAACTGTGTCAAATCCGCTTACGATTTCTATTTATTCAGATCTTGGCGATCTTGTGGTTAGAAATAATCTGCAGCCAACAGCCGGAAAGAGCCTGGTTTCGACAGGAATCGGACATAAAAATATTGAGTTTCGATATAAAATTCTGCACGATAGAATGCCCGTTTTCTCAGAGTCAAATGGGGCTTATTGTGTACGTTTGCCTTTAATTACAAAATAGTATGAAAATTTTAATTGTAGAAGATGAAAGTATCAACGCCAGCCGTCTAAAAAGATTGTTGGAAGAACTGGAACCCGATTGCGAGATTCTGGCAATTATTGATACCGTTGCAGATTCTGTTAAATGGCTGAATTCAAATCCCGCACCGGATTTAATCACGATGGATATTCGTCTGGCAGACGGATTGAGTTTTTCTATTTTTGATGAAGTCGAAATTACTTCTCCTGTTATTTTTACAACGGCTTATGATGAATATGCCATAAAAGCTTTTAAGGTAAATAGCATTGATTATCTGATGAAGCCAATCGAAAAAAACGAACTTCAATTTGCTTTAAAAAAGTTTAAATCCATTTCGAAAGTTGAAAATAATGCCACAGATATTGCCGGAATTCTGAAAGGTTTTATGAATAAACCTTCTTTTAGATTGCGTTTTTTAGTAACCTATCGCGATGGTTATAAAAGCGTAGATGTCGCCGATATTGATTTTATATATTCTGAATTTAAAACCAGTAATTTAGTGCTTAAAGATGGCACCGTTATTCCAATTACCCAAACAATGGAAGAATTAGAACAGGAACTTGATCCTGATGTTTTTTTTCGCGCCAACAGACAGTTTTTTATTCGGGTAGAAAGTATAAAATCGATCTCAAACTATTTTAATGCAAAGCTCAAAATACAGCTTAAATTAGATACTGAACGTGAAGTAATCATAAGCCGCGAAAAAGCTCCGGTTTTCAAACAATGGATGGATCGCTAAAAGGAATATTTTGTAATCATTTTGGGTTGTAATAATTCACTATTGAGCACGTGTAATCAACGGTTGGGTAAGACTTTTTCTATTGCGTTATCTTCTTGTTTTAATTTTGCTGCAACATTATTTCCCGGACTTCTATTCTTTTTTTAGTCTGGTTTGTATCAAAATTATCTTAAATGAAATATTCCCTAAAAACCTTTTTAAAGCTCAAAGAATACCTGCAGATTATTGTATTATGGATTATGGCGCTGTTTTTCTATGTCTTTATGACGTATAGTATGATTAGCGATTTTTATTTTCAGGAGATTGGATCAAGTGCAGTAGATTTTTTAAAAGCAGAGCTTATCATTGCTTTTTTTGTGGGTATTTTTATTGGTACAAACCTCTTTTTACTACAGGAATATGTGTATCCGAGGTTTTTTAAAAACTTCGGAATCTTACTAATGATTCTGCTTCGAAGCCTTCTTTTTCTAATAACATGTATAATTGGACTTATTATAATTGCAGGACTTAATAAAGCGCATTATATAACAATTGACAATTTATTTGTTTTGCAACTTAGCAATATGTGGATTTTAAGCTTTACATTTTACTGCCTTATTGTTTATGTTTTTATCACTTTATTTCAGGTATTTCGCCGCCGAATGGGGAAAAATTACTTCGAAAGTTTACTTAGAGGAAACTATATGATTCCGGTTGTAGAATACCGAATATTTATGTTTCTCGATATGTATTCTTCAACAACTGCAGCCGAAGAAGCCGGACATTATAATTACAGCCTTTTGCTTCAGGAATGTTTTAATGATTTATCAGAATTGCTTCCAAAGTACAATGCCGAAGTATATCAATATGTAGGCGACGAAGCAGTTTTAACCTGGAAAGTTTCAGAAGGTTTTGACAGACAACAATGCATCGAACTTTACGAGAAATTTTCTATCAGATTGTTAGAAAGAAAGCAGTTTTATCAAAAGAAATTCGGCTTAAAGCCAAAATTTAAAGCTTCGGTAAATGAAGGCCTTGTTACCGTAGCAGAAATTGGTCAGATTAAAACCGAAATTGCATATCACGGCGATGTATTAAGTACAGCGGCAAGAGTACGGGATTTATGCAATAGTTTTAAAGCCGATCTTTTAATTACAAATTCTTTTTATGAGCAGTTGTCTCATGCAAATCAGGAAAACTTTATAGTTGCCGGAACTACGCTTTTACGTGGCAAAAAGAAATCGGTTACGATATACATGACAGCCGAATAATTGCTACTGATATTTTTCTAAAATTCCATTTTTAAAAGATCTGATTTTCTTTGGTCAGATACGTATTCGTTTCAGTATCGAAAAATTCCGTTTGGGTAACTTTCTTCTGTTTAAAGGTCGTTTTGTGCTGTTATTTTGCCGTCAAATTCTATGTATTCATTAAAGTGAAATAAAATGACAAAACAATTTTTCCAAAATTATAAAACACTCAATAAGGTTGTAGTTTTATTGATTATCATCGGTTTTTCTTCATGCGGTAAAAGCGGATCAGAAGCAGATGCAATGGCGGTTCCAAAACCGGAAGTAGATTTTTTTCAGGCAAAATCTGTTACAGGTGAAGTGGAGAAAAAATATCCCGGAACTGTAGAAGGAACCGTAAATGTTGATATTAAAGCGCAGGTTTCAGGATACCTTGAAGCAATTTATGTAAAAGAAGGTGATTATGTAAACAAAGGACAATTACTTTTTAAAATTAAAGGAGATGTTTATGCAGAGCAGGTTAACAGCAGTCGTGCAGCTTACAAAAGCGCTTTGGCAAACTTAGCGAATGCTAAACTTGAAATTGAAAAAGTAAAACCTTTGGTTGACGCAAAAGTATATTCGGATATGCAGCTAAAAACGGCACAGGCAAATTACGATGCAGCACAAGCTCAGGCAGCACAAGCAAAAGCAGCTTTAGGATCTTCACAAATAAACGCTGATTTCTCTTTGATAAAAGCTCCGGTAAGCGGTTATATCAGCCGTATTCCAAACCGTGTTGGAAATTTGGTTACGCCATCAGATACTGTTCCGTTGACTATTTTATCAGATATCAATACAGTATTTGTTTATTTCTCGATGAGCGAATCTGATTATCTGACTTTCGCCAAAGATTCAAAATCAAAGAAAACAGTAAGTCTTATTATGGCAGATGATAGTGCATACGATCAAAAAGGAACATTAGAAATTGCGAGTGGAAACATTGACAGAACTACCGGAACAATTGCCTTAAAAGCGATTTTTCCAAATCCTAAAAAACTGTTACGCGCAGGAGGTTCGGCAAGAATTATTTTAAACAGCAATTTGTCTTCTGTTGTAACGGTACCAATGGCAAGCGTGAAGGATATTCAGGATAAGTTTTTTGTTTTTGTTTTAGGCAAAGGCAATAAAGTAGCCATGACACCAATTGAAGTTGCCGGAAGTTCGGGCACAAATTATTTCGTGAAAAACGGTGTAAAAAGCGGTGATAAGATTGCATTAAATTCTATCGATGCGCTAAGTGATGGTATCGAAGTAAGAGCGATAATCAAGTAACGCTAAATGCTGTTATCGTAAAGGCTCTTAGTAAAAATAATTTTTAGTTTTTAATATAAATAACATTTTCCATGTTAAAAAAAATAATAGACAGGCCAGTATTGGCGACAGTAATTTCCATTGTTCTGGTGATCTTGGGTATTATTGGTCTTACAAGATTATCGGTTACCAGATTTCCTGATATTTCGCCTCCAACAGTAATGGTTAGTGGTTCGTATCCGGGAGGAAATAGTGAAACAGTAATCCGTTCTGTAGTAACTCCGTTAGAAGAGCAGATTAATGGTGTTGAAAATATGCAGTACATTAAATCTTCTGCCAGTAATGACGGATCTTTTTCGATCAGCGTTATTTTCAAACAAGGTGTAGATCCGGATCAGGCTGCGGTAAACGTTCAAAACAGAGTACAGCAAGCGACTCCAAAACTTCCGCAAGAAGTAATCAGAATGGGACTTACAACGTCGAAACAGCAAAATAGTATGATTGTTATTTTCAACTTGTATACAGATGATAACAAAAAGTACGACGAGCTTTTTCTTCAGAATTATGCTAATATCAATCTGGTTCCACAAATGAAACGTGTTCCTGGTGTTGGTCAGGTTCAGATTTTTGGTCAGAAGGATTATTCGATGAGAATTTGGCTTGACCCAAGAAAAATGGCAAATGCAGGTTTGGTTCCATCTGATGTTACGCAGGCAATTGCAGATCAAAGTTTAGAATCTGCTCCGGGAAAATTGGGAGAAGAATCAAAAGCGGCTTTAGAATATGTAATTCGATATAAAGGAAAGAAAAACAAACCGGAGCAATATGAAAATATTGTAGTTAAAAATGACGGTAATAATTTGTTGCGTCTTAAAGATGTCGCAAGAGTAGAATTTGGTTCAATCTCTTATAGCGGGGATAATAAATCGAACAGTAAAAATGCGGTTACAATGGCAATTTTACAGACTTCGGGTTCTAATGCAAACGATATTGAAATTGGGATTAATAAAGAAGTAGAGCGATTATCGAAGTCTTTTCCTCCCGGAATTAAATACGTGAACGTAATGAGTACCAAAGATCGTTTGGACGAAGCGACAGGACAGGTAAAATCGACTTTGTTTGAAGCTTTTATTTTGGTATTTATTGTTGTATTTATATTCCTGCAGGACATTCGCTCGACGATTATTCCAGCTATTGCAGTGCCAGTGGCGATTGTAGGAACTTTTTTCTTTTTGTTGGTTTTTGGATTTACGATTAACATTCTAACACTTTTTGCGTTGGTTTTGGCGATCGGAATTGTAGTCGATGATGCTATTGTTGTGGTAGAAGCCGTTCACAGTAAAATGGAAGAAGACGCAGGGATTTCAGCCAAAGAAGCGACTCACAGTGCAATGGCAGAAATTACCGGAGCAGTAGTTTCGATTACTTTGGTTATGTCGGCAGTATTTATTCCAATTGGTTTTATGACAGGATCTTCGGGGATTTTTTATAAACAATTTGCTTATACTTTGGCAATTGCGATTATTATTTCGGCTGTAAATGCCTTGACGTTAACGCCTGCTTTATGTGCACTTCTATTAAAAAACCATGGTGACAAACACGGAAATCACGAACATAAAACCAGTTTTAAAGACCGTTTTTTTGTGGGTTTCAATACGGGTTTCAACAATTTTACCGGAAGATATATCAAAGGTGTTCGTTTTCTTGTGGGAAGAAAATGGATTGCAGCAGGATTGGTTACCGGAATAACTGCCCTTGCAATTTATATGATGATGTCAACGCCAAAAAGTTTCGTTCCGCTTGAAGATGATGGATTTATGGTGTACAGTTTATCGATGCCACCGGGAACAGCGCTTGATCGTACAACTGAAGTAGTTCAGAGAATGGAGAAAATATTAGAATCAGAAAAAGCGATTGATGTTAATACGAGTATTACTGGATTTAATATTTTGAGTAACAGTTCCAGTACCGCATACGGATTGGGTTTTATTAAATTAAAGCCTAAAAAAGATAGAGGTGAAGTTAAAGATATTGATGAAATTTTGAATAGTGTTACGGCCAAATTATCCAAAATCAAAGAAGGTTCGGTTATGGTATTCAGAATGCCGCCTGTAGAAGGATTTGGTGTAACGAGTGGTGCCGAAATTGTATTGCAGGACAGAATGGCAAGAAGTCCGGAAGTTTTAAAAGCAATGTCAGATAAAGTGATCGGACAAATTATGCAGCAACCCGGAGTTCAATATGCGTATACGACTTTTAGAGCTGATTATCCGCAGCTGGAATTGGAAGTTGATGAAGACAAAGCGCGTCAAATGGGAGTAAATATCAAAGAGCTGTTAGGAAATATTCAGACGTATTTTGCGGGAGATCAATCATCAGATTTTACCCGATTTGGTAAGTTTTACAGAGTTAATGTAAAAGCCGATGGAATCTTCAGAATGGATCAGGATGCATTTAACGAAATTTTTGTTAGAAATGCAGAGATGAAGATGGTTCCTGTAAAATCAATCGTGAGATTCCATAAAGTTTACGGGCCGGAATCGGTGAATCGTTACAACCTTTATAATTCGGTAAATATTACCGCAATGGCATTGCCGGGTTACAGTAACGGTCAGATTATGGGTAATTTAGAAAAAGTTTTAGATAAACTTCCAGCTGATTACAGTTATGAATGGACAGGTTTAAGTCTGGAAGAAAAAGCAGGAGGAAACCAAACGATTGCCATTTTTGGATTATGTCTGTTGTTTGTATTCTTTTTATTGGCAGCACAATATGAAAGTTATTTATTGCCGTTGGCGGTTTTGCTTTCAATTCCAACAGGAATTTTAGGCGCTTTTGCCGGAGTAAAAGCTGTTGGTTTAGATAACAACATTTACGTTCAGGTCGGGCTCATTATGTTAGTGGGACTTCTTGCTAAAAATGCCATTTTAATTGTAGAGTTTGCACTTCAAAGACGTCTGTCAGGTTTAAGTATTGTTGAAGCGGCAATTGAAGGTGCAAGGTCAAGGTTGCGACCAATTATCATGACTTCGCTTGCCTTTATTGTAGGGATGATTCCGTTGATGTTTGCCGCTGGAGGAACTGCAGTAGGAAACAGATCGATAAGTGTGAGCGCATCAATTGGAATGTTGAGCGGAGTTATTTTGGGAGTTTTTGTGATTCCGTTGCTTTTCATTGTATTTCAATATTTACAGGAAAAAGTTTCGGGCAAGAAAACCGTAGTTCAAACTATAAAAGAATAATAATGAAAATACTATATAAAATCGGAATTACTTTGTTTACCGGCTTGATTTTAACGTCATGTGTGGTAGGAAAAAAATATTCCCGTGCAGAATTAAATTCACCTGATAAATACCGCGAAGAAATTGCGGTAACGGGAGATACGGTTTTACTTCCGTGGAAAAGTTATTACAAAGATCCATTATTGGTTGATTTAATTGAAAAAGCCCTCGTTAAAAATAACGAGGTGCTTATCGCAATGAAAAGCATGGAACAGTTGGATTTGAATTACAAACAAGCAAAATTATCATTGCTTCCAACACTTGATTTTGATGCAGGAGCAAGTAGAACGTATCAGTCTAAAAACTCGCTGAATGGCTCGTTAAGCGCCCAATTTACGAGTAAAAATTATCTGGATGATTACAGCGCCAATCTTCGTATGTCGTGGGAAGTTGATATTTGGGGAAAAGCTGCAATGCAAAAAAGAGACGCAAAAGCAACTTATTTTGCTCAGAAAGAAAATCTTTCGGCATTAAAAACCAGAATCATTGTTCAGGTAGCACAAGCTTATTATGACCTTTTAGGATTAGACGAACAGCTTAAAATTGCGCAGAAAAATATTGAATTGAGCGACAGCACTTTAAACATGATGAAGTTGCAATATACCGCAGGATCAATAAGTTCTCTTGCATTAAACCAAAGTGAAGCGCAGAAAAAAACAGCCGAATTATTGGTTCCTTTAGCAAAAGCGAATATTGCAGTTCAGGAAAATGCTTTGCAGATTTTATGCGGAGAATATCCAAATACTGTGGCACGTGCAGGAAACTTAAATGCATCAGAATTTGCTGTTGAGGTTCCATCTGGAATTCCAGCTTCGCTTTTAAGTCGAAGACCAGACGTTAAAGCAAGCGAATATGCTGTAATGTCTGCTTATGCAAAAACAGGATTGGCAAAAGCTACGATGTATCCAACATTAAGTTTAAGTCCATCGATTGGAGTAAATTCATTTCAGTTTGATACTTGGTTTAATTTCCCGGGATCTGTAACCAAATCGATTGCAGCAAATTTAGCGCAGCCTATATTTAGAAAGAAACAGTTAAGAACAGCTTATCAGGTTGCACTTTTAGAACAAGAAAAAGCAGCGATTCAGTTTAAGCAATCTTATATAACTGCGGTTGGAGAAGTAAATGATGCGATGTCAAGATTAAAATATGCAGATGAGAGAATTGTTCTTGCGACAGAAAAATCAGTTTCGCTTGAAAAAGCAACTTCAGATGCCGGACTTTTATACAAAAGCGGAATGGCGAGTTATCTTGAAGTAATTGTAGCGCAAAATAGTTCGTTGCAAAATGAACTTGATGTTGTAGCTATAAAATTAGAAAAGCTAAATGCAGCAATAAATTTATACCGCGCTTTAGGCGGAGGAGCGCAATAAAAAAACATTCAATAATCCATCATCTTTATAGTAATTGTAAAGATGATGGATTTTTTGTTTTATAAATGGTTGTAAATTTTAAGAAAAGAATATTATAAGGCTTAATTCGATTGACATGAAGTACTAAAAATCACACCAGAATCTTTGAACCATCTCGAAGAAGTAAAATCTGTTTTGTCAACCTGAATGCATTTGAGATTTTCATTTTTAAGAGCAGAAACATAGGATATTGTGCTATTATTTCCGTTTTTGAGATTAAGTGAAATCAATTCATTCGAAGAACAAATTAAATCAAGCAATGCTGTGTTTTTGGATAAATCGAGAGTTTTCAACTTGTTTTCTTCGCATGAAACTCTCGTTAATTGAAGATTGTGAGACAGCTCTAAATTTTCTAATTTATTTTGCTTACAACGAAATTCTTTCAAAGCTGTATTTTTACTGATATCCAAATTCTTCAATAGATTAGAGTTGCATTCAAGATACATTAAAAGAGTATTTTGACTTGGATCCAAACTTGTCAGTTTATTTGAACTACAATTAAAATACCATAAAACCGTATTTTTAGAGACATCCAAAGTTGTTATTTGATTCGATGCGCAGCTAAAATTACGTAATATTGTATTTGAACTTACATTAAGTTCTTTTAATTTATTCTCATTGCAATACAGCTTGCTCAGGTTTTTATTTTTAGAAATATCCAGATTTGTCAATTGATTATCGGCACACTCAAGTTTTTCTAATTTTGGGTTCTGACTAATGTCTAAAACAGTTAAGAGATTATGACTGCAAAATAACTCCTCTAAAATTACATTTTTAGATAAATCCAAAGTTGTCAATTTATTGTCATTACATCGTAAAATTGTCAAAGCAGTGTTTTTGGAAACATTTAAATTCTTCATTTTATTAGACTGACAATCAATGTAATTCAAACGCATATTTTTAGACAAATCCAGGTTTGTTATTTGATTGGAATAGCAGCCCAATTCGATTAGAGAAGTGTTTTTACTAACGTCTAGCTCCGTTAATAAGGCATTGTCACAATATAAAGTAGTAAGTGCTTTGTTTTTAGACAATTTCAAAGATTTTAAATCGTTGTAACCACAGCTCAAATTTAGTAAAGCTTTATTTTGGCTAACATCTAAAGAAGTCATATGATTATTTTCACAATTTAAAAAAGTAAGTGCTTTATTGTGAGAAACATCTAAATCGATACTATTCACTTCACAATTTAATTCTTTTAAAGCCTTATTTGTAGAAATATCCAAAGTAGTAAGCCAATTTTCCTGACAGTAAAGCGCAGTCAGATTTTTATTATTGCTTACAGTTAAGTAGCTCATTTGGTTTTTAGTACAAGTAAGTTTTGTCAAGGCTTTACATTCGCTAATGTCCAGATTTTCAATACCATTTTTAGAGCAATCCAACGTTTTTAAAGCGATAAAAGCTTCCAAACCTTTTAGGTCTTTGATTTGGCTATTCGAAACATCCAAATCTGTAATAGTGGCAATATTTGCTGTAAAGACTCTTCCGTCCGGTTCACCAGAATCATATTTTAATGCAATTAAAGCTTTCTCAAAATTAATATCCGGAATCACCGTATATCCAGGTTCGAGTTCTATGCATATTATCCTGCATTTTGAAAAGTCTGACATAGAACTGCCATCATATGGTTTACCATCAAAATCTGCGCTAATGCATTTTAGATCAGGATTTTCCTCAACAAACATATAACTTATACGAGGACAATTTTTAATATTCAAATCAGTTAATTGATTTTTGGAACAATCAAAACCTTTTAAAGAAGGACTGTTTGATAAATCCAATGTTTTTAACTGATTCTTACGACATCCCAAATCTTTCAAAGCTTTGTTAGGACTAAGATCCAATGCAGTCAATTGATTATTGGAACAGTCTATGGTTTTAAGGGTATTATTTTTGGAAAAACTTATCGCTGTTAGTTGATTGTCAAAACATTGTAAATAACCCAAATTAATGTTCTGAGTTAAATTCAATTGGGTTAGTTTATTATATTGACATTCTAAAGTAGCTAAATTTGTATTTTGGCTTAAATCCAGCGAAGTAAGTTCATTATTAAAACACTGCAAATATTGTAAAACTTTATTCTGATGCAAATTCAAAGAAGTTAACTGATTTTGAAAACAAAATAATTCTATTAAAATACTGTTTTTACTTACATCTAAAGTTTCTAATTTATTGCTGGAGCAAAATAGCTCACTTAGTTTTGTATTTTGTGTTACATCTAATGCTGTTAATAAATTATTGAAACAACGTAAATAAATAAGAGCTGTATTTTGGGTTAAATTTAATGATTTCAGTCTGTTATCAAAACAATCTAAATTAGTCAAAGCGGTATTTTTGCTAAGATCGAGCTTCGTTAATTTATTTCCACCACAGAACAATTCAGTTAAGGACTCAAAATCTTGTATGCCAGTTAAATCTGAGATGTTTTTTTTCGAAATATCCAATCTTTTTACATTGGCAATACTAGCTGTCAATACTTTTCCGTCAGGTTTACCAGAATCATATCCCATATCAATCAGGCATTTTTCAAAATTAGAATCAGGGATTAAGGTATATCCGGTTTTGGCTTGCGAAAACAAATTATTTGACGCGCAACAAAGCAAAATAACAAATAGTATTCTTTTCATAAATCACTCTTTTATACAAATTGGAATTACAGAATATGGTTTTTCAAACATAAACAGGTCTAATAATTTTTGATGCTAATTTATTTCTGAATAACAAATACAGTACTATAAGCAGACCTTACCGTTTTTCCTTTTATCTGTCCCGGAATCCATTTTGGCATTTTATTCAGGACTCTCAAAGCTTCTGCGCCGGAACCATAACCATAATCTCGCAGTACTTTTTGATTCGTAATTGTTCCGTCTTTTTCGATTATAAAATACAAATAAATTTTTCCTTGAATTCTTTCTCCTTCGTCTTTTGGTGCTTTAAAGTTCTTCTCTACAAACTTATTTCTTGCAGCCATTCCTCCGTTATAATCTGGCAATACATCTAGGTCTACTGTATTATAAATCTTGTTTTCGTCTATAGTTCCGGGCGCGATTATTGCCGGAGGAGTATATAGGGTACCAATATTTCCTGTGCCTTCGATTGGTTTATTGCCTAAATATTTAATATTAACTACATTTGAAATTAAAGCAAGCCAATATCCATCATCATTTTTTAGAAGATAATAATCAGAAGAAGGAGTTGTATCTAAACCACAACCGGGTCTGTTTCCTGTTATGACTGCTAATATTTCGACATTCTTATTTTTTATTACTTTATTGGCGCCACTGTAGATATAATCTTTGTCCGCCAGAAAATTAAAGAATGGCTTAACGCTTTGTGCATCAATACCTTTTATAGGAATTAGCTTATCACTTCTATAATAAGTGTAAACATTATTTTTGTCTTTATAACAATTCAGAATTCTTTCAAAAGTCTCAGCATCTGCGGTTGTTTCTTTGCTGTTGATATAAATTTTATTATCACTTTCATACAACTGATATTCGTAAAGTTTCTTTCCTGTTGAATTGAAGATGTCTGTTTTAGCATTTTTTGCAGCATTGATTTGCGTCTGAGAGAGATTTTTATACATTTTCTTTTTAGAAAGATCATAAGCCTGATTTTCATATATCAAATAGCGATAGGATTGGCCAAGAAAAGTATTTTTGGATGTAACTTTATGTGTATAAACAAAAGGGAATTTCTTAAACTCAGATTTTCCTTCTTTTTCGTTCCATTCTCGTCTATAAATTCCATTTTTATCAAAGTACCAATCTGAAAACGGAATCATTCCAAAAGTTTTAGCGTCAACTTCAGGAAATGGATAATTTGTACCCGCATAAATCATTTTTCCATCAGAAATAAAACGGCTGTTTTCCTGATCCCAAGCTTTTATTTTTTCTGGATTTTTTGCTGTAAGTATTGTTTTTTCACCATCATAATACACAAAATTCTTATCTATAGAATAATGTCGGGACAATGGTCGAATGGTTTTTGCATCAATATTTGGAACAAGCATCCGGCCTGTTAATGTCAATACTTCTTTTGAAGTTTTCATTAAATAATCATTTACAGAACGAAGCGTATCGCCATTATGCAGTCCAATCTCGCCATTTATATAAACATAGTTTTTGTCATAAATAATAGCTTCAAAAGTTTCTGAAAGTGAATTTACATCGGCGTTTTTTATCTTTTTAAAATTATAATAAAGATGATTTTTGTCTTTAAAATAAAGCGTTGAAAAATTACTGGCAGATCTGAAACTTTCGATATCAATATCTTCTGTAATCTCGATATTGTTTTTAAAAAGTTTATACTTTGTTTTCCATACTAAATCCGGGCGAGCAAGGTATTCTGTATTCCTGATTTCGGCCAGGATTTTAAATCCGGTTGTATCAGTTGCTATAAAATCGCCATTATAATAAACACCATTTTTATCTAAAGCAAAAAGACCATATTCATTGAATCTTGGAGATCTAAAAGATTCAACATCTGCGTCTTTTAGAATTTTTCGTTCACTCGCATTTTTTTGAAAAATTACATAGTTATTGTTTTTGATATAAAGCGGAGCCGAATAACCTGCACTTGGATATATTGCAAAAGCAGTATCAACAATAGGATCTATTACCGAAAAGGAATCCGGAGTTTGTGCACAGCTTAAATTTGAAAGCAATATAATTGATAATACTAAAAAGTAATATTTATTCATGTTGTGGTATCTATTATGGTTTTTCGGTTCTCTTTATTATATAGATATATTAAAATCTAAAAAGGTTGGGAGAGGAGAAACTTTTTTTGTTTTATCAATTAATGTACTGTTAAAAATGCTAATATATAGATTAGTTTGGGATAGTTTACTGTTTAATTTGTGTGTAATAAAAGTTAAAAAGTGAGAAATGATTTTACGAGGTTTTTAAATTCCTGAAAACTTTAATTTTTAATTTTAGTAGTACATATAAAGTATAAACTGACTTATATTTGGGTAAAAAAATAAAGCTATTTTTTATATTATTGTAAGTTGAGAATCTATTACTGTTTCTTAAAATTATTTTATGAATTTAAAAACTACATTTTTGCACAGATTACTTTTACCAATGTTGCTTTTTATTTTCATGCCTGCTATTCATGCTCAGACCTCGTTGCAGTTGAATTGGATTAATCCATTAGAATCTAATGCGCTATTTTCTGTTAAAGCTAAAAGCGTAAAAACTGATGCTGCAGGGAATATCTATCTTGCTGGGAACTTTACCGGTACAACCGATTTTGATCCAAGTGAAGGAATAGCCAATTTGACGAGTGCCGGCGAAGAGGATGTTTTTGTAGCAAAATACGATTTCAACGGAAAATATATATACGCCTGTGCTTTAGGCGGAATCGAATATGATAATTGTAACGCACTCGCTGTTGACCGTTATGGGAATGCCTATATTACCGGAAGCTTTAAAGATAAAGCCAATTTTACTTCTAAGAAAAAAATAATAAAAAAGGCTAGTGCGGGTGATTTTGATATTTTTATTGCTAAATATGATCCTGACGGAAGATTACTTTATGCGAATACAATAGGCGGAAAAGAGCGTGATTATGGACAAGCCATTGCTGCGGACGATAATGGAAATGTATATGTCACAGGTTATTTTACGGGAATCTGCGATTTTGACTCTGGAAAAGGAATAACCAATCTCTCCAGTCAAGATGGCGTTCATTTGTTTTTTACCAAATATGATGCAAATGGTGAGTATGTATATGCAAAAAACATAAATGGCAACAGTTCAGGAATTGCCAATGACGATAAAGGCAACGTTTATCTTACCGGATATTATGCAGGTACTGCAGATTTTGATCCAGGAAAGGGAGTTGCAATTATGAAGAGTATTTATGATGAGAATATTTTCTTTGCAAAATATGATTCTTATGGGAATTTCGTTTTTGTAAAAAATATAGGAAGCGAAAGTTCAAAAGATGAAAGTAAAGCTATAGCTCTTGATCGTGACAATAATATCTACCTTACCGGATTTTTTGAAAACGAAGCAGATTTTGATCCGGGAATAGGAACCGCAATTTCATCTGCACCAGAACCAAGCGGAATGTTTCTCGCCAAATATAATGCAGAAGGAGATTATATTTATGCCAAAAGTATGTCTGGAGGAAGAGGAGTAATTGGCAATGCTATTGCTGTAGACAGCACAGGAAACGCATATGTTACAGGCTATTTTGAAGGTACAGTTGATTTTGACCCAAGTGCAGAAATTGCCAAGCTGACAAGTCCGGGGAGAACAAAAGAAACGACAGGTTATGAAGCCGATATTTTTCTGGCGAAATATGATATTAAAGGTAATTATATTTACGCCAAATCTATGGGAGGCAAGGATTATGATAAAGGACATGGTATCGCACTTACAACAGACGGAAGGATATATCTTGCGGGAACATTTGACAGTCCGGCGAGTTTTGATCCGCTAAATAATGCCAATTTTGTCAAATTAAAAAAGGCTACTTATGGCGCTTTTCTAGCTTCTTATAGTGAATGTAATATCAATGAAAATGAGATAATAAAGACCAATTAGAATATTTTTGATTTGATAGAGAACAGCTTTGCATATCATACTTTTATTATTATAAAAAACAAAAAAAGTTTATGCTGTGAGGCATAAACTTTTTTGATATTAGGGTATAAAAAAATCTTAATTTGTTCCCGCAGCACTTTTATCCACAAGAAATATTAATTCTCCCGAAACAGGTTTTATCAACTGCATTGGGTAAGTTTCAGGATTGTAATTTCCTGTTGTTACTTCTTTTAAAGCATGCGCTTTTTTCTCTCCAAAAGCTACAACTACAATCTTTTCGGCTTTGTTTATTAACGGAGCTGTAAGCGTAATTCGGTGCATTTTTTGAGGTTCAAGATAATAGGCGTCAACCCATTTAGTTTGTTCTTGTAATACTTCTTGTCCGGGAAAAAGTGACGCTGTATGTCCGTCGTCTCCCATTCCTAATAAGATAAGATCAAATTTGCCTTCATCGCCAAGAACTTTTCTAATAGATTGTTCGTAAGTAACTGCATAATCTTCTGGTGTAACACCATCTTTGTACATTTCAAAAATATTTTCTGCCGGAACAGGAACGTGGCTTAATAATGACGCATAAGACATTTTTGCATTGCTTAAATCATCATTTAAAGGCACCCAACGCTCGTCTCCCCAGAATACAAAAACTTTGCTCCAGTCTATTTTAGTTTTGTAAGCATCAGAAGCTAATAATTTGTAAATTCCTGCAGGAGAAGAACCTCCCGTAAGTACAACTGTAAATTTGTCTTTCTCGGCAATTGCTTTTTGTGCAGCTGTTACGAAAATATCGGCAGCTGTAGTATTAATTTCTTCTGTATTATTGTAAATCTTTATCATCTAAAATTTCTTCTTTTGTTTGTATGTTTGGAATCCATTTATGACCCTGACGCGCCAATAGTTCATCGGCTTCTTCAGGTCCCCAGCTTCCTGCTTTGTAATTAGGGAAATTGGTTGGTGCCGTAGTTTTCCAAACTTGTTGAATCGTATCAATTGCATCCCAGGCTTGTTCTACCTGATCCCAACGCATAAATAGAGTAGGATCTCCTGCCAAAGCATCGGCGATAAGCGTTTCATAAGCTTCCGGTGACATTGTAGAACAAGAGAAATAATCAAAAATCATTTCTGCCGGTCTTAATGAAAGTGATAATCCTGGCTTTTTGGTCATAAACTGCAACTTGATATCCATTGCAGGCTGAATATTGATAATCAATCTGTTTGGTGTCATTCCTTCTTTTCCATAAGAAAATGCCGAATGCGGAACAGGTTTAAACTGTATAATGATCGAAGATTGTTTTTCCTGCATTCTTTTTCCGGTACGCAAATAAAACGGAATTCCCTGCCATCTCCAGTTATCCAGATAGATTTTCATCGCAACATAGGTTTCGGTATTAGAATCAGGAGCAATTCCTTTATCTTCACGATATCCTACAACAGGTTTTCCTTTTATAAGTCCTGAATCGTATTGACCGCGAACAATATAGTGATCTACTTCATCAGGTTTAATGCGGCGAATCGATTTTAAAACATCGGCTTTACGGTTTCTAATATCATCTGCTTCAAGTGAAGCCGGAGCTTCCATAGCCGTCATACATAAAATTTGAAGCAAATGGTTTTGAATCATATCTTTTAATGCACCAACGCCTTCATAGAATCCTCCGCGTTCTTCAACGCCAACTTCTTCGGCAACTGTAATTTGAACAAAATCAATAAAATTACGGCTCCACAAAGGTTCAAACATTGAGTTTCCAAAACGGAAAGCCAAGATGTTTTGTACTGTTTCTTTACCTAAGTAATGATCAATTCTATAAATTTGTTCTTCCTGAAAAGTCTGCGAAAGCATGGCATTCAATTCAATTGCAGAAGTTTTATCGTAACCAAAAGGTTTTTCGATAATAATTCGATCTTGCTTTGGATTAGCTGCAAGACCAATTTTCTTAATATTACTTGAAATTGTAGTAATAAAAGAAGGCGTAATCGAAAGGTAAAAAAGACGATTGGCACGTTCTCCAAAAGCTTCATCGATACTGTTTATCTTATCGTTTAAACTTTGATAAGATTCTTCTTTGTCAATATCAAGACTGTGATAACTTATATGTGAAAGAAATTTTTGAGTTTCAGGATCCGAAAGTCCTTTTTTTCTCGAAAAGGTTTCCAGATTTTCTAAGACATAACTACGGAAATCTTCATTGCTTTTTTCGGCTCTTCCCAGTGCGATAATCTCAAACTTATCAGACATACGTCCGTCAAGATAAAGATTTTGAAATGCAGGAAAGAGTTTTCTTTTTGCTAAATCTCCGGTTCCTCCAAAAATCACAATGATTGTTGGATTTATATTTTTGAACTTACCCATTTGTGTGTTGTCGTTGTGTTGTTTAAAGTTCTTTATTCAGACCATTTTGTGTGAAACACACCCGGAACATCTGTACGTTCGTAAGTATGTGCTCCAAAATAATCTCGTTGTGCCTGAATTAAATTTGTTGGAAGATTTTCTGATCTGTAAGCATCAAAATAAGCCAATGAATTCATAAGTCCGGCTACAGGCAATCCTTTTTGAACAGCAAATTGAATAACTGCTCTCATTCCTGCCTGGTTATTTGTTAATTCTGAAGCGATTCCAGAATCTAAAAGTAAGTTTGGTAAATCAGATTTCGAAACATATGCTTTTCTGAAATCTTCTAAAATAGCAGCACGAATAATACAGCCGCCACGCCATATTTTGGCAACAGTTTCCAGATTTAATCCGTAATTATATTCTTTAGAAGCTGTGTGAAGCTGAGCTAATCCTTGCGCATAAGTCACAACGATAGAAAAATATAAAGCCGATTTTAATGCCGCAATTGCTTCACTTGTATTAACATCAGTTTTAGTAGCTTCCCAAGTTAATTTTTTGGCAGCTTCAATTCTTTCCGGTTTAGTTTTAGACATATCGCGCATAAAAACTGCTGCATCGATTGTTGGAATTGGAACTTGCAAATCCATTGCGTTTTGAGAAGTCCATTTTCCTGTACCTTTAGATTTTGCCCAATCCGAAATTTTATTGATTAACGGACTTCCGTCTTCGTCTTTTTCTTTTAAGATACTTCCGGTAATTTCGATCAAATAAGATTTAAGCTCGTGAGTTTGGTTCCATTCTTCAAAAGTTTTCTGAATCGTCTCTTCATCAAGATTATAACCTCTTTTCATCAAGTCATAAATCTCAGAAATCAACTGCATAATTCCGTATTCGATTCCGTTATGAACCATTTTTACATAGTTTCCGGCAGAACCGTTTCCTAGATATTCTACACAAGGTTCTCCATCTACTTTTGCTGCAATAGCTTCAAAAATTGGGCGAAGTCTTTCGTATGCTTTCTGATCTCCACCCGGCATCATTGCAGGACCAAATCTCGCGCCTTTTTCACCACCTGAAATTCCCATTCCAAAGAAGTGAATTCCTTTATCAGATAATTCTAAAAATCTTCTGTCAGTATCCGTATAAAAAGTATTTCCACCATCAATTATAATGTCTCCTTTGTCCAAGTGAGGCAATAAACTTGCTATTGCGCTGTCGACAGGTTTTCCCGCAGGAACCAGCAACATAATAGCTCTTGGTTGTTGAATAAGCGATACAAAATGTTTAACATCTGTAGTAGCTTCAATTATATGATCAGAATCAGCTTCCTGTTGAAGTGAATTAACTTTCTCAGTATCTAAATCTAAACCTGCTGCAGCAAAGTTATGACTCGCAATATTCAAAAGTAAATTACGCCCCATTACACCGAGTCCTACAATTCCAAAATCAAATTTGTTCATAGTTTTCAATTAACTAAAATTATTATAAAATGCTTTTCTGAATAGAAACCAGAGAAAATAGTAATCCTTTTTCTTTCAGTTCGTTATCAAAAAAAGTTAGTTTTAATCTTATATTTTAAGATCTACAGCGCTAAGTTAGAGAAAAATGGTGAAATAAGAGGTGATTAATAATCCACTTTTAGGCTTATTATCATACTTTTTTTCTTGTGGAAATAAAAACTCGAAATCTGTAGTATTTCTATTTGTTCAAGATTTTTAAAAGCAAAGCTTAAACACAATTTTTTTGAAGAGGCTCCAGCTTTAGCTGGAGTTTATATAAGATCAATTTGAATGGCTTTAGCCAAAACTCTGGCAAAGACGCAAAATCGCAAAGGTTTGTCATTTCGACGGAGGAGAAATCTTCGCGAGAAGCTACACAAAGATTGAATTTGCGTTGCGGAGTTACTTGTGGAGATTTCTCCTCCGTCGAAATGACAATATTGTGTTTGAACTTTGCGTCTTAGCGCCTTTGCGAGATTAAAAATATAGTAGAAAACAGCTTTAAAAAATCACTTCGATAGTCGTTCCTTTTCCTGTTTCGGATATTATTTTCATTTCTCCGTTTAGTGATTTCGTTCTTTCTTTTATGTTTCGCAGTCCAATACCTTCTTTTATTTTTTCGGAATTAAATCCAATTCCGTTATCCCAAATGCGAATGGTAATTTTATCTCCGGTTTTTAAAAGCATTATATAACATCTTTCGGCTTTAGAGTATTTGTTACTGTTTTGCAAGGCTTCCTGAATGATGCGATAAATATGTATTTTATTCGTACTTGAAACCGGAGTCCAGTCTATAACTTTATCAACCGAGAAATCAAACTTTGTATTGAACTGATTTTGTTGCGATTCTACCAGATTTTTTATTACATCAGTAAAACTATTATCTTCAAAAAGTTGGTTTTGCGTTAAGTTATGAGAAACTCTTCTGATTTCATTTTCTGTTTTTTCAAGCTCTTTTACAAGTTGTTCTTTTTTATCATCTTGAGTAGAATCCAGCTGAATTAAATTAAAACGCGTTGTAAAAACACTGTTTACAATTCCGTCGTGAAGTTCCATCGCAATACGATTTCTCTCTTCGTTACGCACACATTCTGTTTCTGATTGCTGCTTTAGCAAAAGCTGATAAATTCTTTCATTTGCTTCTTGTTGTTCTTTTATAAAAGAAAGCTCTTTGTTTTTTACTCGTAAACGATATATAATCAGAAAGATTCCTAAAAAGAGAATTATAATTCCGGAACTAATTATAATAATGGTATTTCTACGAGATAAAATCTCATTTTTTTCTTCGACCTGATCCGTTTCATATTCTATTCTTGCAAATTTGTCTTTTGTAATTCTTTCGACTTTTTGCAGACTGTCATTAATTTTTAAATATTGAGAAGTATAAAAGTTTTTGTTTTCTAAATCATTCGCCATTAACAACTTCAATGATTCAATGGTATGCAGATTACTTTTAATTTCTTTAGACAGTTTAAGACCTTCTTTCAGATAAGCTAATCCTTTGTTTTTATCCTTTTTATAAAGATAATATTCACCAATATTAATTTTACTCGATGCAATACCAATTGACACCTCGAGACTATCTCTTATTTTTAAGGACTCAAACAGAAGCTTATCAACACCTTTAAAATCGCCAATTTTCATTTTTGAGTAAGCAAGATTATCCAATAACATCGCGTATGATTTTGGATGTTTGTTTTTTATGTCCTTTATTTTTAGACCTTTTTTGTATAAACGTATTGCTTCGGGATAATTTTTTAGTTTTTCATAAACTCTTCCGATATTGTTAAAACAAGATACTCTCGATTTTTCGATTTTGCTTTTAGGATAACCTTCTTTTTCCTGTTTTTCTAATTGTTTTAGAGCCAGGTCAAAATACTTTAGAGATTCTGTACTGTTATTAAGTTCTTTTAGCGAAATGGCCAATATTACATAACATTCATAAATTAGTCGTGTATTATTCGTTTTTATAAGTAATCTCAAAGCTTCTACAGCTTGTGCTTCACTTTCGGAAAAGATTCCGGCATCAAACAAAATTCCGGCTTTGTATAATTTTGTTCTGCCAATGTTTAGCGTATCTTTTATTTGAGAATATACTTTTTCTGATTGAGAATAGTAATTAAAAGCGCTGTCCAATTGTGATTCTTCATCATAATAATCCCCAAAGAAATATAATGATTTAGCAATATGAGCATCATCTTTTGCTTCGACAGATAAATTATGGACACTTTTAACTACAGTCAGAAATTTGCTGTATTTATCGATGCTATAATATTTGCTTGCAATTTTGAAATAAAGATTTCTATTGATCGAATCGTTTTTATGTTCTAATAATTGATTGTAGAGTGTGTCAATTATTTTATCTTTTTCGTCATTTTCCGCTGATGAAGAATCAAGATTTTTTAAAGCGATGGTGACATTTTTTTTTAATTCGTCAGTTTTGTGTGCATCCTGGCACGCTGTAATTTGAAAAAAAATAATTAGCAGTACTATTTTAAAGTTTGCTTTCAATTGTTTTGGACATAGTGGTTATACTTCCAAAAATAAATATTAATAACCAGATAATAACAGTATTATCTGGTTATTAATTAAAAAATCTTAACCTTGAGCTTTATCTTTATCATCAACCCCATCAGTAAGCTTAGATGTAGTATTTGGGTTATCGTTATTGGTTGGAGGAGTTATCTTAGTTTCTTTATTCAAAGCTTCAGCATTTGGTCCTTCAACACTGTCTGCAGTACAAGATGTCATTAAAATAATCGCTGTTAAACAGCCGAAAAGAGTTATTAGTTTTTTCATTAGAAAATAGTTAAAAATTAGAAAATGGTTTATTTGGGCATTATCCACATTGGAATACCTTTTTTAGAAAAGTCGGGAATTGACCATTCTGAAATATTAAAAATGACACTGCAAAAAAGCAGATGTTCCCCCATTTTCAATATCAATTTTTAGAAGCTTCTTTGGTTAAATCTGTTGCAAATTAAACGGATATAAGAGACAGATTGTAGAATTTTAGGCAGGTTATAGTGAGCCTGTTTACCAGAATAGTTTTAAGTAGAATCTGCGTGGTGAAATAGGAGTATTTAAAATCCTTAGTTTTTTAGAACTATCAAAAAGAATAATTTCATCGAAATTTAAATATTGATTTTCCTGATTATTGCATCAACATTGTCTTTGTACGTCAATGAAAATGGCAATATTTCATTGTAATTAAGATAACACTTTGATTTGCTCAAATGTATTCTCGATACATGATTGATGTTTACGATGTAGCTTTTATGAATTCTAAGAAAGTAAAATGGCAAAGTGCCTTCAAAATGTTTCAGCGTTTTATAGGCATTAACCGTTTTGCCGTTATCCATTTGAATATCAGTAGTATTATTGTCTGCTTTTAAATAGGTAATGTTTTGCAAATCAACAAATTGATAATCGCTATAAGATTTAATACAAATTGTTGATACAACATTTGGAGGATTTCTTTTTTCGAATTTAAATAACATTTTCCCCAATTCGTGCAAATGTAAAGGTTCAGTCATATAATCTGAAAATCCTGATTGTATGGCACTAAGCGCATAATCTGGCGTTGAAGCCAATGCAATGAAATACGGAATGTAATCCAGATACTGAAATAACTCTGTTACAGTTTTAAAGAATGCGTTGGCATCATTAGATTTAGCAGAAATGCGAAAAAATACCAATTGTGGTTTTATTTTTATAATTTGGTTTATCGCTGATTGACTATCTTTGACAACACCAGCGCAAAAATAATTAGGGAAATTGTCAAAGAGTTCCAGAGTTCCCTTGACATCAGTGGCATTGTCGTCGATAAGAAGAAAAGAAAATCGCATTAAATTATAGTAAGAATAAAAAGCTGCAAGCTAGGCAAGTAAATATTTTTTTTGTTGCAGAAAAACTGCTTGTTTTGTTAAAGTTTAAAAAAAATGTTTGAATGAATGTACTCATAGTAGATGATCATCCAATGACCGTAGAAGGTTATATAAATGCACTCTCAATGGCGCCTTTTGCATTAAATTCTCCTATTTTTTCAAAAGCCCATAATTGCGAGGAAGCTTACAATTGTCTTATGAAAACTTCCTTAACCAAAGTATCATTTGACATTGCTATAATTGATAAAGGTTTGCCGGGATATGAAGAAAAATCTATTCTGTCAGGAAGTGATTTGGCTGGTTTTATTAAAGAAATCATGCCCAATTGCAAAATTATTATGATCACCGCACATACCGAAGTTCTCGTTGTTTATGAACTGTACAAAAATGTGCGATTAGATGGACTTATCATAAAAAATGATATTACTCCGGATAAATTGCAACAAGCTGTAGCAGAGGTTTTACAAGGCAATTCATATAAAAGTATTACAGTTCAAAACTGCATTAACGACATCTGGAAAAAAGAATTAATGGTTGAAGATTATAACCGTCAGATTCTATTCTATTTATCCAAAGGTTTTAAAGTAAAAGAACTGGAAGGAGTTATCTTTTTGACTACAAGTGCAATCCAAAAACGCATTATCAGAATGAAAAGAGCTTTTGACGTGACTGACGATTCCGGTTTGGTCAAAGAAGCTATAAAACAAGGGTTTATTTAAAACCAATTTTCAAAAATTAACAATATTTATCTAAAAACAACCTTCTTTGTTAAAGGTTGTTTTTGCTATGTATACAATTCATCTCTTCTTTATAAGTTTGATAAAAATTATCAATTATTTGCTTTTTTAACAAAAACCAAGTGCACATGATTAATGTTAGAGAAGGGTTGGTTGCAATTTTTTAGAATTGAGGGAACATAAAGGAGAAAACCTTAAACCGAATAAACCACGTGAAGGAGCGATACAAAAAACATAAAAAACAATTAACATGAAAAAAGTAAAATTCGTAGGTAAATTAACTCTAAACAAAGTTACCGTTGCAAAATTAAATAATGAACAAATGACTAAAGTTGTTGGTGGTGGACAAACTGAAAAACCATCTACAACAAAGTCAACTAACAATACTTGCGGATTATTGTGTACTTACTAAGTTTTTTTGGTTTTTAATACTTTGAGACACCTTCCTGTTTTATCCTTGAAAAATAGGAAGGTGTTAAATTATAAAAAAATGTAATAACTCTTTAGAAAACGTGAATGCCCATATTTTTAATATTGATAGCATCATTAAAATTGTTTTAAGAATTCAGTGATATTTAATTGTATAACAAATGTGGAATAAAATTATAAAAAACGACGATTTAGTAAGTAAAGTAGAGAAAAAACTAAAGGAAATTTCAAAATCCTTCGACACTTACGACGAATCAGATTGTTCTTTGTTTTTAGGACAATCAGGATTGGTATTATTCATGGCTTATCATTCTAAGCACAAAGAACGCTTAAATGAAAGTGAAGCTTATGTTCAGGAGTTATTTGATTATTTTCAGGAGCCGGATAATTTGAATTTTTCTTTTGGAATCGCCGGAATTTTGCATACGCTTTATCATTTAGAGAAAGAAGATTTTTTTGATTTTGAGGATAACATCAGCGATTTTGACTACTCAATTTTTCATGAATTTATTTCTAATGATACCTCTTTAGATTTTTTGCACGGTAATACAGGAGTTGTATTTAGTCTTTTAGAACAAAATATTGGGTCTAAATATGATTATTTATTTGACGCCTGGCTAGCTTCGATTGATAGAATAAAAGAGAATGATCCAAATTTTTTAAAATGGAAAGTTGATTTTACATTGGCAAAAGATGAACATCCTACAGAAGGATATTCTTTTGGACTTGCGCATGGAGTGCCGTCTATAATTCTTGTTCTGCTAAAATTATTTGATAGAAAGAAAGATTTTAAATTACTACAATATTTAAATAAAAGTATTGACTTTTTGCTAAGCGTTAGATTTGATGCTTCATCAGAATTTTATTTTCCAAGTCAATTAGTAAATAATGACAAAACCGACAGTAATCTGGCTTGGTGTTATGGAGATTTAGGAGTTGCGATGGCAATTTTTCAATATGCTAAATACTTTGACAAAAGAGATTTAGTAGCATTTGCATTAGAAATATTTACAAAGCATTCCTCAAAAAGAGATGTTCTTACTTATACGGTTGTTGACGCAAGCATTTGCCACGGAAGCGCCGGTATTGCACATATTTATGCCAGAATCTATAATTATACTAATATCGAATTATACAGAGAAACTGCCGAATATTGGTACGGAATCACTTTAGAAAAAGCAGAACATCCTGATGGAATTGCCGGATATAAGCAATTTCACGGTAAAGATGAGCCATTAGTAAATGAATTTGGTTTGTTTGAAGGAGTTTCCGGTATCGGACTTTCTTTGATTAGTGCAATCAGTAATATTGAACCAAAATGGGACAGGACATTATTATTATCATAAGTATATGAAATTTCATTCTCACTTTATTTTTCGCTCGCCATTTTATAGTACTGAACAAAAAATTAATGAAACTAATTTTTTAGAAGCACTATATGTGGCATCGCCGGCATTTTATGAAGAATTTCGAAAACATCTTAATAAACCTATTACTGATAATAAAGAGCTAAAGAAAATCAATAATTCGTTGTACAAATATCAAAGTCGTGCAAGTAATCGTTGCACACCATTTGGTTTATTTGCAGGTTTGAGTATTGGTAATTGGTCTGACGAAAACAAGATTGAGCTTAATAAAGATTTAACCAAAACCCTGAATCGCAGAACTCGTTTAGACATGAATGTGCTTTTTTCGATTGCGCAGGAAATAACAAAACAATCTTTTATTAAACCTCATTTGAGATATTTTCCTAACGCAAGTATCTATTTTGTTGGAGATTGTTATCGTTATATCGAATATTATTATCTTAAGAATCGTCGTTTTCATAAATTAAATAAAGTTGATTATTCACCTTATCTGGACCTTATTTTAGAACAAAGCAAAAACGGATTAAATCAGGATGAACTGGTTCATTTATTGATTAATGACGAAATTAGTTTTGAGGAAGCCAATGATTTTGTTGAAGAAATTATTGCTTCTCAATTGCTTATAAATGAATTTGAGCCTACAATTACCGGAGAAGATTATTTCTCAAGATTACTCGAAAATCTGGACAATATCTTTAAAATAAATCCTGGTAATGAATTAAAGCATTTGATTAATTTACTCGATTCAGTCGATGAATTAATAGAATTTAATGACGCATCACTTTTCAATTCTATTGATACCTATAAAAGCATACATCAAAAATTAAAAATCATTTTACCGGAATTGAGCGAAACAAACTTGTTTCAAATTGATTTGTATAAAAAAGCTGAGACAGCAACTTTGAACAAAACAATACAGACACAATTACACAATGCGATTTCGTTTTTGAATAAAATTACGCCACCGGAAATAAATTCTGATCTCGAGAACTTTAAGACCAGATTTGAGGATTATTATGAAGGTAAAGAGATCCCGTTATTACTGGCATTAGATACCGAAACAGGCATTGGATATCCGCAAAAAGACAACAATGGTATTAATGATTTAATCGATACTATTTATGCAGATGTAACAAGCAAAGAACAGGATATAAAATGGGATTCGGTACAGCCACATTTACTGAAATTAATTATTAGCAGCATAAAAGAGCATAAAAAAGTTATTGAAATTAGCGAATCAGACTTTAAAGGAATCGATTTTTCAGATTCAGTATTGACTTCTTCTTATTCAATAATGTTCAAAGTACTTAATGCCGAAACTAATAAAATTGCGATTTCAGGTACAGGTAATAGCAGCGCCATAAATTTGTTAGGCAGGTTTGCGGGCGGCAGTAAAAAGCTGGAGAATATTTCTAAAGAAATTGCAGTATTTGAGCAACAACAAATGCCTGATAAAATCTTGGCAGAAATAGTTCATTTACCCGAAAGCAGAACTGGAAACGTTTTGTCGCGACCAGCTTTTCGTGATTATGAAATTCCGTATTTGGCTAAAAGTTCTGTTGATGATGAATTTCAGGTCAAAATGGAAGATTTAGTACTGAAATTAAAAGACGATAAAATTATTTTATTCGACAATCGTCTAAAAAAAGAAATTATTCCCCGTATGGGAAATGCGCACAATCACAGCAATAATAGTTTACCGGTTTATCATTTTTTAGGCGATTTACAAACTCAATATTTTACAAAGACAGCTTTAGGTTTCAATTGGGGAGTATTAACGAATCAATTTAGCTTTTTGCCAAGAGTCGAATATCAGAATTCAGTTTTAAGTCCGGCAACATGGCAATTAAATAAGTCTGATTTAGAACCATTTCAAAATAAAACCGCAACGAATATTGAAAAGCAAAAGCTCTTTTTTGATTTAAAAGAACGAATTGAATTGCCAAACAAGTTTTTAGTAATTGAATATGACAACGAATTATTGATTTCATGCGATAATCCAATTGCGGTTGACACCTTTATAGATATTGTAAAAAACAGAAATGAACTTACCATATTTGAATATTTATTCGAAAAAGATGCTGCATTAATAAAAGACACAGAAGGAGCAGAGTTCACAAACGAATGTATTGCTATTGTACTAAATGAAACTGCCAAAAAGGAATCGCCAAAAGTTATAGAAAAGAAAACTTTTGCAAGCAAACAAAGCTTTTCTATTGGTAGCGAATGGTTGTATTATAAAATTTATTGCGGTGTAAAAACAGCCGATTCTATTTTATCGGAAAAAATAAAATGCATAACCGAAAAACTTTTAAGTGAAAACAGTATTGATCAATGGTTTTTTATCAGATATGCGGATCCTGATATTCATCTGAGATTTAGATTGCATATTACTAATTTCGAAAAATATGGTGAAATATTACAGCTTATAAATGCAGAATTAGAACCATTATTAGACCAACATATTATATCTAAAATTCAAACTGATACGTACAAAAGAGAATTAGATCGATATGGAGATAATAGCATTGAACTTGCTGAACAATTATTTTTTAATGACAGCATATTTGTTACAGATATGCTGGAAATGATTGATGCTGATCATGGCGGAACAATTAGATGGCAAATGGCAATTCGGTCGGTTGATGAATTTTTGAATGATTTTAGATTGACATTAGAAGAAAAATATAATCTGATAGAAATGCTAAGTAATTCTTTTTTTAAAGAACACGGCGGAAAACAAGAGTTAAAAACAACTTTGAATCAGAAATTTAGAACATTACGAAGTCAATTAGAAGATATTCTGGATTCGAATAATGAAGAAGAAAAAGAATATTATCCTATTGTGGAATTACTTCAGATTCGGAGCCAATCTAATCGATTTTTAGTGGACGAGATTTTTAAATTAAGAGATCAAAATGAACTAAAAGTTAAACTGAATGGATTACTTTCAAGTTTGTTGCACATGAATTTAGACCGACTTTTTATGGGGCGCAATCGCACTAACGAGTTTGTAGTTTATGATTTGCTGGCGAGACATTACAAAGGTAAGTTAGCAAGATTAAAATTTGATTGTAAAACGTCTCTGATAGATTCTGAGCTTATGCAGTTGCGTTAAAAGTCAATGTCATTAAGTGAAGAAAAATATTTTAATGCTGTATTGAATGAATCTCTCGCAAAGTCACAAAGTCGCGAAGACTTAAAAGATGATGTAAATTTGGCGGCTCTGCGACTTTGCGCGAAATTTTTCTCGTCATAATCGTCTAAAAAAGCTTAGCTCAATGGCATTACGTTAAAGGTCAATGTCATTAAGTGAAGGGAAATATTTTAACGCTGTATTGAATGAATCTCTCGCAAAGTCACAAAGTCGCGAAGACTTAAAAGACGATGTAAATTTGGCGGCTCTGCGACTTTGCGCGAAATTTTTCTCGTCATAAGCGTCTAAAAAAGCTTAGTTCAATGGCATTGCGTTAAAAGTAAAAATTAATAAATGCCTTTCATTTTGGAAGGCGTATCATATCATTTTGATAAGAAAATATAAAGTATATAAAGATTTGGTTTTGTAATTATTTATTAGTCAGTAATTTGAGGTGTTTTGGAGCGTTTTGGCATAGCGTTTGTTTTTTATTGGTTGAAAATGAACTTATATAGCCCCAAAACACCATCAAATTATTAGAAATATGAAAGCAAACAAAACAAGAAACCAAGAGATTACGAAACTTTATATGTCAAATAAATCACTGAAGAATAAAGACAGAACCATCAACTTAATGGTATTTTCTATTGTCTTCTTTATTGCTGTTTTGCTAATCTCTCAAATAGTTTAGTTAATATTTATTTTAGTTTGTTTCAGAATGATAAAATTTTATTATTTTGGCAAAAACTTTGACAATATAATTTACTAAACCGAATTTAACCAAACCATTATGAAAATTATAAACCCTATTATTGATCCTAGAATCAACCTAACGTCGAAAAAAAGTTTGTTCTCAAGTTTATTTCAGAACAAAACAGAAGAACCGGTTAATGCTGCAATAGAAAAGCCAAATAAAGAAGTTCGTAAGAATAAATAAAATAAAAAAAACTCCAAAGTAATTTGATTTTGGAGTTTTTTTTGGTTTAAAAATTAAATATTTATCTATTGAAAATAGTAACCGAATAGAAGAACTATGGATCAATGCAAAAACCTGTGTAGAAACATAAAAATATTTTTATAGGTTAATCATTTTAAAGGCAAAGTTCGCAAAGCTATATTGATAAAGCTTTGCGAACTTTGCCTTTAATAAGCTTAATCTATAACAAGAAACCTTTGCGTGCTTTGCGGTTAAAATCATCCTTAATTTTTATAGCTCGACAGGTTTTCGTGTTGATCCAGAACTATAATAAAATGAAGGTTTGTTTTTTATAACTTTGTAAAATGCAAAACAAAATCACACGCTCAGTTTCAGAATTCAATACTGAATTAAAATTAAAGGGTTTTAATGTTTTTCAAATAGAAAGCGATGGCAATGCGACACGTAATTATAGCCGCAAAGACTTTTATAAAATCTGTTTGACTACCGGAGAAAGTATTATACATTATGCCGATAAAAGTTTTAATGCAGAAGGAACTGTTCTGTTCTTTGGTAATCCGCATATTCCGTATTCATGGGAAACACTCTCAACAAGTTATGTTGGATATACTTGTTTGTTTTCTGAAGAATTTTTAAAATCGGATCGTTCCGAAAGTTTACAGCATTCGCCATTATTTAAAATAGGAGGCACGCCTATATTGAAAATAACCGTAGAACAAAGAGATTTTTTGAATACACTTTTTCAGAAAATGATAACCGAACAACAAACAGATTATGCTTTCAAAGATGATTTAATCCGAAACTATATTAATTTAATAATTCATGAGGCTTTAAAAATGCAGCCTTCAGAAAATTATACGAATATCAATAATGCTCAATCCCGAATTACATCTGTTTTCTTAGAACTATTAGAGAGACAATTTCCTATTGAGACTAGCGAAAGACCACTTGAATTAAAAACAGCACAAGATTATTCAAATGCATTATCACTGCATGTAAATTATCTAAATCGCGCAGTAAAAGCTGTTACAGGAAAATCTACTACAACACATATTTCTGAACGCATTATTGGCGAAGCAAAGGCGCTTTTGCAGCATACAGACTGGAATGTTGCCGAAATAGCGTATGCTTTGGGATTTGAATATCCTTCTTATTTCAATAATTTCTTTAAGAAAAACACAGGAACAAATCCTAAAAGCTACCGTTTGGATTTGGTTTGAAATTCTTAACTATCGGTTTGATTCTTATTACCCTTTAAATCCGGTTTCCCAATAATTTTGTATTCACAATAAATGCAAAGTAATATGGAAACTACAACTATTTTTACAAGAGATAAATCTGGCGAAACAATTCAGCTTAATGATCCTGAATATCCTGAATTATTTAAGATTATTAAAAAAGCTATTCGTACAACTGCAAAACTCAATGCAATTGTAACAGATGAAATACAGGAAATCAATGCTATTTTCAGCGAATTAATTGGTAAGAAAGTAGATGATACTTTTTTTGTAATTCCACCTTTCTATTCTGATTTTGGAGAAAATATTACTATCGGAAAAAATGTATTTGTAAATCACGCCTGTACTTTTATGGACAGAGGCGGAATTACACTTGAAGATAATGTTCTCATTGGTCCAAAGGTAAATCTTATCACAACAAATCATCCCATTAATCCTGTCGAAAGAAGAGCAACAATTTCGATGCCTATAGTAATAAAAAAAGGAGCCTGGATAGGAGCAGGAGCAACAATACTTCCGGGAGTTACAATTGGTATAAATTCTATAGTTGCTGCAGGCGCTGTAGTTTCCAGAAACGTTCCCGATAATACTATTGTGGGAGGAATTCCGGCTAAAATAATCAAATCTATTTCTGAAAATCAGTATTAATATTCAACGAAAATAAAATGAAAAGAATTTCAATTATAATAATTATGTCCCTTATGTTATGTGCGAGCGCTTTTGCACAAAAAGGCAAAAAAGATCAAACAAAAATGAAACAAATTACATCAAAAGAATTTACAACTTTTAAAGTAAGTGATAATGTCAAAATGTATAAAGTTACTTTTAAAAACCAATATAATTTAGAAGTTGCAGGACATCTTTTTATTGCAGACAACATTAATCAAAATGAAAAAAATCCTGCAATTATCGTAGGACATCCAATGGGAGCGGTAAAAGAGCAAAGTGCAGATTTGTATGCAGCAAACATGGCAGAACGTGGATTTGTAACTCTGGCAATTGATTTGTCTTTTTGGGGAGAAAGTGCGGGCGAACCCCGTAATGCAGTTCTTCCGGACATGTATGCAGAAGATTTTAGTGCGGCGGTTGATTTCTTGGGAACACGTCAGTTTGTAAACAGAAATAATATTGGTATTATTGGAATTTGCGGCAGCGGAAGTTTTGTTATAAGTGCTGCCAAAATTGATCCAAGATTAAAAGCTATTGCAACGGTGAGTATGTATGATATGGGATCAGCAAATCGTAATTTATTGAATCATTCGCAGACACTCGAAGAACGAAAAAAAATTATTGCTGCAGCCGCAGAACAACGTTATGCCGAATTTAACGGAGGCGAAACAAAATACACCAGTGGAACCGTACATAAATTAGATGAAAATACACATCCAATTCAACGTGAGTTTTATGATTTCTATCGCACGCCAAGAGGTGAATTTACTCCCAAAGGAGGATCGCCGGAAACTACAACTCATCCAACTTTGAGCAGTAATACTAAGTTTATGAATTTTTATCCTTTTAATGATATCGAGACAATTTCGCCACGACCATTACTTTTTATTACAGGAGACAAAGCCCATTCAAAAGAATTTAGTGAAGACGCGTACAAACGTGCAGCAGAACCAAAAGAATTATATTATGTTCCGGGTGCGGGTCACGTTGATCTTTATGATAGAACAGAATTAATTCCGTTTGATAAATTACAAAGCTTCTTTGTAAAATATTTAAAAGAATAACATAATTAGAAAACTCCAAAATCAAATGACTTTGGAGTTTTTTTAATTTATAAAATTATTTCTTTGCGTATTGCCAGAATCTGCCTTTTCCTTCCGCTATCCATTCCAGAGATTGTTCAATTCGTTTTTGTCTTGTAGCGTCTGTTTTTGCATCAATTATCCAAACTAAATAATCTTTGCGATAAGAATCTGATTTCGATTCCCAAACCTCTTTTGCTTTTGTATTTGCTTTAAGCGCTTCTGTTAAATACTCAGGCGTTTCAATCACTTTTGGTTTGTCAGATACGGGCTTTTCTTTTTTGATTCCATTCTCATTAATTGTCATTGCTTCTTTAAGGAGTGAAACCAAAACTTCCTTTGATGGTAATTCAGATACAGATTTCAGTTTATCCATATAGCCAAATTTCTTTCCGGCTTTTACACTTTCTGCGATTTCTTTGTCTTTTAGGAACTCTGCTTTATAAAGACTGAAAGAACAATGATTTTTGAAACCTGCAATCATACATAAATGGTCGCCTTTGTAAGAGTAATGAGGAGTTCCCCATTTAATATCTTCCACTGCATCCGGACAGGTTTCATGAATAATTTGTCGTAAATATTCCAGGATTGCCTTTGCAAAGTCTTCCGATTTTGCAATATATTCGTCTACTTTTGAATTTAATTGTGCCATTTTAATTGTGTTTTGAGAATGGGAAATCTGAAGCTAAAGATAATTGCTATTTTTAAGTTTTTCAAAATTATCATATTAATAAATACAAAATCGCATTGATATCCAGATAGTTTGATTCAACGCTTAAGTTTATTTTAAGTTATCGGGACGTTACAAGCTGATAAAAATGTGAGGTATTTAGTTTACTTATGTTACAATTTATATATTGTTTAGGTCTAATTCGTTCTTTTTCAGTTTTGTACTATTAAAATTAATATATTTACACCAACAAATAATTATTTAAGATGCAAGAAGGTACAGTAAAATTCTTCAATGAAGAAAAAGGTTTTGGTTTTATTACACCAAAAAATGGTGGAAGTGAAATTTTTGTTCATGTTTCAGGTTTATCAGAAAATATACGTGAGAACGATGAAGTACGTTACGACGTAGCAGAAGGTAAAAAAGGACCTAATGCTGTAAATGTTGTGGTAGCCTAATACATTAGGACAAAGAAAAAAAGCACCTGTCGAAAAACAGGTGCTTTTTTTTTGGAAAAAATATTTAGAGATATTTAGTTCTTATAATGGATTATTTAAGAACTTGATCGTATTCAAATCAATTGTATAAGGTTCCTGAACATCCATTTCGTATGTTACTTCGATTTCATTTTCAGATACAAATTCTATTGTTTTAGCGCATCCATGAGCACAGGATTCCACAATAATAGGAAAGTACAATTTTTTGTTTTTGTCGTATGCTATAACGTTATTTCGAAAATAAGTGACAATTTTGAAAGATTCATTTTCGGTAACCTGGTCTTTATCATATTCGCCATTAAATTTAAATAAATCTTCAGAATAGTACGTGCTTGTTATAATATCAGGTGATTTTCCGTTTTTTGAAGCATTATCTGAATACCATTTTTGCTCAAAATTCGTATAATAATTAATATCTTTTTCTTTTCCGGTTGGTTTGTAAATCCATTTACTTTGATTTGCAAACTCATATAATTCTTTCTTGATTTCAGGGTTAGAATCCAGGGTTTTACTTTCTTCGAAAGCACCATCAACTGTTTCTGTTTCTCTGGATCTTACTGTATTTTCTCCAATATATTCTAATGTATAGAATTTAAGAGTATTCATGTTTAACATTATAAAACTCAAATACAAACTATGATCTCCATTGCCCATTGGAGATTTCATTACTGCAAATAGAAAATAATCTACATCTTGAATCTTCTTTCTTAAAAAAAGTTGAGGATCGATATTGACCATGCAATATTCAATTTTTAATAAGGTATCTGCTTGAATTAATTTTAAAATTTCTTTGTTTTTTTTAAATTTTGAAACTATCAGCGTAATTTTATCTCCGGAAAACAAAAATTTATCATCGTCGGTTGCTGTGTCTTCGTTACCTGATATTTTAATTATTTCGGAATTATCGGAATTAGCAATAGAAAATATCGTCGACATTTTAAGACTTGTATCTATTTTGGTACTATCTTTTTTAATGGTTGTATTTGCTTTATTATTAGCTGATTTTTCATCATTCTTGCAAGAAGATAAAGTAATAATAGATAGAAGAATAACGGCTAGTTGGTTTTTAATTGTTTTCAATTAATTGTCAGTTTTTGGTTGGTTGAAAGATAAAATTTATTTTATGATTTAAAAATAAAGTAGCCAAAGTCTTTTTAAAATTATTGCTTTAATCTTTTGGAGTTGAGAAATAAAATTTCCTAGTTTTACTTAAAAACAAATCGTGGTAAAAAAAGTACTATTCCTATTTCTTATTTCAATTCTTATAGCATCATGCAAAGAAGAAAAGAAAGAAGCTGTTAATAAAAATATCCCCAAAGAAACTCAGAAAATTGTCAAAGATAAAACGGAACCAGTAATTAACGAGCAGTTAACTGATTTTGTTGGATTATATGAATATAAAAATGTTGATAATCCAAAGGAAAGTCTCTTTTTGGTTTTAGAAAAAGTTGATCCTAAAAGCATTCCTAATTTTGAAGGATATTCATGGAAAGAAAATAATGAAAATAGAGAAGAAGTTGAGAAAACATTAGCAGGATTGCTTTATGGCAATACAGATTTGTTTGATGATGTTAGAGAAGGTTATGCGCCTGGCTTTTTTGTTGCCAATGTACAAGTTGAACCATTTCATAATAATGCATTGAGAGTAAGTATCGATGGAGATTCTTCGGTTATTTTCGAAAATCCTATTCCATTAACTATTAAATCAAGTAAAGAAGCTTTAGCAAAAGGAAATAAAATATGGGAAGTTACAGAAATGGATATTTCCAGAAATTTAACTTTCGAAATAAAAAATTCTGATGAATTAATACTGAAATCTGATCTTGGTTCTGACGATATAACATTCAGTAAGACAAAATAATAGTAAGAGAATTAAAATATGAACGAACAACTTACTGAAATCATAAGGCAGGTTTATCAGAAGAAAAACAGAAATCTTTTTACGTTTTTAACCGGAGCCGGAATTTCGGCAGAAAGCGGTATTCCAACTTATAGAGGAGTTGACGGAATCTGGGTAAAAGGAACTAAATTTCATAAACCGGAAGAATTTGGAACGTTTAAATATTTTAAGGAAAATCCCGAAGAAGTCTGGCAATATTCTCTTTTCAGAAAAAAAATGTTCGAAAATGCGCAGACCAATAAAAGCCATCACGAAATAGCTGCAATCGAAAATCTTTTGCAAGATAGATTTCATCTCATAACTCAAAACATAGACAATCTGCACAGACGTTCCGGAGTAGAAAGAATATACGAAATACACGGCAATAACAGAGAAATTAAATGTTCGAATGGCTGTAAAGAAATAGAGTTTCTTCCCGCTGAAATCAAAGGCAAAGACATAGATGAAGATCTAAACGAAAAAGATATCGAATTACTGAAATGCAAAGAATGCGGAAGTTGGATGAGACCCAATATTTTGTGGTTTGATGAGTATTATGACGAAAAGACAAACAAAAAATTCAGTGCTTTAAAAATAGCTAAAAACTCAGGAATTCTTTTTATTGTAGGAACATCGGGAGCAACAAATTTGCCAATGGCAATTGCAGAAACAACCTTAAAATATGGAGGAACAATTGTTGATATTAATACCGAAGATAATTTATTTACGGCGCTTATTAAAGACAAGAAAAATAAAATTATCATTCGCGAAACTTCAACCGAAGCCTTAAAAACAATTCGGGAAATATTAGAAGATATAACAAAAGAATAATCTGTTTTAAGAGTAAAATTTATGTGCAAAACCGAAAAAGAAATTAAGCTTTGTACTTGTTTTCCAGCTACTATGGATAAGATTGTGCATCACAAAAATTCCAGAAAATCCAAAAATAAAAAGCGTAATGAATTTACCTGGACATTAGAAAAATGTTTGGGTCCAAGTAAGTACACAATGGACGGAATGGGGTATATGCCGGACAAAGTTTTATCAGAAGATTTGACAAATGAAAGAATGCTTATTGATCTAAACAGTAAAAATTGTTTCGATTTTGATTATCAACCAAATGAAGGAGATAATCTTGAAATTTTTACTCCTGAAAATCTTAATAAAAGACATTTATCTTTTGTGTTTAGAAATGGAGAATGGATAGCTGAGTGGTATTTGCCTTTTAAGTATGAAATGGAAAAAATAAATTACGGAATTGTAAGTTTTGAATAGTTTAATCGCAACTCAAACCATACAAATCTAATCCGCCCAAAAGTATGGTTTTAAATTCATTCTTTTTTTGCTGAATAAGAGCTCTTCTTTCAGGGAATTTACATTTTGAAAGTTTTGAATTTTTTCCCCATAAAAAATCATCATTATAGACAAAATATGCCGGACCAATATTAGCAAAAACTTTTACTCTTGTAGGATCGGTATCGCTGTATCTATAGACCAAACTATCATCCATTTTTTGGATTTTATTTTGAACGGCAAAATAGTTCTTTCCGTAAGTTAGTTTTAATGGTTTAATAGAGCAGAGAAGAGGTTTACCATTTTTGGCGGTATCAAAATTTTTAAAAGTCAAACCAATAAAATTTTCTCTGCAATCGTCGATTCTGCAAACGACTTCATCGACAGTTACTTCTGCAAATCCTTTAGTTCCGTAAACATAATATTTAGGTTCGATAATTTTCTTAATTTCCTTTTCTAATTCTTTACTTTTAATAAGCTGAACGATTCCTAAAGTATCATAATACTCAAATTTTCTTACGTTTAAAGATGCATGTTTGTAAAAATCATTCTCTAAAGAATCAGTTTCGTTGATTTTAGTATAGATTTTTTGATATTCACCATTTTTATCAGAATCAAACATTTCTACCACTATTGCTGTTGTATTATGTGCCAGATTATAGACAGGATAAATCGTGTTATCTGCAATTTCTGCTTCTAGTTGTTTCGTATCGTTTGCTACTTCTTTTGATGAAATATCCTTGACTTTGCTGTTCTTTTCTTTACAGGAAATGAATAAGGAAAATGAAAAAGCAATAAAACAAATCAGCGTATTTTTAAGCATTATCGTTGGTTATATTTTGGTTATGGTTAATCCAAATATACAGAAGTATTTAATAAAAAAAAGATCAGTTTTGTAAAAGCTGAAAATTTTGTTATTTGTGTCGTTAGACACTAGATATTGGTAGAAAACATGAATTAGAATAAATTTAGCGTGCCGTAGGTACGCAATAGTTATTATTTTGTTGCGTACCTACGGCACGCCAGTGAATTTTGAACTATAATGATTACCAATATTGAGTGCCTAATGGCACATTTGAATACTTGATTTACATTAATTACAATTTGTGTCGTTAGACACTAGATATTGGTAGAAAACATGAATTAGAATAAATTTAGCGTGCCGTAGGTACGCAATAGTTATTATTTTGTTGCGTACCTACGGCACGCCAGTGAATTTTGAACTATAATGATTACCAATATTGAGTGCCTAATGGCACATTTCAACTCTTGATTTTTATTAGGAATAAAAAGGATATGCAAACAAGAATATAGTGTAGTACTAATATTTTCGTTTGCATATCCAAAATAAAAAGAAAACTTACAGAGCAGTAATTTTTACCGAACTGGCTTTATCATTAAAACTTCCTAAACAGCTATTATTTCCTGTTATTACAACAGATTCTCCGCCATAATTATCATTTTGATACATGGTGATTTTGTACCCGTTTTCTAATCGAACAGATGATAAATCATCATTTACAATACCATAAGATTTTAGCTGAGCCAATGTATAATTACCAACTGGCAGAGCGATTGCATAACCTGTATAATTGCAATTTTGGTATAGCGTTACAATCCCTCCAGCCGAAGCATTGTATTTATTATCCGTATAAGTGCGGGAAAGATTGCCTACACCATCAAAATAATTATCGGCTAGTTTTGCAGGATCTGTTGCAAATTCTCCACCTTGTACAATCGCATCATTTCCGTCATTCCAAGCCCACGGAGCGTTTGCACCACCGGTTTTAAAGTCATTTCCTGTAAATCCTCCACCTGGACTAGAAAACAATTGTGTATTAAAACGTTGATCCCATAATCCGCCGCTTTCAAAAATATCAACAAGTTTATATTCCACATAATTATCATAATTGTCAGCTGGTATTTGAGCCACTCCGCTTGCCGATGGATAATAGATAATCCCGTCTCCGTCAATATCGTGCTGCGGCCACGCTTTAAGGCTATGTCCTTTTGCATCTTGTGCCGTAATAGGATGTAATTCTCCGTTAAAATCTCTCATTTGCAGAGTTCCGTCAACACTTTCCAATCCGCTTACAAAAGTACTTCCGGATGGAACATACGAAAAGAAATCAGAATGACTTACCGTAACCGCACCTTTTAAAGTTCCATAAGTTGAACCATTTTTTTCTACAATCATTAATACACCTTCCATATCATTTTCGTGTTGGTCTAATGAGTACAAAAGCGGATTATCTGTCCAATCTCTTGGAGAGAAAAAAGCATACGTAATGAACCAATGCGTGTTTGATTCTACTACAGAATAGTAACAATGCGCCGCTAAAGAATTGGCAAAAGCCGGAAGATTGTTCCAGTTGTTTTCGCCATTCCAGTCATTGTCATAATTAATAGCCGTAAGATAATCAGATTTTCCACCTTCAGAATACGTTCCTGTAGCGTCTACATCTTTGTAATGAATAGGCGCCCATCTTCTTGCCAAATCAGAAGTTGCTGCTGAACTCATTTTCTTGAAACTTTTTTGCTCTTTTGCCACAGCGGTAGTTTCTGCTTCGTCCATTGTCGTGTCCTGACAAGAGATTGCAATTGCTGATAATGCAATAATTAAGACTTTACTTAAAATCTTTTTTGGATTCTGTTTTTTCATAATTCTAGGTTTAATGGTTTATAATAGATTTAAATACACTGATTTTTATACATTACGGATTAGCATTAGAAACTTTGTTTTTGAATTATAATTCTTACTAGTTATAAGTACTGTAAAAGAGAAATCGTACTATCTGGAGGGTATTATAATACGGTTAACAAAAAGTTAATAGGATTAAGATTATTTATTGCTTGCGAAGTCAGTAAAAGTGTTCAAGTATTTAAAGCAGATATCGCAGTTATAATGGCGTATGTAGATAAGTTATAACCGTGATATCAGGAAGATTAAGATATGTTACCGATAAATTAAATTATGGTTAACTGGTTGTGTTTGAGTTTATTTTAATGTAATTAATTCTCAAATTTACAGCAGTGTCAAAAAGCACAAACCAATTTATTCCCTTATAATAGTATTTTAATAAACGTGCAAAACTACCTTATACCTTCAGAGATTTCATGGCTTTCTTTCAACAACTGTATTTTGGATGAAGCAAATGATGCTAATAATGCATTATACGAACGAATCAAGTTTTTAGCGATTCATTCCTCAAATCTGGATGAGTTTTTCAGAGTTAAAATCAGAAAATTGCTGATCAAGAATTCAAAGAAAAACAAAGATTTGCTAGATAAAATTTTAGCCGAAATTAATCTTCAGCAAAATAGATTTGGTGCAATCTGGAACAATTCGATTGTGCCGGAATTAGCCGAAAATAATATTGTTTATTATGAAAATCAAGAGCTTTTAGAAGAACATTTACACGAGATCGAATATTATTTTAAAAGTATTATTTTGTCTTATATTCAGGTCATTTATATCGCAGTAAACCTTCCGAAAACTTATTTTTTAAACAATCGAAGTTTGTACTTTTTAGTAAAGCTAAAAGATACAGCGGGCAATTATCATTATGCTTATCTGAATATTCCATCGGATAAATTGGATCGATATAAAAAATTGCAAAGTCTGGGAGATACAGATTATATTATTTCGATTGATACTATTATAAAGAAATGTTTGTCTCTAATATTCCCAACCGGAAAAGTAGTTTCCTGCAATGCGATAAAGCTAAACAGAGACGAAAATTATCTGATAGAAGATGAAAATTCAGGAGATTTAATTGCAAAGATTGAAGCAAAAATTGAAGAACGAAAACGAGGTTCATCGACACGATTTCTGTATGATTATAATATGGATGCCGAAACAATTTCGGTATGTAAAAAAGCGTTCCGACTTCATACTAATGAAATGATAAAAGGAGGAAGTCATCACAATCTTTATGATTTATTTAGGTTTCCAAATCCTGTAAAACCAAATCTTCAGGGAGCAAATTATCCAGGTCTTCAACATTTGCCTTTCGAAAGCAATAAGTCGGTTTTTGAAATTATTGACAGACAAAATCAATTGCTTCATTTTCCCTATCAATCTTATTATTATGTACTTCAGTTTTTTAATCAGGCAGCAATTAACAGAAATGTTCTGGAGATAAAAATTACTTTATACCGTATTTCATCAGAATCGTTAATTGCAAATGCTCTGATAAGTGCCGCAAAAAACGGAAAAAAAGTAACTGTTTTTGTAGAAGTTAAAGCGCGATTTGATGAATATAATAATTTATTCTGGTCCAGAGAAATGAAAAATGCCGGAATAAAAATTATTCAAAGTATGCCGAATCTAAAGGTTCACGCCAAAGTTGCAATGGTGATAATGAAAGATAAATACGGAAACAAAAAACATTATAATTATATGTCAACGGGAAATTTTAATGAAAGTACCGCAAATATTTATTCTGATTTTGGATTTTTTACTTCGGAAAAAAGATATACAGACGATTTAAAAAAAGTCTTTACATTCTTAAAAAGCAAGAAGAAAACCGAAGCTCCAAAACATATTATGGCAGCAGGTTTTAATATGAAAGAGAAATTAATAGAATTAATAGACGATGAAATAAAAAACAAAAAAGACGGCAAAGAAGCTTATATCTTTCTAAAAGTAAACGGAGTTGACGAAAAGGATATTATCGATAAACTTATTGAAGCAAGCAAAGCCGGAGTTGATGTAATCATGATTGTACGCGGAATTTGCACGTTGTTACCGGGAATTAAAAATGTATCTGAAAACATCGAGATTTACCGTATTGTAGATATGTTTTTAGAACATTCGAGAATCTATAAGTTTGCTAATAATGGTCAGGAAAAAGTTTATTTGTCATCGGCAGATATGTTAAGTCGAAATTTAAACAGAAGAATAGAAGTTGCTTTCCCTATTTATGATCAAAGAAATATTGCAGAAATCAATAAGATTATTGAATTACAACTGGAAGATAACACAAAACGCAGAAGTATAAATAGCGAAGGAATTAACGAATTGGAAATTTTAAATTCAGAAATTCCGAGACGTGCTCAAACCGAAATTTACAATTGGATTGCTCAAAATAATAAAGAGGAATCTCAAGACTTTTAATCTGACGAAAAAAGCCTTTGCATTTGCAAAGGCTTTAATAAACAACAACAACTTGAAAATACTATTTTGTATATTTTTTTCTAAGAATATTTATTTCTTTTGGTCCAATTCCCATTTCTTGTTGCAGGAAACCTTCCACACTTCCGTATTGAGTTTTGATTCCTCCAAAAAACGAACGAATAAGTTCTGGTTTTAATGCCATTTCATTTTCGATTTGAGCTTCAGATAAACCGCTCATTTTTGCAAGTGGCGCCATCATTCCTTTATTCATTTTCTTCAGGTAGATATTTGATGCAACATAATCTTCTTCGATAGTTTTCTCAGGAACTTGTAAAACATACAAAAATAAAGCCGTTGCCATTCCGGTACGATCACGTCCGCCAGTGCAATGGTACATTACAGCTTCTTTTTTGTCTGCGGTCAATAATTTTACAAACAACGGACGGAATCTGTCACCACTATATTTTACAGCGTCGATTCCGTAAAATTTTTCAAGGAAACCACCTTCTTTCAAAAGTTTAACCATTTGCATCGCATTCGGAATACTATCGCTTCCTGCCGGACTTAAAGTATAATCAGTATTTTGAGGTAAGCGATCGGGAGCAGCTTTTGATTCGGCAACACCTCTAAAATCAACTACAGTATGAATCTTTTTTTTGTCTAAAAGTGCAATATCTTCGGGTGTTAATTTATCAATTGCGGCACTTCTGTATACTTTTCCCCAGACAACTTCTTTTCCATCAGTAGTTTTATATCCGCCAACATCTCTGAAATTTAAAGCGCCTTTTACAGGAACTAATCTTTTTATGCTGTCTGTAACCTGAGCATTTGCTAATGTTTGTACCAAAATAGCAGTCATAATTATCGTTTTTTTCATTTTGTTTTATAGTTAATTTATTTGTTTTTAAAAGATGTCATAACGTATTCCTGCTTGTCCACGGCTTCCATACCATTCTTGCGAAGTAACACGGCGTTTATCATTCCCCATGTACATTTTTACAGGAGAATCACTTAAATTATTCAACTCAACAAATACCTTGAATTTTTTGTTGATGTTAAACGTTGCCGAAGCATCAATTGTAAAGTTAGAATCTGTCCAGATGTAGTAATCAGGACCTAATTGCTGATTAATTGTTTCGACTGAATTTCCGCGGTAGTTTCCTGCAAGACGGAACATTACACCATTTCTTTCGTAGAAAAGAATTGCATTAAATAAGTTTTTGGATTGGTTTGGTAAACTTGTTTTATCATTATAAACAGTGGTTCCGCTAACACGAGGCACTTCTGTTTTCGAATCTAAATAAGTGTAGTTAAATTCTACTCCAAAACCACTCCAGAATCCGTTAAGGAAATCAAACCTTTTATTGATTCCGGCTTCAAAGCCAAATAAAGAAGCTTTGTTTAAGTTTTTTGCCTGAGTAACTAAATAATCACTTCCATCAATATTTTGCATGCTTACATCAGTAAATACAACATCTGTAATGTTTTTGTAAAATGCACCTCCGGATAAAATTCCAACATTGTCAAAATAATATTCGCCCATTAAATCATAATTGTTACTGAACGTAGGTTTTAGATCCGGATTTCCTTGCGTAATAGTTTGCGGAGACGATGTAGTATTTGTCGAACTTCCCGGCGTCATGTCTCCAAAATTCGGACGAACAAATGTGCGTGTATAAGCGCCACGAAGATTTGCTTTTTCGTTTAGTTTATATTTCAAATGCAACATTGGCAGAAACGAATTATAATTATTTTCAACCACAGATGGACTTAAAGTAATAACCGCCGGAGTTCCTTGTGTAGTTGCTTTAGTTCCGTTCAAAGTCATAGAAGTATATTCGTTACGTAAACCTCCAACGATTTTAAAATTCTCTGTAGCATCGATTTCAGCCATTGCATAACCTGCAATTACATTTTCATCACCGGTATAGAAAGCCGTTGCATTTGTTTTGGATGTAAAATCCATAAATCCGTTAGCCTTTTGAAAAGATGCTCCGTACATATCAAACAATTGATCTTTGGTCAATGGATTTACAATAAACTGACTGAAATCGCCATTCATGTTTCCGAAGAACTTGCTTCCGCTAGGAAAATTTGTTGTTTGTAAATTTGAAAGTGGTACTAAAGCCGGTGAATTTGGAATTCCGACCGCTGCTCCAGGCAGATATACATAATTAGATCCGTAAGTGTTTGTTCTGTCTTTATGACGATATTTTCCACCAAACTTCAAATTGACTTTAGAACTGGCTTCAACTTTTAAGTTAATTTGTCCAATTTGGTCTCTTTCACTATTGTTAAGCTGCGCAATTACCAATTGGTTTAGTAATAATTTTGATGGATCCATTACTTCATTTGGATTTGCAATTCCCGTTTCAAAATGATCTACTGTTCCACCAACTCCGTTTGGAGAGTCAAATCCCCAATAGCGTTTTCCATCGCTTGAAAGATCATTAAAACCACCCGTAATCTTTTGACGGAATGTCGCAATAGGAAGTCCTTTATTGCCAGAAGTTGGAGGAGTATCCAGATAATATTCGGATTTATGATTGCTGTAACTCCAGTCTAGTTTGAATTTTTCGCTCATTTGATGTTCTCCGCCAATTTCAAAACCATTCAAAGCAGTTTGATAATGAGAATATCTGTAATTGTATTGAAAACGAGAATTGGTATAATCGATATAAGATTCATAAACAGGACGAACATCATCAAATTTATTAGCCATTCCTCTAAAGAATATTTTATCAGAAGGCGTCAATTTATATTCGGCACCAACGTTTAATCCTTTAGTTTCACGTTCTCCCATATAGCGTTTAAAAAGTACTGTATTAAGAGATTTTTTTTGCTCAACAATAGTTGCACCGGTATTATAAGTTGCAGCAAACTCATCAGATCCCCATTGTCTGCTCCAGATTGCTCCGGAAACAATTACGCCAAGTTTATTATTAAAGAATCTATCTCCATAAGTTACAGATCCGTTGTAAGTACCGTTTTCGCTAAATGTATTGTAACCGCCTGCAGCACTAATATTCAAAACACGTTTTGTTGGCGCATTGCGCGTAATAAAATTGATCGATCCGCCAATTGCATCTCCTTCCATATCTGGAGTAATCGCTTTTGAAACCTGTACATATTGAATCATTTCAGATGGAACAGCATCCAAAACAGAAGAACGATTTCCCATAACATTCGAACTCGGAAGACGATTTCCATTAAATAGAGTAGAAGTCCACGCAAAAGGAGTTCCTCTCACGGTTGCCTGATCTGCTTCGCCATGATAACGCGCAACGGCAACACCTTGCATGCGTTGTACAGCTTCGGCAGCATTACGATCCGGCAGTTTTCCTATTGCATCTGCCGCCATTACATCCATAATAGCAAGTGAATTTTTCTTGATGCTGTACGCTTTTGCCTGAGACGGCGCCATTGTTCCTTTAACCACAATTTCTTTCAGTGAACTTGAACCATCTGGCGACATTTGAATCAAACCAAGATCATTGATTCCTTTTACAAGATTTATCGTTAGAGATTTTGTTTCAAAGCCTATATAACTAATCTCAATAGTAACTTCTCCTTCAGCAGGTGCAGTAAGGGTAAAAGCACCTTGTAAATCTGAAATTGCCGAATTATTAAATGTTTTACCAGCAATGTTGGCTGTAGGTAATGTTCCTGCATCACTGGTAATAACTCCTTTTATAGTTTGTGCATAATTTGATGTTACGGAACAAACTGTAAGTAGGGTGGTGAAAAGTATTTTTTTAAATATCTTTTCCTTTTTAAACAAAGATTTTAAAATAATGGTAGGTGTCATGTTTTATAGTTTTTTTGCAAAGATTGCTGCGATTTAAACTACGAAACGACTTTATCGAACCAGAACTACTTTTATCAAGTGTCAATCTTTTGATTTGTGATTAAGTTGTTGATTTTTAGGTGTTTAATTCTTGTTATTAAATTGTTATGAATCAATTGTTTTGCATTTACTAAACATTAATTTAACAGCGTCATGGTACTTTAGCACAAAGATTTTAAGATGAAATATATTATTGCCATTGGGATATTTCAGGCATTATTAGCCGTAGTATTACTTTTAAGAAGCAGGTTACGAAAAAACGCCGATGATTTGCTAATATCATTAGTAGTTTGCATAGGATTACATCTCTCGATTAAGTTTTTCATTTTTACTTTTGTCGAGGACCAGCAGGTTCTTAATATGCTCAATACTTTTATCGGGTTTTGTTATATTCCGTTATTGTATCTCTATACCTTAAAAACCATTCGCCCTGAATTTGTCAGCGCTTCAAAGTGGTATCTTTTTATTCCGTTTATTATTGGTGCGATTGGCTATTTTTCTACGGTTTGTGTGTTGACGGTTACATCTCCAAAAGCCTATTTGGTTTTGTATTGGTACAATACTATTAGCCTTTATACATTACTTCCGTTGGATATTATTTTTTCGTGCGGAATCATTTATTTGGCTATAAATAAGCTGCCAAGAAATAGTCAGGAAAAAAAACTGATCGTTCAGCTTGCTTCTCTTTTTTTATCGATCGGGATATTAAGCGTTTTATTTTTAATCTTTAGCTCTTCATTTTTTTCTCTAAATTACCTGAGCAGATCTATAATTTATACCATACTTGTTATAATTACGATTAGAATAATTACTTATAAATATGGAGTATTGGTTGATCCTGTTTCAACTACTATAAATAATGAAATGTTTTTAAGCACAGCTAATTATAATGTATCCGAAGAAATTAAGGACGAAATGAATTCAGCTCCAGAAAATAATTATGTACTGAATTCTCCAATTGAAAATATTCTGATTTTAGAAAAAGAAAAACCCGAGCCACAAAAGCGAAAGGAAATTTTAAGTCAAAGCGAGATGTTTAAAATATTGCTAAAACTTGAAAAAGCGATGGAAAAAGAGCAGTATTTTATGGAAAGTGAATTAACGCTTGACAAACTGGCAAAACTTACTATGATTAATAAATATCATATAAGCGAAACATTAAATCATTTCGTTAATAAGCCATTTTACACTTTTGTGAATGAATACAGAATTGAATATGTAAAAGAGAAATTGAGAAGTTTAACAGAAAAAAACAGCAGTATTAATATTCTTGATTTGGCTTATGAATCTGGTTTTAATTCTAAGTCATCTTTTAATAGATATTTTAAAGAAATTACCACTCATACACCCAGAGAATATATTAATTTAATTTCGACACCAATATTAGTTTCATAACAAGATTGGATTGTTTTCTATCTGTCTAAATTGGTTCTTTTGAAGTCTTATACTTTTTATTTGATGAAGACATTCATTAACGAGATTTTTTATTTCGAGGTAAGTGACATTATGAATTGAAGTAATAGAATTTTTCACCATTTCGATATAATTTTCGGCATCAATTAAATCTGTTTCAAGATTTTTCAGAATAGGTCTTTCGATATTTTTACTTTTTTTATAATAGTAAATGCAATTGTGAAGATCTTCAATTTGACCTCGCAAATCAAATACTGCATTTTTTGAAATAGCACGTCTGTAATAATTCGAAAATTCCAACGGATTCTCTTCGATCAATTTGTCAAAATCTTCAATTGCCTGAGAATGTTTATTTAATTTTTGAAGACACTTTGCTCTTAATTTAAAGACTTTTAAATCAAACCGGGAATTTAACGAATTATCAAAGTATAGTAAAGCTTCACTGAATTTGTTCGACAAATAAAGTTTCTTTCCTTTTTTTAAATTGACTACTTCCTGCGAAGTATTCGATTTAAAAAAAATAGTCTTAAGTTTTGCTTCCAAGTTGTTAAACCATTTCATACTATAAAAAATTAGATGGTTAGAATTTTACTGATGCAATTAAAAGAAATTTTTGGGATTTAAATTTAGTTGTTTTTTTTTAATTTGATAGTTTTTGTTTAAAATTAAATTTACAATTACTTTATAATTAATGTGTTAGTGAGAACTGAAATAAAGATTTTGGTCTCCGAAACTATTGGCAAATGCGCCGTACTACTACGATATTTTTAATTTGTATTGAATTTACTGCTGTTTAAGCGTTGGAATTTACTGTTGAAGATTCTGAGCTAATAGAATAATGAAGTGTAGGTAAAATAACTTAAAAAAATTATCGTTTTTTCTTTACAGGAAATAAATAAGAATAATGAAATGAAGAAGAGGATAAAAATTGCTCTTTGTATTGGATTTTTTTAGAATTGTTTGATTATTAATAGTTTTTCGAAGGATGTTTAATAACAACGTGTAATATGAGCCACTTTTCTAGAATAAAATGTTAAAAATATGTTTTTTATGTGATTTTTCTTAAAATTAATGACTATCTTTAATGTTATTAACCCGTTACAGGGATATAATTCGATCATTTATCGATTTTCAATAGCTTATATTTTATATAAACATTTGCAGATTTCTAAATTCTTGTCTTATGTTTTTGCACTATAAAATATACAGCAATGTCTTTAAAAAATAATAATTATCAAAGATCTATTTTTTTAGCAGATGACGATGATGATGATAGAATCATGTTTGTCGATGCCCTGCTTGAAGTAGACCAAAATGTAATCTTAACGCAGGCCGAAGATGGCAAGCAATTAATAGATATTCTTCAAACGCAGTCTGATTCTTTACCGGAAATCGTTTTTCTCGATATAAACATGCCAAAGCTTGATGGTTTTGGATGTTTGCAGGAAATAAAAAAAGATAGCAATTTGAAAAAATTATTTATAATAATGCTTTCTACCAGCAGTGATCCGCTAACTATTGATAAAGCACTTGAATATGGAGCATCATTTTATGCTGTAAAACCTAGTTCATTTAACGGACTAAAATCACTTATAAAACAAGTATTGCAGATGGACATGATTGCGCTCAGCGAAAGTAAAAAGCATTTTAGATTAATTTGATTTTTTATAAAACTTTAATTTTATAAATTATTACAACAAAAAAAATCTGCATAAACTACAGATTTTTTTTATTTTAAAATAAACATAAGCTATTCGGCGGTGACAATATTCAGTATCAACACAAAAACCTGTGGAGAAACATAAAATATTTTGTATTGACTAATTATTTTAACCGCAAAGTTCGCAAAGGTTTTTTATTTCTAAGGTTTTATATAAACGCAAAGTTCGCAAAGCTTTATCAATATAGCTTTGCGAACTTTGCGTTTAATGCGATTAATCTATAACAAAAAAAACTTTGCGCCCTTTGCGTTTAAATTCATCCTTAATTTTATAGCTCAACAGGTTTTTATATTGATTCAATATTCACCGCGTTTAAGGCAATTTCATTTAACAGACAATCCGCTTCTTTTTCTTCGGAAAGCGTCTGTGTTAATAATTTTGCAATATCATTTTCTCCAAGTGTTTTTGCAAACGCGACCAGAGTTCCATAAGTAGCAATTTCATAATGTTCGATCTTTTGAGAAGCCGCAATTATTCCTGCATCTCTTACAGCTCCGGGTTCTGTTTCTTCAAGAATACTATCACCTTCTTTTAAAAGTCCTGCCATTGCTTCGCATTTTTTTCCTTCTGCTTTTTGCTTCAACAGGTTAAAAACCTGGTCTAAACGTGCAACTTGATGTTTTGTTACGGCATGATGTTCCTTAATACCCGAGGCAAGCGATGCAGAAGTTGCGTTGGCGGCCATTTTGGGCAATGCGCGCACTAATGCATTTTCTGCCCAGTAAATATCTTTGAGGCTGTCAATAAATAGTTCTCTTAATTTTGTTGCGGCATCTTTGACAGGCTGAACAATTGCTTCTTTACTATTGTTAGCCGATTTTGTATCGTTTGGTTTTTCTGAATTTTTCATGATAATTAGTTTAAAAAATTAATTGTACAGGTTAGGTTCGCGATCCCAGAATTTGTGTTTTCCCATAGCGGTAATAAATTCTTTGGCAAAATTTTCGCTTGCAACATCGCTTGATATTATTAAACCCTGATCTTTATTTGTGATTTTCGATGCAAAAGGTGCTGCACTTAATACAGCCGAAGCCGCTCCATCAGCACCAATGACTTTACAATGTTTGTAAGCATCGTTTAAAAACTCGTTCACTTCGTCGCTGTCGACAAGTAAGTTGAGCCCTAATCCATCCGGAACATAAACAGCGTCAAATAATACTGATGATGCCGTTAAGAAACTAAAATCTACATGAAGCTCACCGTCAGTATCGGTAATGACAGATCCTAAATGCGGTGCGATAATGCAACCTTTGGCATCTTGTTTTAGCAAAGCATTTTTGATATTTGAAACTGCGGTTTCAGATACTCCGTCGGCGCATAAAATAGCAACTTTTCTTGAAGCAATTGTAGGGGAGTTGGTAGGGTTATTCAGCATTGTCAATGCATCTGATGACGGTACAGAAGATTCAACTGTTTTAGATTCTTGTTTTCCATTTTCGTTCTCCGGAGAGACACCATGATTTAAAGGTCTTTCTAAAATTGTTGGAACAGTCATTCCTAAACCAATAGCTACTTTTTCGGACAAATCCCTGTCAACCTGAGATAATAAGCCAAGCATTCTTAATCGAATTGCAGCAGTTTCTACCTTACCAAGTTCAAAACGTAAAGCTTTGATGATATGACTTTTTTCTGTCTTTGTCTGACTGTTAAAGAATAGTTTTGCCTGTCCGAAATGATCGCTAAAACTTTCACTTCTTTCCCTCACTTTATGTGCATCTACACGTTCTTCAAAGCTTGAAAAACCGCCTTCGGCAATTTTAGCCTGATAAGGACAACCGCCACCTAACGAATTTGGATGATAACTTACACGGCCTTTATTAATTTCCTGACGCATATGTCCATCACGCTGATTATTGTGTACAGGTGCTATGCTTCGATTAATTGGAATTTCATGAAAATTAGGACTTCCTAATCGTGATAATTGGGTATCAGTATAAGAGAATAAACGTCCTTGTAATAATGGATCATTAGAGAAATCAATTCCGGGAACAACATGTCCGGGGTGAAAGGCAATCTGCTCTGTTTCTGCAAAGAAATTATCAGGATTTTTATTCAATACCATTCTTCCCACAATAGTAACCGGCACAAGTTCTTCAGGAACGAGTTTTGTAGGATCAAGTAAATCAAATTCGTATTTATTTTCGTCTTCTGATGGAATGATTTGTACACCTAATTCCCATTCAGGAAAGTTACCGGTATCAATTGCTTCCCAGAGATCTTGTCTGTGAAAATCAGGATTTTTTCCTGAAATTTTTTGCGCTTCGTCCCAGGCAACAGCATGAGTTCCTAATTTAGGTTTCCAATGAAACTTTACAAAAGAAGATTCTCCTGCTTCATTGATTAATCTAAAAGTATGAACTCCAAATCCTTCCATCATTCGATAACTTCTTGGAATGGCACGATCAGACATTACCCACATTATCATATGCATCGATTCCGGCATTAGCGAAATAAAATCCCAAAACGTATCGTGAGCTGATGCAGCTTGCGGTATTTCATTATGAGGTTCCGGTTTAACAGCATGCACAAGGTCTGGAAATTTAGCCGCATCCTGAATAAAAAATACCGGAATATTATTTCCAACTAAATCATAGATTCCTTCCTGAGTATAGAATTTTACCGAGAATCCGCGAACATCCCTTGCTAAATCTGTAGAACCACGTGATCCTGCAACAGTTGAGAAACGTGTAAAAACTGGGGTTTTAAGTCCGGCTTCTTGTAAAAATCCGGCCTTGGTTAATTCAGGTATTGGGTTTGTTACTTCAAAAAAACCGTGAGCACCTGAACCTCTCGCATGCACAATTCTTTCAGGAATTCTTTCGTGGTCAAAATGGGTGATTTTTTCCCTTAAAATAAAATCCTCTAATAATGACGGACCTCTTTCGCCTGCCTTTAGAGAATTATTATCATCATTGATTCTGACACCTTGGTCTGTGGTTAAAAACTTATTGGTGCCGTCAGATTTGTTGATAGACAGATCTCTCTGCTTTTCATCCTGCAAATTTTCCATATTGTTTAGTATTATTGGTTAAAAAAGCCTGAAAAAAGAAGTTCCATAAAGTTTATCTTCTATAAAAAATGAAAATAAAACATGGTGTAATAATCAGGGTTTCCAAATGTACTCTTACTCTCATGGTTGCAGTTATAAGATTACAATTCTTACATTATACAATTGCCAGTTGAGTTTAATTTATTGTAAATCAATATATTGACAGCTGTTTTATTTCGTGACAAAAACAAGTAATAATATAATAATGCTTTAGAATAATGTAAATAGTTTGAATAAGGTGCGAAGTAATTTTATCATATTTCAAGGAGAAAAATGAAAAGCTATTATTAGATCTGAAAAATTTATGGAATCGCAGGTTTTACTGGTAGACGAAATAATTAAATAGTAAGAAAGAGAATAAATAGGTCTTAACGAATTAACTTCATAAACATAAAATAATTATGAAAACCTTTATGCGTAACAATGGGCTTTCCATTTGCTTTTTTGCATTATTTGTGGCGACTTTTGCAGGACAAATTATTTTTGGATTTAAGGAACACAATAAAGAACTTATAGAAAATGGCGCTTCATCGATAACTTTAATGTCTTATTTTTCAACCGGGCATTTTATCGAATCTACTTTTGAGAATTGGGAAAGTGAATTTCTTCAAATGGGACTTCTTGTTGTATTAACTATTTTTCTACAGCAAAAAGGATCTTCAGAATCTAAAGACTTTGATAAAGAAGAGGAGGTAGACAAAGAACCTTCGTCTACTAAAAAAGATGCTCCGTGGGCTGTTAAAAAAGGTGGATGGATTCTTGCCATTTATAAGCATTCGTTAAGTATTGCATTGCTTTTATTATTTCTGCTATCATTTTTGGCTCACTTTTACGGAAGTTTAAAAGATGAAAACGAACAACTCTCTATAAAAGGAAAACCCTTAGAAAAAGCTTCTCAATATATCGCTGATTCCAGATTTTGGTTTGAATCATTTCAAAATTGGCAAAGTGAGTTTCTATCTGTATTTGCTATTATAGTTCTTTCTATTTTTCTCCGTCAAATAGGTTCATCACAATCGAAAGCTGTAGATGCTCCTCATACAAAAACAGGTGAATAAATTTTCTTTTTTGATTTTTATAAGTATTTAAAATTAAGATGTTTTAGCTAACAGCTTTTTTAAATTAGATATACATTTTCCCGTTTTTCTATAAAAAAAACCGTCTAAATTCAAGACGGTTTTATCGTTTCATTTTAAAGGCTTTTGTTGATATTTATTGTTTGTGTCTTAAATTTTGTGCGCTGGAAGAGTTTAAGTGAAGGCACAGCCAATGATATACTGAAACCTTAAATCAGGAGAATAAATGAGATGAATAAAGAGAAATGATAGAAAGAAAAATATTCTACTTGATTTAATACCACCAATACGGGAAACCGTAATAAAAAAGTAAAGTTTTTTGTTATGTTTGTTGCGATTTGACATCCTCACTTGTTTGAGATTCTGATGCTTATTTAATTATAATAAAATAAATACTACTAGTCTATGAAGAAAATTCTACTCTTTTTTTGTGTTTTACAATCTTTAATAACTTTTGCCCAAAACCCTGCTGATATTGAGCACAGTTTTGGACCAGTACCAGGATTTGGCGGTATTGTAAATTGTATGGTAACACAACCAGATGGGAAAATAATTGTAAAAGGTGCGGGTATCTATAATGGTGCGATAACAAAATTATTGATTCGTATTAATCCTGACGGAAGCGTTGATCCAACTTTTGATTATTACGGAGACAATACTTTTGATATAAAAGCGGTTGCTTTACAGCCAGATGGAAAGGTACTTATAGGAGGTCTCGATAAAAATGACAAAAATCTTGTAATACGTTTAAATGCGGATGGTAGTAAAGATACTTCTTTTGAGTTTGGAGCCGTACAGGAGAATAGTGCTTTTGTGAGTGTTTTAGCATTACAAACTGATGGGAAAATACTTGTGGTTAATAAAAAACAATATGTAGAACCCAGAAGACGCTTAATTCGTTTGAATGCTGACGGAAGCCTTGATTCAACTTTTGATATAAAAAACGGATTTGATAGCAATGTTTTTGCAGTCGCTGTTCAATCTGACGGAAAAATAATTGCAGGCGGGAGTTTTAGTACCTATCAGGGAGTTGCCCAGAGTTATTTGGTACGTTTAAATGCAGATGGTACAAAAGACACTTCATTTAATATGGGATCTGGCTTCGCCGGCAGTTCAGTCGCGTCTATTATAATACAAAATGATGGAAAAATAATGGTAGGCGGTGGTTTTACACGCTATCAGGGAGTAGCTCAGAAATATTTGGTTCGTATAAACCCGGACGGAAGCATTGATACTTCATTTGTCAATCCAAGTAATTTTATTTACATGACTAGTGAAAGTGTGAGTAATATGTATTTACAGTCTGATGGGAAACTACTTGCAACCGTTTATAGATCTAATGGTGATGATGCTGTCTATCGTTTTAATACTGACGGAACCGTAGATACGACTTATTCAATCCCTTCTTTTAGTGAAAGTGCAAATATTCTTAATGGGCGTTCAAATGCGGATGTTAACGCCATAACTCTTTTAAATGATGGAAAAATCCTTATTGGAGGAAAATATACTTACTGTCGGGATATTATTGATAAAGGCATTGTTTGTTTAAATTCCGATGGAACCAGAGATTCTTCTTTTAATAAAGACACAGGTCTTGACGCAGCGGTGTTTTGTTCGGCGGTACAAACTGACGGAAAAACTTTGATAGGAGGATTTTTTGACAATTTTCAGGGAGTAACACAAAAGAAACTGATTCGTTTAAATGCTGATGGAAGCAAGGATACTTCATTTAACCCTGATTATAAATTCAATAATGAAGTTAGTTCAATACTATTGCAATCTGATGGAAAAATATTAGTAAGAGGAAAATTTACGGAGACTGGTAATTCACCCAAAAATTCTCTGGTTCGTTTAAATCCTGATGGTTCGCTGGATACTTCCTTTCTTAAGAGATTTGAATATGCGGTTGAAGAGATGGCTTTACAGCCTGATGGCAAAATACTCGTAAGCGCTTTTGTGGATAGTTATCCAAACTTACCTTATAGAAAATTATTTCGTTTGAATATCGATGGCAGCGAGGACAAATCTTTTAAACCGGGAACGGGCTATGATTTTACCAAAACTTTAATTTCTTCTATTGTAGTACAACCAGATAGTAAAATACTTTTAGGAGGATCATTTACTGCTTTTAACGGAGTTGCTGAAAAGTATTTGATTCGTCTAAATCCGAACGGAAGTAGAGACACTTCCTTTAATGTCGAAACGCTGCATGATTCTGCAGTTGATGTTAGTAATATTGTTTTACAGCCAGACGGGAAAGTAATTGTAACTGTAGGTTATACTAACCCTCAGGGAAATTATCAAAGTTATTTGATTCGTTTAAATTCAGATGGAAGTAAAGATACTTTATTTGCTGACGGAACTATAACTGAAAATGTGGGAACAGGTTATACCGGTACAATTACTTCTGTGGTTTTGCAACCTGATGGAAAAATAATTTTAGGAGGAGAATATAATACGTATCAAGGCGTTACTCAAAACCGTTTAACACGTCTAAATACTGATGGAACAATAGACAATACCTTTGACGCAAAAACAGGATTTGGAAGTCCGGTTTATACTATATCTTTATTTCCTGATGGAAAAATAAATGTAGGCGGAGTGTTTTCAGGTTATCAAGGAATTAGGTCTGCTTATTTTATTCGTCTAAAAGGTACTTATGTTAAACCTACGGTAAACGCAACAACCATCCAAACCAATTTAACTTGTCCTGGAAATCAATCCGGTTCAGCTTCGATAGTATCAGTTTACGATGGAAAAAGTCCTTATACTTATCTTTGGTCTAATGGAGCAACAACAGCGACCGCCAGCGGATTACCGGAAGGAAATTATTGGTGTAAAATAACAGATGCTAATTCGGAAACTGTAACGAAGAATTTTGTCATAATTACAGATTCAGATATTGAAAAACCAACTATTATTGCTCCGGAAGCTGTAACCGTAAATTTAAACACAGGTTGTACAGCAACACAGGTTTCATTGGGAACTCCTGTAACGAGAGATAATTGCACGGTAGTTTCAGTGACAAATGACGCTCCAACAGAATTTCCGTTAGGAAACACAAAAGTAACCTGGACAGTAAAAGACGCAAACAATAATACTTCAACCGCTACTCAAACAGTTACCGTAAAAGATGTTACTTTGCCTACAATCACAGCACCGGCAGCGGTAACAGTGGAAGTTGGAGAATATTGCAGCGCCAAAGATGTAGTATTGGGAACACCAACAACGGCTGATAATTGTTCAGTTGCTTCAGTTAAAAATAATGCTCCAAAAAGTTTCTCTTTAGGAAAAACAACTGTTACCTGGACTGTAACTGACGGAAGTAATAATAGCGCAAAAGCAACACAAATAGTAACCGTAAAAGATACAACTCCACCAACTATAACCGCTCCGGCTGATGTCGTAGCAGAGATGGAGACAAATTGCAGCGCAATAAATGTTGTATTAGGATATCCGGCAATAACGGATAGTTGTGCAAATGTTTCCGTTACAAATAATGCTCCCGGAAGTTTTCCTGTCGGAAACACAACAGTAACCTGGACAGCAAAAGACATAAGTAATAACATTGCAACAGCGACGCAAATAGTAACCGTAAAAGGTATTGATGTAACGCTTACATACAATGCAGGAAAACTGTCTGTTGCCGAAACTGGAGCGACATATAAATGGATGACTTGCAATAACGGAACATTTACAACAATTCCAAATGAAACCAATCCTGTTTTTACGCCAAAACAATTAGGTAGTTATGCTGTTGAAGTGACAAAAAACGGATGTGCGGCAAAAAGTACTTGTTTTGATGTTACAGTTCTGGGAACAAAAAATTTCGAATTTCAAAATTCATTCAGATTGTATCCAAATCCGGTTAAAGATTTCATCACAATTGAAATGAATTCATCAGATAATGCAAAATTGAATGTATTTAACGTAACAGGTCAAATTATCCTTTCGAAAGAATTAAAAGCAACAGCTACGAAACTAAATATCTCTAATTTACCAACTGGAGTTTACATGTTTCAGATTTCAAATGAGACTGGAATTGTGACTAAAAAAGTAATTAAAGATTAAGTTTAATACTGATATAAAAGTTTAGTTTTCTTTGAATAAAAAAGCCGAAAATCATTGATTTTCGGCTTTTTTTAGTTCTTTTATTCTAAAAAAAATAATACATAGAAATATAGATTTTTTTTCAGCTAAAAAAAATGTAAAAAGAAATACATTTCTTTCACATAGCTACGTAATCTTGTCATTTCGACGGAGGAGAAATCTCCGCAAGTAACTCCGCAACGAGAATCCAATCTTTGTCGAGCTTCTTGCGGAGATTTCTCCTCCGTCGAAATGACAAAATCTTTGTGATTTTGTGTCTTTGAGAGAGATTTATCCAAATATTTAGTGATTTTGAAATCTAAAAAGTAACTTTTAGTTTTTTGAAAGTGTTTCAGAAATTTTATCTCCTAATGTTTTTAATTTCTCAAAGGTTTCATTAGAAACTAATTCTTTATCAATGCTGACTTTTAATTTTCCTTCTTTTAATACAAAAGAATAAGCAGTTTCGCCATTGTTGTCTTTCTTCCAGATTTTGCTGCCACGCTCAGTTGATTCCATATCGTTGTCTAAGTTATCAGACAATAATTTTTCTAATTTTTTACTTTTCGAAGCATCGAAATTTGCCAGTAAAGAATAAGAATCATCTGAATTAGAAATCGAAACAGATGAAGAAGATCTTGTCGTTTTTGTTTGTGTGGAAGGCGCTTTTGCAACAACAGTTGTATTTCCCGCAGTTGCAGTTGCTGTTTGTGCCTGAGCTAAAGTTCCCCAAATTAAAAGGGTTAGTAATAAGATGATTTTCATAATAGAATTTTTAAATTTTTATTCATTGTTGCTATTAAATTTAAATCCCAGACCTCGAACGCTGGGAATAGAAATGTCTGGATCTTCGCTAAAATATTTCCGAAGACGGCTGATAAAAACGTCCATGCTTCGACCGGAAAAGAAGTCATCATTGCCCCAGATTTCCTTTAGAATATCTTCGCGTTTGACCAGTTTATTTTTATTGGCATATAAAAACCGAATCAATTGTGCCTCTTTTTCGGTAATCTTTTGTGTGATTTTTTCATGCGAAAGCGTATAATTGTCACCATCAAAAACATATTTCCCAATAGAAAATACCATAGGTTCCGGTGCATTCTTTACGACTGGTTTTTGACTTCGCCTTAGAATATTTTGAATTCGCAAAATCAATTCTTCGACTTCAAAAGGTTTCACCACATAATCATCGGCGCCAAGACGCAAACCTTTTATTTTATCTTCTTTAAAACCTTTTGCTGTCAAAAAGATAAAAGGAGTTTCGGCGTGTTTGTCAATAATGTTTTCAGCCAGCGTAAAACCGTCCATGTGAGGCATCATGACATCCAGAATACAGATATCAGGTTTCGTATCCGGAAAAATTTTCAAAGCTTCCTTACCGTCTTTTGCCCAGGTTACATTAAAGCCTGAAAATTCAAGATATTGCCTTAATATAGAAGCATAATCAAAATCGTCCTCGACTAATAAAATATGATGTTTCATACCGGAATTGTAATGGTGAATAAAGATCCTTTTTGTTCTTCGCTTTTAACGCTAATAGTTCCTTTATACGTTTGTACCAATTGTTTAATATAGAATAACCCAAGGCCAAGACCTTTGTTATTGTGAATATTCCCTTTTTCGACTCTGTAAAATTTATCAAAAATCGAAACCTGCTCCTGAACAGGAATCCCTTTTCCGTTGTCTGTTACAGCAAGAATAAAGTTTCCTGTCGTTAGTTTTAAGTCGACCAAAATTTTAAAAGCGCCATATTTTACCGCATTGTCCAAAAGATTTATCAAAATCGTATTAAAGTGAAAACGATCCATTGAAATGGTAAAAGCTTCTTTTTGACTTGTAAATTCAATAGTTATATCAGGTCTCGAAAGTTCGAAATCTGCAATCATATCCTTAATTTCTTCACTCGTAACCTGAATGACATCTTTGCCGGCGATAGGCGTTACAGAAGCTTCGGTTACCTGACGAAATAATTTTTGCAGTCTTTCATTTTGCCTTGCAATCATAGCGAGCGTATTTTTATAATGCTCCGGACTCATTTGTGCGTCTTTTCGCTGTAATGTTTTAATGGCAAGATCCATTGTTGCAAGTGGCGTTTGAAACTCATGCGTAATATTGTTGACAAAATCAGTTTTGATATCTGCAATTCGTTTTTGAGTGATGAGGTTTTTGAGTGACATATAATATAAGAAAACCACAAACGCCATTAATACAACGGAAAAGATTAATAAACCTGTCATTTTAGAAATAATAGTTTGCTGCAATTTCTCAAAATTATAATAACGATCACTTTTTACAACGATTGTAAGTTCGTCTTCCGTATTTTGAGTTTCCGAACGCCCCATCGAAGAGAGAATTTGGTTCTTTTTTAAAGTATCATTAGCCAGAACTAATATTTTTCCATTAAACAAAGTCTCCGGTTTTCCATGATTCACGATTGCAACTGAATTGATATAAACCGAATAACTAATAGGATAATCTCCAGGTTGCGCATTCCTTTTCATGTAAGCATTCATGGCTCTCGAAAGCGAATCTCTGTTGCTAATAATGTATTTGGTATAATCTTGCTTTGTTGCATTTCCCTTCACATATTTCTTTACATATTTTTTTGATTGTAATATCCAGGTATCGTTCAGATTTTCACATTCATTAGTGTCTTCCAGTCGGGCAATTTGCTTTTTAATGGCCGTATTTATTTCCTTTTCATTTAATTTATAAATATTGTAGATAAAATAGCCTTGAATTGTAGCCAAAGCAATTACTGTAAAAATACAGGCACCAATTAAAAGCATTATTTTTCTTTTCATCTGTTTTCAAAGTTTTGATTAAGAAAGGAAATCAGTTTGTTTTACTAAAGCAAAGCTATTGCATTTTTAACTTTCTCGGATTAAAAATACCACCGTTAACCGTACTTTAACCAAATTTGTAAACCATAAATCAGGCAAACCCGCGTCACGATTAAATTGTCTTTATCAAAAGCTTTTTTGCGTTTACAATCCAGTTTTCATCTTCTGGTGTTTAACCCTTCGTTAACCCTATATTAACCATTTTCGGAAAATGATTTAAAGAGATTTGCATCAAATAAATCATCAATGAAAAAATTAATCATGTTACTGTTGTGGGGTTCTTTTGCGGGATATTCGCAAGAAGTTTCCCTGTCTGGAAAGGTAATCGACGGCTCTAATCAAGCCGTACCTTTTTCAGATGTCTTGCTTTTGCAGACAAAAGATTCTATACGTTATAAAGAAACGCAGACCAAAGAATCCGGAGAATTTCGCTTAAGCGGAATAATAAAAGGGAATTATCTGCTAAAATTGAAAACAGTTGGTTTTGAGGAATATTTCAAAAAGATAACCATTCAAAATGATACCGTTTTGGGAATCCTTTCTTTAAAAGAAATTTCAAATAATCTTGACGGAGTTACCATTACCTCAAAAAAGCCTATTGTAAAACGATTGACGGACAGACTCGAGTTTGCTGTAGAAAATTCATCACTTTCTTCAAACAATGCTTGGGAAATTTTAAGCAAAACACCAAGCGTAACGACAAGTTCTACGGGAGCAATTAGCATTCGCGGAAGCCAAAGTATACTTGTAACCATCAATGACAAAAAAGTCTATTTGAGTGGAGAAGAACTAAAGCAATTTCTTGAAAATACAAGTGGAGAAGAGGTAAAATCGATAGAAGTAATTACCAATCCGCCTGCAAAATACGAAGCGCAGGGAAGTGCCGTTTTGAACATTAAACTAAAAAAGAATATATCATTAGGGTATAAAGGTTCTGTAAATACGGCATATGTGCAATCTATTTATCCAAAGGGAGTTGTGTCGACAAACCAGTTTTATAAAGGAAAAAAATTGTCTCTTGCCGGAAGATATGGCTTTGGAGCTGGCGTATATGTCAATGAAGGAACAGATGTTGTGCATTATCTAAAAGAAGATGGTTCGATCGATTCTCGCTGGGAAAGTATCATGAGACGCAAATCAAAATCATTGCAACAACATTCTTATCGACTTCAGGCTTCTTACGAAATTGATTCGCTAAATACAATTTCTGCCGGAGGAACTGGATTAATAACGCCTAAACAAATGGGCGATTTTACTGTTCCAACGTTTATTTACGGAGCAAATGGAGCTTTGGATTCCCTTTATGTAACCCGAAATAATCGTAGAACTCCGTTACGAAATAACGCTTATAATATGTCTTTCGATCATTTATTTGATGCAAAAGAGAAAATATCTGTAATGGCAGATTATACAACATATTGGCGTCAGGAACGTCAGGATATTGCTTCTGCTTTTTCGCTTCCCGACGAAAGTCCTTATCGTACAACACGTTTTATCAGTGATAATGTACAGGATATTCAGCTTTTTTCGGCCCAGACCGATTATTCGAATGAAAAAAACGGCACTTTTGAAGCCGGATTAAAATTCGGAAATGTACAAGCCAAAAGTAATCTTGATTATAAAGACGAAATCAATGGCGAATTCGTGAATAATCCAAACAGAACAAGTCTTTTTCTTTATGATGAATCTATTTTGGCAGGATATACAAGTTATGATAAAGAATTTGGAAAATGGAGCCTGAAAGCGGGTTTACGTGGCGAATACACAAGTCTGAAAGGAAATTCGGTGACAACTTTTGAAGTTAATGAACAGCATTATTTCAAGCTTTTCCCAACATTTTACGGGCTTTACAAACCAACAGAAGGTCATGAAATTGGAATTTCGTACGGAAAACGAATTACGCGTCCGCAATACAGCAGATTAAATCCGTTTCGTTCGTATTATAATTCATATTCTTATTTTACGGGCGATCCAAAATTATTGCCAACGATAAGTCACAATCTTAGTTTACTTTATACGCTGAAAAACAAATACAATTTTGATCTTTTTTACCGCTTAGAAAAAGATCCTTCGATGGAAATTTCGTATCAGGATTATGAAACCAATATGTTGGTGTATCATTTTACGAATATTAAAAAAGATTTTGCCTTTGGACTGGAATTTAATACCAATCTTACTTTCTATGATTTCTGGGAATCCGGAATTCAGGCTGGATTAAGTTATGTCGAAGATCGTTTTCAGGGCAGAGACGGGAACTTATACAAAAACGGAAAACCTACTTATAATACAAGTATCAGCAACCATTTTGTTCTGAATAAAAAGAAAGAATTAACCGCAGAATTAAATTTTCAATACAATTCATCATCAGTTCAGGGTACATTTGTTTTTAGCGAAACCTCAAATCTTTCGGCTTCTATTCGAAAGAAAATATGGAAAAGTAATGGCGAAATATACGCGATCCTTTCAGATATCTATCGTGGCGAAAAGGAAAAAGTCGCTACAGATTATGCAGATCAATACAACTATTTTTTGTCCTATGGTGATAGTCAAAGCATTAGATTAGGCTTTAAATATAATTTTGGAAACCAGAAGTTGGAAAATAAAAAGAAAGAAGGACAAACCGAAGAACAGCAAAGATTATAGTCAAAAAAAAGTTCATTTTGTTAGGAATTGGTTTTTTCGATAAAATGAATAGCGCTTAGAAATACTCGATAATGATGCGTATATTTGAGATAGTAAATAATAATAAAGCTATCTATGAAAAAAATAGGATTTTTGTCGTTTGGACATTGGGCGAATCATCCTTCCTATAAAGCTCGTACGGCTAGCGATACACTTCTTCAATCTATTGATTTGGCAGTTGCTGCAGAAGAAATTGGTTTGGATGGTGCTTATTTTCGAGTACATCATTTTGCCCGACAATTGGCATCGCCTTTTCCGTTACTCGCAGCAATTGGCGCTAAAACGAGCAAAATAGAAATTGGAACAGGAGTTATCGATATGCGTTACGAGAATCCCTTGTATATGGTTGAAGATGCCAGTGCCGCTGATTTAATTTCAGAAGGACGTTTGCAATTAGGAATCAGTAGAGGATCACCGGAACAGGTTATTGACGGTTGGCGCGCTTTTGGTTATGAACCTGAAAAAGGCGAGACAGATGCTGATATGGGACGTAAAAAAGCTTTAGAGTTCTTAGAAAGGCTTAAAGGAGAAGGATTTGCTGAGCCAAATCCATTTCCTATGTTTCCTAATCCTCCAGGTTTGTTGCGTTTGGAACCACATTCAGAAGGATTACGAGATAGAATCTGGTGGGGAGCTGCGTCTAATGCAACCGCTGTTTGGGCTGCTGAAAACGGAATGTATCTGCAAAGTTCTACCTTGAAGTACGACGAAAACGGTAAACCTTTCCATATTCAGCAAGCAGAACAAATCAGGTTGTATAAAGAAGCATGGAAAAAAGCCGGACATGACCGTGAACCACGAGTTTCAGTTAGCCGTTCTATTTTTGCATTAATGAACGATCAGGACAAAATGTACTTTGGCGATCAAGGCAGAGGATCAGACAGTTTTGGTAACATCGAAAGTGATAAACGAGCAATCTTCGGAAAAAGCTATGCTGCTGAACCTGATAAACTCATCGCCGAGTTGAAACAAGACGAAGCCATTCAGGAAGCCGATACGTTGTTGCTGACAATACCAAATACATTGGGCGTTGAATACAATGTTCATATATTGTCGTCGATACTTGAACATATTGCTCCGGAAATGGGCTGGCGATAAACAACTTCAAAACAAACATAAAAAGCTCTCTTATTTTTTTAAGAGAGCTTTTTTGCGTTTAATTTGTTTAAAGTCAATAGATTATTGGTTCCGATCAAGTTTTAAGCAAATAAAAGCTTGTTTTATTTAAGTGCATAATTGATAAAACCTCCATCAACTACTATTTCAGTTCCCGAGATAAAACTCGCCGCATCAGAAGACAAGAATAGTACCGTTTTGGCTATTTCGCTTGGATCTCCTAATCTTTGAAGCGCTACAGCATTTGCAAGATATTCTTTTGCTTCAGCAGGAACAACTGTATCTAATCCGGGAGTTTCGATAGGTCCGGGGCTCACGATGTTGACACGGATTTTTCGTTCTGCAAGTTCATTTGCTGCAATTTGAGCAATTTTATTTAACGCTCCTTTTGTGGCAGAATAAATACTGGTTGATAAATTTGAGGTCGTTGCTACTGTTGACGAAGTAAATACGACCGAAGCGCCGTTTGCTAAATAAGGAAGTAATTTTTGCAGAGTAAAAAAGTGACCTTTAACGTTGGTGTTAAACTGAGCATCAAAATCAGCCTCTGTTACCTGATCAATTGTTGCGAATGTTCCAATTCCTGCATTTAGGAAAAGAACATTTAATTCTCTTTTACTTTCTGAAAACGCATTTATCAAAAGAGAGATATCTGCCAAATTTGAAGTGTCTGAAACTACAGTAGTCAATTTAGTGCTGTTAATTTCGGTTGCTGCTTTTTGAAGATTTTCGCTATTTCTTCCTGTAATCCAAACGTTTGCTCCTGAATTTATAAATTCTTTAGCAGTCGCTAATCCAATTCCTGTAGTTCCGCCAATTATGATGACATTTTTGTTTGTGAAATCCATTTCTATGTAATTTTTAGTATTAATAGAGCAAAGTTAGTACAGGTAGATTTATTTTAGTTACTTTGTAACAAAAAGTAACAGTAACATTTGAGTAACAAGGTAACTTATGGAAGACAGTGAATGTCAATTAGGACATAAAAAAGAGATTATGGCAGTTCATGATGCCATGGATGTGTTGAACGGAAAATGGAAAATTTCGATTATTTCCTCTATCTGTTATTACAACAAAAGAAGATTTTCGGATATTTTAAGTGATGTTAGCGGCATTTCAAATAAAATGCTGAGTAAAGAATTAAAAGAGTTAGAGATGAATCAACTCATAAGCCGAACTGTTTTAGATACTCAGCCTATAAGTGTTCAATATCAGCTAACAGAGTATGGCTTGACATTAAAAGAGATCATAAAGAAACTTACAGCTTGGGGAATAGAACATCGAAAAATGATTACAGGAAACAGATAAATCTTCTTCTTAAAAGTATTTGAGTATTATTATCAATAATTTAGATTATTGATTTTCAGTATATATACTGTTTTTACATTGCAAAATATTTTTTAATTTTATAAGTATAAACCATACACTTATTAATCAAATATTAAATTACATTATTATGGAAAAAAGTATATTAATTATTGCTATTCTTTTGATGGTGTCTTGCGGAAAAGAAAAAGCATCGTCACAAGCCCAAGTGCAAAATGATACTGTAAATACGGTATCAATAAAAAAAGATCACATCTTAGTTACGGAACCTCTCACCGCAGAAGAACAAGCCAAACTGAAACCAATCGATGTGATTAATCGTTTAAAACAAGGAAATAAAGATTTTGTCGAAGATAATTTAACAGTTCGAAATACGACCGAACGTGTTCGAAATGCCTCGTTAGGTCAATTTCCTAAAGCAGTTGTATTATCTTGTCTCGATTCCCGAGTTCCCGTTGAAGATGTATTTCACAGTGGTTTAGGTAATTTGTTTGTTGCCAGAGTTGCGGGAAATATCGTCAATGATGATATATTGGGAAGTCTTGAATATTCTTGCAAAGTATCCGGAGCCAGAGTAGTAGTTGTATTAGGACACGAATATTGCGGAGCAGTTATATCAGCCATTAAAAATGTAAAACTAGGAAACATCACAACTTTACTGGATAAAATACAACCTGCAATTGCAACAGCTAAAAAAGATTTTAAAGGACAAGCCAAAGCTGATAATGAAGAGTTTGTAGAGGCAGTTTGTGACGCAAATGTGTATCATTCGATAGCGGAAATTAGAGAGAGAAGTCCAATTTTGAAAGAGATGGAAAAAAAGGGCGAAATAATTATTTGCGGAGCCGTATATAATATGAAAACAGGCAGAGTAGAGTTTTTAAAATAAAATTAATCTGGTAAAGACATTAAGACGCTAAGTTTCTTGACAAAAAACTTAGCGATAGATTTATAGAACTATGGATACCTTTGTCAAAGTTTTAAACTTTGACAAAGGTTTGCGTAATCTAAATATACCTCAATATTGTCATTTCGACGGAGGAGAAATCTCCACGAGAAGCTCGACAAAGATTGGATTCTCTTTACAGAGTTACTTGTGAAGATTTACTTCGTCTGTTCGCTATCGCTCGGGTCTCCTCCGTCGAAATGACAAAATCTTCTCGATTTTGTGTCTTTACTATTATTAGAATTCTAATTTACAATTTACTATACTGTTTCGGTTTAACACCAATATGAGCAACAAAGACTTTCGAAAAATGACTTAAATTGGTGAAACCTAATTTGTAACCAACATCAGAAACGGATAAATCTCCTTGTTTTAGAAGTATTGCAGCTTCTTTCATTCTAAATTCCTGATAATAATTGAAAATACTATTCCCGAAAATCTGCTTAAATAAATTCTTCAGTTTGGTAGGACTCATATTAGCAGAAACGGCAAGATCGTTAATTACAGGCGGAATGCTTAGATTTTCAAGCATTTGCTGTTTTGCTTTGTAGATTTTTTCAACATCATTAGGGTTTAAAGTATAGAGTTGTTTTGTATCTCTTTTTTCTAATTCAATTAATAATCGGCAAATCAGTTCTTCGGCTTTTATTCTTAGAAAAAATAGCTTGAAAGTTTTTGTAACAGATTCTGATATAATTTCATCTGCAATTTTCTGTAAAGAAGGATATAACATTTGTTCGAATAACAAAGGCTGCTTATTCTGTAACAGATTGTATAAAATCGTTGATGTTTCAGAAATTTCAAATAGTTCGCTCAAATAATCAGCATTTATCTCAATATTGATAGTCGCAGTATTGGTATGAATGGGAATTACAGCATCGGTATTCAAACTACTAGTTCCGATTAAAACCGATGGAAGGGTTTTTAACAACACTTCTCCAGGCAAAGTTTCTGCTACAGGAAAGATATTCTGAAACTTAAAAAATAGTGTTTTCTTCGAATGATCGAGATCTATATTTTCGACAATTATATCTTCATTAAGCTCATAATTAGAAATGATCATTCTGATATTGGCATTAAACCTAAAGCCAATACAATATCCTCTTCCAAACTTTTCAGGAATTTCCAGTTTCCAGTCTTTTATTTCTGTATTCAATAAATGAGCAAATGCTTTTAGAACATTTGGCACAGTTTGCTTTTGAATCATAAAATGTCTTTTACGGCTATTTTTATGCCTAATAAGATTATTTTGACTCTAATGTAGTGAATAAATTTGTACCATAATTTAAAAGTTTTTAAAATCATGAAATCTAAGAAATATAAATTGTGGATTATTATAGGAATCGTTCTTTTGAATTCCATTGGTTTTTCTATTGTATTGCCGCTTCTTCCTTTTTTGATAAGCAAGTATTTACCCTCTCAACAAGTAGTTATAGGCATGAGTTTACTGATGTCGGTTTTTGCAGTATGTTCCTTTTTTTCGGCACCGGTTTTTGGAGCATTGAGCGACAGATACGGAAGAAAAAATATCCTTTTGATCAGTTTGCTTGGTTCTGTAATTGGCTATATTTTGTTTGGAATTGGCGGCGCATTATGGATTCTTTTCCTTGGACGAATAATCGACGGACTTACAGCGGGAAATATCAGTATTTTATTCGCTTATATAGCTGATACAACTGAACCTAAAGAAAGAGCCAAATGGTTTGGATATATTGGCGCCGTTATGGGAATAGGAAAAATTGGCGGACCTGCTTTGGGCGGATTATTAGGAAGTATATCAATCGGATTACCATTTTTTGTAACAGCGGTTTTAATATTTCTTTCTGGTGTAGCGGTTTATTTTCTTTTGCCCGAATCATTGGCTCCCGAAAAACGAACCAAACATTTATCGGTTTCCAGTTTTAATACTTTTTCTCATTTTAATGAAATTTTCAAACTAAAAGGACTCAAACCTTTACTTATTTTAGGCGTTTTATTCTATATAGGTTTAAGTATATTTCAGTTTAATTTTACCCTTTTCTTAAAAGATATTTACCAATGGACTCCCGGATTTATTGGTGGAATTTTAACCTTTGTTGGCATTTGTGATATTCTTACCAGAGCTGTTTTGTTGCCTTGGTTATTGAAACATTTCAACGAGAAAAATATCGGAACTACAGGTTTAATTATTTTAGGAATTGGTCTAGGATTAATTCTGTTAAGCGTTTATGTACATTCGACAGTACTAATTTCACTTGCGGTAATCTGTATTATTTCGGGCGAAGGTTTATTTGATCCAACATACAATGGCAAATTATCGCAATCTGTAGAAGAAAGTAAACAAGGGAAATTGCAGGGTGTAAACCAAAGTTTACAGTCGGCTATTAATGTGTTTATTCCGTTGTTGGCGGCGGCTATTTATTATTATAGTCCAAGTATTTTGTATGCAACTGCGGCATTTATTGTGCTTATGGCTGCAATGATGTATGTGAAGTATAAACCGAAGAATTAATTAGCGGAAACTAGCTCAAAGCTGCTCGGTTAAAACCTATTGTGTCTCGATATAATTGTGGTGAGATATCAGTTTTGCCTTTGAATACACGGCTAAAATAATACTCATCATCATAACCAAGTTCATAAGCAATCTCTTTTACGGTTTTGTTTGTGAGATATAGTTCTCTTTTTGCTTCGACAATGATTCTTTCGGTTATCAAGTCAGAAAGTGTCATGTTGAAGTGATTTTTTGCAGCTCGTGCAAGCACAACAGGCGTTACATGAAGCATATCGGCATATTCACTTGCAGAATGTTTGGTTCGGAAATTATCTTCAATTGCATTTCTTAAGTTTTGGATAATAAGCAATTGTTTGTCATTGCGAACTTCATTGTTAATAGTTTGTTGCTCGAGTTTTATTCGGGTTGCAAGCACTAAAAATATTTTGAGATAAGAAACCAAAACCTCATCTTTTCTCAAAGCTTCCATTTTCAATTCGGCGATAATTTCGTTAACGATATTTAGGAGCGTTTGTTTATTATTTTGATCTAGAAGTATAAAAGGCTGCTGATAAATATTGTTGAACAAAATACCATTTGCGGCGATCTCTTTGTGATTTCTGTATATGCAGAAAAAATCATGATGAAACTGAATAGAAATTCCGGTCAAAACTCCTTCTGAAGCCAACATAAAAGGCTGATATGGATAAAAAGCAAACAAAGTATTTTCTTTAAAACTATATTCGGAAAGATCAACCTTAGCTAATCCTTCGCCTGACGTAATAAGAATCAACGTAAAGTAATTATTGCGCTGAATATGATCAAAATAACTACTGTTATCAAACTCAAATACTTTGAATGATAAGTTGCCATTTTGCTGATTAACCAGCGTATATACAGATTGTGATAACATAACGATTCACGATTTGTTTAATAATTCTAAAAATTGAGCATTAAGAGCATTGCATTCTTCTGTACAAATATCGCCGATAACTTTTGGTTTATTTCCCCATTTCGGAACATCTTCTGTTGCCAAAACATTGTATTTTGATGTGAAACCGCCAACATAAGGAACACTTGTACCATAAACGATTTCAGGTATTTTGTGATGGCGAATCATATACGAACACATAATACAAGGTTCATGTGTAGTGTACATTTTTGCCAAATGTAGTTTATCTGAAAATCCATTTTTTAACGCGTCTCTAATTGCCATTATTTCGGCATGATTGGTAATGTCTCCAGTTGATTTTCCTGATTCGATACCTGTACCAATTACTTTTTTATCTAAAACAATAATGGCACCCACAGGCGGATTACCTTCTGCCAAAGCAGTTTTAGCAAGATCCAAACATTGATGCATATAATCTTGAAATTCCTTTTGCATAATTTATAATTTAAAGGTCATTTACGTTTGATTTTATAAAGGTATATTTTTTTAACACATAGAAACATAGTCCCGAAGCATCGGGATAAACTAAAATAAGGCGTTTCACTTAATCTAAATACACATAGTAAGCTATGTGAAAGAAATGTATTTCTTTTTGTCTCCTTTTTTTTGCACATAAAATCTATGTTTCGATGTGTTTAACATTTTTTTACATGATTAAAAACTGTCCTCTAAAAGAATAAGAGGACAGTTTAAAACAGAGTTAGAAAATCAAAATTTCGTAACCTTCTTTTCTAAGGTTAACAAAACTTGGCAAACCCGGAGTTCCCGGAACTTCATTATCATTCAATAATTCATAACCTGAAATTTCAGTACCAAATACGGCAACGCAACCTTTAGAAAGACCGTGAACATGATCTTTTACTTCGTTATAAAGAGCGTGAACCGGATGTTCAGGTTTTTCCAGTTGTTCAGGCCATCTAATACCTGCACCCTGAAAAATAATTTTGACATCTTCACCTTCGTGTTTGAATTCATATGCTGATGCTAAAGCATTGAATACACGTCCTAACGCTTCTTCTGAACCTACTTTTGGATCAGACAGAATAATAATTGCTGTTTTTTTCATTTGATTAATTTTTATTAACAGGGCAAAGATCCGGCAGCAATTGTCGCTAAAGAATGGATGAAATTTACTTTATGATGGAGAATTTTTTCAGCATCAGATTTCTTACGAGATACTGTTATTGGTAGGATTTAAAAACTTAGAATAAAATATGACTTTGGAAAATTAGATTCAAAACGTCCATTATAAAGTAAAAATTCTCCATTTCTTCCGAAGCAATCTCTAAGCAACTTTGCATCAGATAATAATTCACATAAGTAGAACTTTAAAAAATAAATAATATGTCTGTTTCTGATTTATTTAAACCTCTTAGTTTGCTGCATGGTTCGGCAATGAGAAATCGTTTTATGTTAGCGCCGTTAACGAGTCAGCAAAGTGATTTTGATGGTACAGCATCTGAATACGACCAATATTGGATGGAACAACTTTCTCAAGGCGGTTACGGATTAATTCAAACCAGCGCCTCAACCGTAGAAGCCGGAGGTATAGCTTTCGAGCGCCAGTTAGGGATTCATAGTGATAATCATTTATCGGGTTTAAGCAAAATGGCAACTTCTATTCGCAATGGAGGCGGATTATCAGCGGTGCAATTGCATCACGCCGGACATCGTGCCAAAGCTTCAATAGGAGGGATTCCGGCTCCTGCATCGGGAAAAACAGTAGAAGGAATCAAAGCAATTACAACCGAAGAAGTAGAACGAATTCAGGATAGTTTTATCGCTGCTGCGAAAAGGGCTCAACTGGCAGGATTTGACGGAATTTCAGTTCATGGTGCTTTTGGATGGATTCTTTCGGAATTTATGTCTCCAAATTTGAATGATAGAACCGATAAATACGGTGGAAGTCTGGAGAATCGTGCTCGTTTTACAATTGAAGTTATTGAAGGAATTCGCAAAGCTTGCGGCCCGGATTTTCAAATTGGATGGCGATTGTCGATTGAGCGATACGGACTTCTTTTGGAGGAATTACGGGAAGTGACCGCGGATATTTTTGATCGGGAATTAATCGATTATTTAGATTTAGCTTTGTGGGATTCGGCTCAAATCGTTCGTGAAGGAACTTTTAAAGGCAAAACTATGTTGAGCGTTTTTACCGAACTTCCCCGTAAGGGAGTACGTTTAGGTGCTGCAGGAAAAATTATGAGTGCGCAACGTGCCGGAGAACTTCTGGATGAAGGTTGTGATTTTGTACTTATTGCTCGTGCAGCGATTCTTCAGCGTGATTTTCCGCTTCAGGTAAAAGCAGACGCAATGTACGATAGTCCGCAATTACCTGTAATGGCAGATTATTTGCGTCAAGGCGGATTAAGTGAACGTTTTATTGATACAATGCGTGGTTGGCAGACTTTTGTAAAAGCAGGTTCATTATAAAAAAAAGCCCATTTCCTAAGAAATGGGCTTTTTTGTGATTGGCTTTTACGGAATAATTTATAAATCATTTTGTTGCTGGATTTTATTTTATTCCGACCAAAATTGTTTTAAAGTGAATAACAACTATTGCGCATCCCAAGACGCGCTTGGATAAGTAATAGAACTTGTTACCGGAGCTTTCCAATATTCCTGACTTCCGCCTCGGAAAGTGTGTAGACTTACTGCATTTACATTTCGCTTAGAATCGTTAGTTACCCAACGAATGGTTTGATTCAATAATTCTGTTCCATTTACATAATATTTGACATATCCGTTTGTGCTAGATCCCGTATTTAACTTAACAGATATCTGACAGTTATAAGTAACTCCTTCTTGGATGAAGTATTTTTTTCCGAAATCATTACCAAATTGCCCCGGCTGATCTCTATAATACACATAAGGCTGAAGATAAGCTCCGCTTCCTTTAGCAGAATTGGATCCATTTGGGCAATACCACATGAATCTGGCACTTCCGCCATTTCCATCCCATCCCGGATCACCACCAGTGTTTTGGTCACCAATTAATATACCGTATCCGCATTTACCGCCTCGGCTCCAGTAAAATCCCGAATTAAATTTCATTTGGAACCAAACCGTGTAAACACCTTCAGACCAAACTCCATAAGACGTACACAAACCACCCGGACATGATAATGTATTGGTTTGCAAAGTGATTGTTCTCGATCCGGCACTACCTGCTAATGCAGCAGCAGCTGATGCGGCGGCTTTTTTAGTGTTTTGTTGTAATTCATTGTTGACGATTTGGCTCTCGTCTTTGTTAACGCTTTGCTGCGCATTTAAATCTTGTTCCTTTTCGCAGGAGTTAAACACTAATGCTGTAATAAAAAGCAAACTTGTTAATTTTAATAATTTTTTCATTTTTAAAGGTTTAGGGTTAGTAAAAAAATAACAATTACATCGTTGATAATGAAATAGAAAGCTTTTAATAATTTTCAAAATCAGTATCAATGAGATTAGTAATTGATATAGCAAAGTTGATTAATAACAATTTGTAAATGGATTAAAAAAGTACGATTTTGGGTACACAGAAATCCCGAAGTGGTATTTTCTGCCTATTTTTTAGGTTTTAAAATGAGTATTAGTAAAAAGAGGTGAAAAAGAATGTATAAGATTCAGATAATTAATGATTTAGTATCTTATGTTGCAAATAAGATTATATATAGTATTTAACTTAATGAGATTTGGAGCTAATGTTTATAACAATAAAAACACCGCAACTGATTACTATTATATAATTTTGTAATCTATAAAGTAACTTGCTTCTTAAGATATACGATGAACAATACATTTTCTGACAACAGCCAAATAGGACTAGTTTCTACTTTTTCTGAGCTTATAAATACTGATTTCAAAGGAGAAAGGAACGCATTATGCTGGTACAGAAATTTGGATGGCGATTTTAATGAGATTGTAGCGCAATTGTCTTTAGAAGATAACATAACCGAAGTTTATCCCGAGGATCTAATAGCGCTCCAATTATCAGAAAAGGGAAATATAGCAAGAGAAATAATCTTAAACGATTTGCAATTATTAACGGATTTTGGCGCTTCGCCTTCTCTTAATTTACTAAAGTGTTATGAACGTGACGACGAATTTGATTTCATATCGACAGATGTGTATTCGTTTCATGTTGACCGTTCGCCCATTGCAACAGATACTTTTTTATGTACGTATCACGGAGCGGCAAGTGATATTGTTTCTAATTCGGGAGCAGAACAAAAAATCCTGATTCCGGAAATCCGAACAAAGTTAAAAGAGCTGCATGATGGACCAGAAGAAGAATTCGAAGACTTTTTGAAGGAAAATTATTTCGATCTGCATTATCAGCTAAATGCAGATGCAGAACTTGTTAATCTGGGTTTAGGACATCTTTGGCGATTGGCCGTAGATCATCCAAAACAAGAAGTTTTGCCTTGTATTCATAGAGCACCAATAGAAAATGAAGGAGAATATAGGTTGTTGCTGATTTGTTAAGGAAATAAAATTTAAGGATTACAATCTTCTTGTATCCTGATGATCTCAAATTAATACTTCTATATTTCGTTTTTCTAATCAACTACTTTACAAAGAAAAATTGAGCCTCATTGAACAAAAATTCTCATTAATAAAATTATAAAATTGGTTAGTTGTAATTCGTTTTTTACCTAAATATCAGCCAGAGAGCAAGAATTGTAGTTAAATTTTCGTGTTTTTAGAGAATAAAGCAGTAACAAAAGCGTTCTTAAACAAAACTATATTATGGGCTTATTTGATTTTATGATAGTGGAAATAGCTATGGATTTAGGAACGGCTAATACTTTAATAATTTATGACGGAAAAATCGTAGTAGATAGTCCATCAATTGTGGCAAGAGATATCAGGAATGGAAAAATTATCGCTGTAGGTAAAGAAGCTAGTTTAATGCAGGGTAAAACACATGAAAATATTAAAACAATCCGACCGCTAAAAGATGGCGTTATTGCTGATTTTGATGCTTCGGAAAAAATGATCAGCTGGTTTATAAAAAACATACCAGAATTGAAGAAAAACTTTTTTACTCCTGCATTGCGAATGATTGTATGTATTCCCAGTGGTATAACGGAAGTGGAAATGAGAGCAGTAAAGGAGTCTTGCGAAAGAGTAAATGGTAAAGAAGTATTTTTAATTCATGAGCCTATGGCAGCTGCGATTGGAATGGGGCTGGATGTTATGCTTCCTCAAGGAAACATCATTGTGGATGTTGGAGGAGGAACTACCGAAATTGCCGTTATTGCTCTTGGAGGTATAATTTGCGACAAATCGATAAAAATTGCCGGTGATGTTTTTACCAATGATATCTTGTATTACATGAGAACTCACCATAATTTGTATATTGGAGAGGCGTCTGCAGAGGCAATAAAAATTGATGTTGGAGCTGCTATGGAAGAACTTGAAACGGCTCCTGATGACATAACGGTTCGCGGAAGGGATCTTCTTACCGGAAAACCTAAGGAGGTACACGTTAGTTATCGTGAAATTGCAAGAGCTTTAGATAAATCAATACAAAGAATTGAAGATGCCATTATGGTGACGCTTTCATTGACGCCGCCGGAACTTGCTGCCGACATTTATAATGCAGGATTATATCTCGCAGGAGGAGGAGCACTGTTGCGCGGTCTTGATAAACGAATATCACAGAAGACAGAATTACCCGTATTTATTGCAGAAGATCCTTTAAGAGCGGTGGTTAGAGGCACCGGCATTGTTTTAAAAAATATAGCTAAATATAAAAGTGTACTTATAAAATAGAAAGATTTTGTTGCATCTGTTTTAGACAAAACTTAGCTCTAGATGCGAAAGAATCCAAAATTACAGGATACAAAAAATGCCGGACTCTTTAAAGGAATCCGGCATTTTTAATATAAGGTAAGTTATTTTATTTTTTGATGATTTTATTAATAGATAGTATTTTGTTACCACTACTTAAAGTGTAAATATAAATACCTCTCCAAAGACGACTGATATCTATTTGTACGGTGTTTTCAGTTGCATTTCCTGTTATTTCTACTGGTGTAACAACCTGAAATCCAAATATGTCATACAATTTTATTGTCATATTTTTTGGTTTGTCTGCTTTAACCGTAAAATTGACAAAGTCAGTTGCAGGATTAGGATATGCTTTTATCGAAACTCCTCCGTTTGGTTCACAATCTGGTGGTAAAGTTTTTACAATATTTACAGTAAAAGAACAACTTGTTGTATTTCCTGCTGCATCAACTACTTTGAAAGTATTGGTAGTAATACCCATTGGGAAAACACTTCCTGATTTCAATCCTGATGTTTGTGTAACGGTAATAGCAGAACAGTTATCAGTTGCTAAAGGAGTAGAATAGGTTACTACCGCACCATTTATTCTGTTATCTTTTTTCTGGATAATGTTTTCCTGACAGCTTAATATTGGTAATTCAGTGTCTTTTACAATTACATTAAATGAGGTTGTTGCTGTATTTCCAGACGCATCAGTTACTTTAAATGTATTTGTTGTTACTCCAACCGGAAATACAGTACCAGAAGCTAATCCTGCAGTTTGAACCGTAGTTGCTCCCGGAAAATTGTCGGTTCCTACTGGAGCTACATAGGTAATTTTTGCTCCGCATATTCCTGTATCATTACTTTGCGTTATTGTTGCAGGTGCTGTAATAACAGGTAATTTTGTGTCAGTTATGGTTAAAGACTGAGTAACATCGGCTGCAGCCAAATAATATTCGTTTCCTGATTGAGAAGCTGTAATTGTTACTGTTCCTGCGCTAATTACCTGGATTTTTCCGTTACTAATTTTTGCAATAGCTTCATTAGAACTTGCATAAGTAACTGCTAAACTAGATGTTGCTGTAGCATTTAGATCATAAGATGTAGCATCTGTAATAGTGATAGAAGGGAAGTTTATGCTTTGCGCTGCTTTCTTAAAATCAAAACGTGCAATAACAGGTCCGTGATCAGAGGTTGTATTCACATAATTCGGAATATCCAAACGCGGATCATAAACAGTAGTAGAATTTGGAATATACTCGTTTGTCAGTTCATTAGAAATAATAATATGATCTAAAAATCCTCCCGAAGCTAAGTAACTATAAGCTCCTGCTTTACTAATTTCTAAAGTTAAAGCATTATAACGAGCAGTATCTTCTACTATTTTTTGATACGAAGAAGGATTCGGAGTAATAACAGATACATCGACATCATCATTATAATCTCCCAGAATCATAAAGTTTGCATCAGGAAATTCTACATCTAAACTATCTTTTAATAATTCAGCGTCGTATTTACGCATGTTATATTTCGAAATATCAGTTCCGCTATTGGCGCGACCATGAAGATCGATAATGTTGATTTCTTTTTTAACGCCGTTAATGTTCGTTTCAACATTCACTAAATAAGGCAAACGTCCGGAAGCAAAGAAACTAGAACTATTACCACCAGGATAATTAGGTAAACTGGTATTTCCTGCACGAATATTATCGTACAAAGTGTTAAACATAACGCGTGTTTTATTTACTTTGGTTGTTTGTGTATTGTAAATAACCACTAGTTTTTGAGGAGGGAAAAGAGGATCTGGTGGCGAAAATGAATAAGACCACGCCGGAGAAATACTTTTGTCAAATGTTTTACCATTTACGCTTATTTTCTGAATCAAAGATTCCAAAGCAGCTTCATCAGAAACTTCCTGAACGACATAAACATCGGCGTTTAATTTATTCATTACTTTAGCTACATTTTCAACTTGCAATGCATCGTCAATTGGACCAAATTCTCCGCTTGTTCCAACTACATCACTTCCAAAAAACTCTAAGTTGTAACTTACAATATCAAAAGTTTCAGATTTTGGAAAAGAAGAACCTGTAAAACGACCTATTTGTTGGTTTAATCCGGTAGATGTAACCGTTAAAGAGCCTTCTAAACTTAATGCTTTTACTGAAGGAGCAAAACGTGCATAAATAGTTTTACCAACTAATGCATCATTTGCAGAAACAGTAATACTGGATTGAAAATTAGTATTGTCAAGCGCTAATTGAAAATTGGTTGGTGCAGAAATCGTAAAATCACCATAACCTCCAGCCATGAAAATAAACGATTGACTGTCTGAAGTTGAATTTGCGTTTGTTTCGCTAAAATTTAAATTCGGATTAGAAGCTAAAAATGTTGCTTCATTGGTAATACTTACATCATCAATTGTCCATTCGGCTGCATTATCTGCACCTGAAGCAGTAGTTTCATATACCCACGCGATATAAGTGTTATCAGATTTATAAGCACTTAAATTGATGAAGTTAGACGCTTTAAAAACTCCTGTAGTTAAAGGGAAATCACCTTCAATTTCTGTCCATGTAGCAGTTTCAGGGCTGCTTGTTCCGTCATAATTAACAGAAACCATTAATTTTAAGTTTGGACCCGAATAGAATTTACGGGAATAAAAAGATAATAATGGAAATTTATCGAAACTATCTAAATGTAATCGAGGTGAAATTAACCAATCCTTACTAGCTCCGTTTTCGGCATAACCATTTATGGAGACTGCTGCTGGTGAACTATTAAAACGGCTGCTTGTACTTGCCCATTTAATTTTATCACCTGCAACGCTATAAGCAGTCCAGCCACTGTTTGTAAGTACATTTACATCATTAAAATTTTGAGAATAAGGATTGATTCCTGTACCGGTTAATAATACCGTTTTTGTACTTGCTCCTGAAGTTTGATGGTCTATTTGTCCCGAAAAATTACCAGTTCCATTAGGTGTGAATCGCACATAAACCGTTGGAGTATTATTAGTATCAAAATCTTGTACATTAAAAACCAAAGAAGATTGGAAACTATCATTTGGATTTTTTGAAATTGTAAAATTATTTGAAGCAGTAACAGTAACTACATCATTAAGATGAAGCGCCTGAATTTGATAACTGCTTGTTTTGGATGCAAAATTTTGTTCTGAAAAACCAAAATCTATTATATTCTTTGTTATGGATATTGAAGGTACTAAAACATTAGAGGTTTTTACATTCAGCTGATTACTGTCAGTTTGAATATTGCCATAAGAATCTTCTGAAATAGCGTAAACAACGTAATCTGTATCAATAGTTAAATTGGAAATACTTTTAGTGTAAGCCAAAGTTTTGTCGGTCACATCAAATATACCAGATTGTAAAGCGGCATTTCCATTGGCATCCAAACCTGATTTGATTTGAGAAGCGCTTGGTTTTGAACTTCCTGATGCTAATAATACAAAATATGTTTTTCCAGTTTCGTTTAGTTGAGTTGAAAAATCAAAACCATTGGATAGGATATTTTCTATTTTAGGATATCCATCAGCGTATGCAGGCGGAGTAGTGTCATTTTGAATCGTAATATTATCAATAGCAAAAGAAGGACGAGAACCTGCGCCTGAATTTTGTCTGGAAATCCATCTTAATTGTACAACCGGCTGATTGTCGCATTCAGTCGGTAAAATTACACTAATCGTAACGGGATTTAAAGGAGAAGTAACTCCGGAAGTCGTTTGTTTAACAGTATTGCTTAAATATGAAGTCGAAGGCAAAGTAGTAAAAACTGAAGATTCTCCTATTCGATATTGCAAAACCATTTCATTAATACGAGTGTTGGCAGTTCCGTCATAAGGATTACGAATTACCATCGCATCATATTGTACTACGATGCCTGACTTTGTCAATGTGTTAATTGCTAAACCAATTGTTAAGTCTAATGAACCGGAATTTAAAAATCCAATTTTTCCATTGTAATTATGAATATTACCACTTGTGGTAGAAGCAGAGCTGCTGGCTGTTAGCGCTCGATCTCCTACTAAGACAGCGTTTGTATTGTATGAACTTCCGGGAATTGTACTTGCTGTCCAACCCTGTAATCCTGAGGGATATGCGGTAGAGGTCGCTTCTAATAAGGAAAAATCTTGTACATAAGGCAAATTTTGAGGTGCCGGAGATGTTCCTTGTGCAAATAAGGACATTGAGAAGCACCAAAAAAGACTTAAAAAGGCCATGAGATGGCGAGTTTGGTAAAAGTGTTTCATTTGTTAAAAAATAAGGTTGTTAGAATTCAAATTTAGGACCTTTAAAGTTAAGCTATTATTATAAAATTTATAAATTTACTGTCTTTATTTAGGAATTTTAAGATTAAAATTAATCAATTTATTCAGTAAATTAACCATATTGATAAAAAAAACTTGTAAGATTTAGAGGATAGCAAATACTTGAATACTTGAATTTGATAAGGAAGAAAAGGAAAATAGCAGAAAGAATTACGCACAAAATTTTACGGTTTTGCCATAATTGAGATCTATAATGAGCATATATATTTGTGAAAAATCTATTATTGTTTTCAAGGTTTGCAGCTAACAGATATATGCTTTTAGCAGTTTTTTAAAATAAAATAAATCAAGAGGTACAATTTACTGCTTAAAAGAGATAAAAAAGATGAATCAATGCAAAACAGGTGTTTTTACCCTGTAGTATATTATTTATTTTTTTTAATTTCGATTTGTTTTTAATTATTTGATTTTTAGCTTTTTATGTGGTTTGGCTAATTTGTATATTATGTAAGAAAGCATAATGGATTCTGTATTTTTTTGACATATTTTCATTTAGTTGGAGAGATGCTATTAATCAGATTTGTTTGCAATTTTGGTCTCATTCATAAAAGTTAATATTTATAAATATCTAAATACTCTCGATATGATAAATAATGTCGCCCTTGATGTTTTTATTGGACTTACTTTCATCTTCTTGCTGTATAGTCTTTTAGCAACAATAGTTCAGGAAATGATTGCCGTAAGATTTTCTTTTAGAGCAAAACTGCTTGAGAAAGCCATTCTTAGAATGTTGGAAGATGGCAAAACAAAAGTAACGTGGTCTTCTTTTATTGATGATAGGATATATGGAACACTTCATTTGTTTGGATTAGTCAATATGCTTAAAAACAAGAAAGTAGCAGTTTGGTTTTATGCACACCCATTAATTAAATATCTGGGAGAAGATAACTACTACAGTAAACCGGCTTATTTGACTGCAGCTAATTTTTCGAAAGTAATTATCGATTTATTAAAAGGCTTCGATAAGCCTGAATCACAAGCAATACAAACCATAAATCAATCGATAAAAGAAGGTAGAATTTATAAATTACCTATTAGTAGCGGAAATGCTCAAGATGATAAGTCAAATCCGGCTTTTAAGCTATTAATTGAAGAAAAAAATCTTCAGCAAGTTGGCACAATAACAGCTTCTCAAACTGTTGAAATAAATCCCAATACAGCTTTTTTTCTAAGATCACTTTGGCAGGAATCGGGTGCGGATATTGATTTATTTAAAGCAATGCTGGAACAATGGTTCAACGATACAATGGAGAGAACGACGGGTTGGTATAGAAGATATACCAGAGTTTTGTTGTTTGTTATTGGTTTTATAATGGCTTGTACTTTTAATGTGGACACGATTGCTATTCACCGAATTCTGAGCAAAGATAAAGTTGCAAGAGAACAGCTTGTTCAAATGGCTATTAAAGATCAGGGAAATTATGCCGGTACTGTTGATCATATTCGAAAAGGAACACTGCCACAAAATGAGACAGATCTTCAAAATACTTATAAAATGGTGGCTAAGGATGCTAAGGAAGCGGAGAGTATTATGGGTTTAGGTAGACCCTGGAAGGATTCGTGTACTACTTGTGAAAAGTATTTTAAATGTGATAAAGATGCATTACAAGTAAAGAAAAACATAAGCGTTTTACAGAAAAAAATCGCATTAATTGAGTCTTCTTTAATAACACTTGACAGTTTCAATAAACAAATAAAAACAAAAGATTCATTACTTATTATTCCGGCTTTTAAAGAGAATATTAAAAAACTGAATGAAGATATTCTAGAGTTAAAAAAAGAGAAAGATACGGTAACTAATAAATTGAAAGAAAACCATTCTGATAGCTTAACGACGTTCAAAGATACTTTAAATAAAATGATCGTTTTAAACAAGCGATGTCCCATAATACAAGATGCTAAATGGTTGCAGTATAGTTCCTATCAAAAAGGAGAATGGGAAACTATTATGGGTTGGCTGATAACAGCATTAGCGTTGACTTTAGGCGCTCCGTTTTGGTTTGATCTGCTTAGCAAATTAATTAGTGTTCGCGGTGCCGGATCTAAAGCTTCTCCAACTACAGATCCTGATCCAACGGGAGGGAAGCCAAATGGAACGGGTTCAAATTCTAACAGTACAAGTCCGGTAACAAATAATAATAACAATTCAGGTGAGGAGGCTGTTGGTTAATTATGGCACAGTTAAAAGTAATCGTAAATAAATTGAATAAACGAACAGGTCCGATAACTGATTTTAATGATAAATCAAATATCAAAGGAGCAGTTTTCAAGGGACACATATTCGAAGGGGAAGAAAAGTTAACAAATATTCTGGGTAAGTGGTACTGTGATCAAAGCGGATATTATTATTGGGGAGAAGGACTTGACGTTATTTCGCTGACTTCAACAAACAATACTTCTCCTGTAACTAATAGCAATTTAGGTAAAGCAACTATTGGATTGCCAAAAGCTCCGCCGGAAGACTTACCGCTAAATGAAACACAATGTTTGAAGGTAGCAAGGTGGATGGAAACACATTTTGGCTCTAAATGCGAAACTGCTGTAGAGAATACACCTTTTACAAAACAATTACTTTATGCAATTGTTTGCAAAGAGACTGCTATTTATATTTATAAATGGATTAATGAATATACACCTGAAGAGATATTAAGCTTTTGTGTTTTTGATGCCAGTGGTGATGCTAATGGAACCCGAAAAGCGTTTCCTGAAAATACAGCAGCTTTTATAAAAAAATACGGACAGACGCTAGCAAATGAACTTATCACAGAAGCTAATAAAACAAGAGCATTAAGAGGTTGGGGACCAAAACATTGGGTATATGCAGGTTATGGACTTTTTCAGTATGATTTGCAGCATATCCAAACAGATCAAGCTTTTTTCGAACAAAAACGCTGGTATTTTATTGATGATTGTATTGAAAAGGTTATGAAGGAACTTATGAGCAAATGGAAAAATAATACAAATGATCTCTTTCATACCATTAAAGCTTATAATGGCAGCGGAAAAAAGGCGGAAAATTATGCCAATAGTGTTTTGCAGTTTCTGAACTGGATTAATAAAGGAATATAATTATGAAAGTAGTAGTCACAGCAAATAAACTCAACGTTCGTAAAACTCCCGTAATTGATTTTGCGAAGAAAAGTAATGTTGTAGGGGTTATTGTAAAAGATTCTATTCATGAAAGTACTGAGCAACATGAAAACATCTTGGGTGTTTGGCATAAAATAGAAGATGGTTGGGTAAGTGATAAGTGGGTAAGTGGAGATGTTTCATCTTTTCAACCAACTATAAATAAGGCGGGTGTAAATGTTCAGAAGTATATTGATGAACGGTTTGACGGAACAAACCTTAAACAAGTTATAGACTATAATTTCCTTTTGAATATTCCTGAAGAAATCAAAAAAACAAAGGGGATAAATTCGGTTATTGGAATTATAGATCTTCCTATTAGCACGAATTTGAAATTCGAAAATATATTACGACCAGGTAATATTCTTACAGAAAAGGTACCATTGTCACACAGCAACTTTATAGCAGGCATAATTGGCTCTAATGCAACTTCAACTATAAAAGGAATTTGCTCTGCAGCTACGATTCTAGATTTAACCTATAATGATGTGAATGGAAATTTGATAATGGATGATAAATATTATGAGAAACTTATTAATTGTATTTCTTTATTTAAAGACACCAAAGTAATTATAAATGTTAGTTATAACATAGACGATAGTTTACAATTTGCCCTTGATAAATTCAAAGATTTAGAAAATGTATTTTTTGTTTGTTCTGCTGGCACGAATGAAACACTTCGAAAAATTGATAATTGTCCATTAGTAAACAGCGAAAACGCGGTTTCGGTTGGTACGGCATCACTTGAGTTTCTTGCTAATAATGCCGCTAAAATTGATTCTCGTTTAAATTTTTTATTACCTATTCTTGGTTATACATCATTTAAAGGAAATGGAATTGACTATTCAAAAACAAATGATGTGTCTTCAAGCTGGGCAACTTCTGTAATAACTTCCATAATTGCATTACTTTTTTCGACCAAACAATTAGATAAAAACTCATCTAAGGCAGATGTTTTATTGTTAATAAAATCTTTATCAGGTAATTATTCGGATTCGTATAGTTTCTTAAATCCTTTAAAATTTTAATATGAAGAAAATTTCAATATTGATTATCACGGTACTAATATTTAGTGCAGGACATGGGCAAAATATCTACTATGATGCGAAAAAACTCGCTGAATTAAAACCTGTTATATTTAATAACAAAGTCGTCGTCACAAAAAATCCTGCTGCTTATCAAATATTAAGAAATTATGTTCCAGATGCTGAATTAACAGAAAACCAAATAGCTACAGTTTTTAGTGGAAACCCATTTCTATCGGTTTCTGCACCAGCAGGAGAAGATAATCAATATTTAAAAGGCAATTTTTTTTCCTCTGTTGGTAATCTTGATGTCACAAACTTTGCTGACGGTCTTGCCAAATTTTTAGTAGAACGCAGCAAAGAGGAATTAAACGTTGCTTTTTTTAGAAAGTTTCAAGATTTTCTGCGTAAGTATCCTGAAGCAAGAATTGTTTTTCCCACTACTGTAAGTGTTATAAATAATATAGCAGCCTATAATTATGCAGCAATGTTACCTGCTTTGAGAGCTTCATTTCAAAAAGATTTGAATGCTATTAGTTCCAATCTTCTAAATTTACGTGAAACGTCTAGCTATGAAGGTTATGGGACCGATGAAATAATAAAAGTGCGAGCAGATGCCATATCTCATTTTTTAAAAGATAGTATTTCTGGCAGATCTATCAGTGCCGCAATAATTACAGCAGATGAAATTATTAAAGGAACTAATACTGCCGATATTATAGATCAGATTGCAAATGATAAAGCATGTGAACCTGAGGATAATTTTTCGAATGCAATCCTGTTTGTTAATTTAATCTCAAAATCTTTAAGAAGCAATGACGATGATAGAGTTTGGATTACAAAACAACAAGTTAACGACTTAATAAAAGATGATATTACATTAAGAATCTATTTCGGATTGCTTTATGAAGCAGATAAGAATAGCAGTCGTCCAGTTAAGTTTAAAACGCTATCAATTACATTGCAAAGTTTTTTAACAGAATTAAATACGAAATGGAAAGATCCGGCTGGTCGTAAGTTTATTGAATCGTTTAGAAATATTGCTCTAAAAGCGAGTAGTGTAGCTGATAATACAAAAAGCATTATAGCTATAACACAAAAAAGTGAACAACCTTCAATAATACAATATGCCGAGTATGCATCTTCTATTTCTGATTTTCTGAAATTAACTGTTCAACTGCTTCCTAATAATCCAGCTATAGATTCTACTGCTTCAAAGTTAACTGCTGATATTAAAAAATTTGTAACGGTTATTGACGCCGCTACAAACCTGTGTTATGATATTAAATCACAAAACTACAGTGCGTTGATATTGCACACTTCGCTTTTGCTTCCTGAAATAAAAGGTATAAATCCTGAATTAAAAGAAAAATATATCAAATACGGAACTTTCATGGCCAATATTGTAGAAGCCAAAAGTTCTGACGAAGTTAAAGCGGCTATTGAAACAGCAGTATTGCCTGTTGGCAGTTCATCTATTAAGCGAGAAACAGATTTTAATATTTCATTGAATGCTTACATAGGGCCATTTGTCGGTGCTGAATATATGCCTACTTTTAAGAAGGAGGATCGATACGCATTTTCATACGGCGTTACAGCTCCGGTAGGTATAGCTTTCAGTTGGGGAAATATCTGGAAATTTGGTTGTGATAAAAAGCCTAGAACAAGAGGGAAGGGCGATAATATTGTTGATGTAGGAGGTAAAAGTTTTACCATTTTTGTTCCCTTAATAGACGTTGGTGCTGTAGCTGCGTTTAGAGCTGGAGATGATGGCAGTAAAGTTGCTTCTGAGGTTACGCTCTCAAATATTATTTCACCAGGTTTATATTTTTATTTGGGCTTTGGAAAATGTCCTATATCGGTTGGTGTAGGCGCACAATTAGGTCCGCAATTGAGAGAAGTTACAGCAACAGACATCAATGTAGATAAGAATTATTATGTAAGATATGGATTGAACCTCGTGGTGGATATTCCTTTTTTTAATTTATATACACAAAATTAGTTCTGGTTTTTAGCTAAAAGTATTCCTGTAAATAAATTGCTGTTTTTATTTGTTTTGCCTTCACAAAGACAAATAAATATTCCTTTGGTATAATGCGTGCTTTGCAGGATTCCTTTTTTAACTTATATTCGCTGTTTATACATTTGTGGGTATATTTTACTCGCTTAAAAATCTAATTTGTGAAAAACACACAAGAAAACGTACAAGATAATCAGCTTAAACGCGGGCTGACAAATCGCCATATTCAGTTAATTGCCTTGGGCGGATCAATAGGAACGGGACTTTTCCTTGGTATTGGTCCGGCAGCGGTATTAGCAGGACCATCTGTTATTTTAGGATATGCTATTGCAGGAATTATTGCTTTTTTTATAATGAGACAACTTGGCGAAATGGTTGTCGAAGAACCTGTTTCTGGAAGTTTTAGTCACTTTGCTTATAAATATTGCGGTTCTTTTGCCGGTTTTGCATCGGGTTGGAATTATTGGATTTTATATATTTTAGTGAGTATGGCTGAGCTTACAGCCATTGGTGTTTATGTGCAGTTTTGGTGGCCCGAAATTCCGCTTTGGGCATCTAGTTTGTTTTTCTTTCTGGTTATTAATGCTCTGAATTTTGCCTCTGTAAAAGTTTACGGAGAAACAGAATTCTGGTTTTCAATTATAAAAGTTGTTGCCATTATTGCAATGATACTTTTTGGTACTTATTTGCTAATAAGCGGAACAGGAGGAGAACACGCTACAATTCATAATTTGTATAACGATGGAGGTTTCTTTCCAAAAGGTTTCTTTGAGAAAACTGCAAAGGGTGATTTTCAAGGATTATTATCTGCAATGGCGCTTATTATGTTCTCTTTTGGAGGTTTAGAGCTTATTGGAATTACCGCTGCTGAAGCCGAAAATCCTGAAAAAAACATTCCGAAAGCGACCAATCAGGTTATTTATAGAATCCTTATATTTTATGTTGGTGCATTGGTAATCTTATTTGCTTTGTCACCTTGGAGACAAATTACTACAGATAGCAGCCCATTTGTAATGGTTTTTCAAAACCTAAACGGAATGGAATTTGAGCTATTTGGCACCAAAATATTTTTCACAAAACTTATTGCTAATGTGCTTAATTTAATTGTATTAACTGCCGCTTTATCCGTGTATAATAGTAGTGTATATAGTAATTCGCGTATGTTATACGGTTTAGCAGATCAGGGTAGTGCGCCTAAGTTTTTAAAGAAGCTAAACCGACATGCAGTACCCATTAATGCTATTTTAATTTCTTCGTGTTTTGCAGCGATCTGTATTTTAATCAATAAAGTAATGCCCGAAGAAGCTTTTAGTATTTTAATGTCTCTGGTAGTGTCTTGTTTAGTTATTAACTGGGTTATGATTTCGTATACGCATCTAAGATTTAGACTTTCGAAAGACAAGGAAAACACAAAAACTAAGTTTCCTTCTTTATTTTATCCGGTAAGTAATTATATCTGTTTTGTGTTTTTATTTGGTATTTTATCCATCATGTGGATCACAAATATGAAGTTATCCGTAGAATTAATTCCTATTTGGTTAGGGATTCTTTTTATATGTTTTAAAGTTCTTAAAGCGAAAGAATAAGTAGATTTTATATATTATTTTAAAGGCATTGATTATCAATTTGTAGTTGATTTTCAATGCCTTTTTTTAATGTTATGTTTTTGTTTTATTGATGATTTATTTAGGAAATTGCTTGAAACAAAGTAGTTCAGGAAAGCTTTTTTAAATCTTTGGAAATCAAATTGATTTATAGTAGTAAAATGGTGACTATGGTTGTTACACTAGATATATCAATGAGTTTTTTTTCAATAAATAAATTAAAATAAATAATTTACGATTCAGGTCTTAACAAAATATTATTTTACTAAAAATTTTATCATTGAGTTCGGATATTTTTGATTTAAATGGTCAATATATTTTTGCGTTTTAATTAATCTTTCACGATCAACGCTATTTAAATATGAGAGCCAGCCCTGTACTTCATTAAGTAGTTTAATATTACCATTTTCTCTAGGCATTGATAAATGATGAATTTTTGATCTGACATTGTTAAATTTTTTTTTGCCAATACCTATTTTTTCATCCGTTATTACTAAACCTGTCACAATTTTAGCTCTTCCTGAACTTGAAATTCTAGTTTTAGAATTATTAATTAAAAAATTCTCGTCTTCAATTATTTCTTTTATCATAGGTATAATATTTACCACTTTTACCGGATTTAATCCTGAAAATGATAAGTCATCTGCATAACGAGTATAACTAATTCCTCTTTTGCCCACGTAACCTTGTATCCTTGAATCTAACTTCCATGCAGTTAAATTTGCTAATTTTGGAGAGCAGGGGCTACCTTGAGGCAGACAACCGTCAAATGTACATATATTGGTAAAAACAGTGGATATTAGATCATTATATCCAAGAGTTTTAAAAATATTAAATATTTGGTTACTTGTGATAGATGGGAAAAAATCTTTCAAATCTAAAGTTAATATCGTATTTGCTCCTGCATGTGGTATTGCATTATCTAAAGTTGAAGAATTTTTTTCAAAACCTTTACAAGAATTTGAAACCTTTATCTTTTCCAGAATATTTACAAGAATCCACGATTGCAATCCTTTTAGCTTTCTACTAGGTTGACAAATTTTCCTATGTTTTCCTGATTTCTTTTTTATGAAGTATATTTTATAATAATAATCAGAATTTTTAGAAAGTTGATATATAGTATATTTTGAAATATGCGAAATAAATGAAAAATCATCTAGGGTTTGAATTACTGGTAATCCAAACATGTTTAATTTGATAATTCCGTTGTTACTCATTTATATTTGTTAAAAAGGTATAGGGAAAATATTTTACATCAAAATTTTTGAGTGAATTTTAAATAGAAAACCTACGGGATTTTCTGTTTAAAATTCGTGATAATAAAAGTTAGCTTAAAACTCGGCTGTTGGAACAACAGCCACTCGCATAAATGTATAAAACAAAATGCGTCTAAAATCATTTTTCCCTATATCCTTAATTTTTTATTTCTATTTTTCAAATTTAGTATTTCTAAACGTAAATTATCAATTTCTACAGTTTTGTTTTTTCTAATATTTTTTTTACTATTAGTTCTAAATTTTAGAAAATTCTCTAGTCCTAGATTAGTAAGTTTATAACCTGTATTTGTTAATTCAACATATCTTTTTTTTGTTAAACTTGTTAAAGCTGTAGTAGTTACTTGAAATGAATTTAAATCATCTTGAGTTGCAACCTCTACCAGTTTAATAAGAGTTAATTTTGAGATAGGCTCTAACAAATATATAGAGGGTAGTAAAAAATTATCAATTTGTAATAGAGAAATTACATTACTCATTTTTAAGCTGGTATTTTTCATTTTTTTTAAAGAATTTAACAACTTACCCATTTCATTTGAAATATTATTTGGGTCGATAAAAATAACTCCATGTGGATTCTCTTTTTTTACAAGTTTTAAAGGTCCTAGATTAATAAAACTTTTATCTTTTTTATATTTTTTATCAACTAGGCATATTATTTTTTTTCGTAATTTTCCATCATTTGCAAATGCACCTAGTTCAGCAAAGGATCCTGGGCTTTCGGGTATTAAAACTATTGCATCAACGCTATCAGCTAATAATCCTTCTAGGGATAATAAATCTCTTTTTTTTGAACTATGTAAAAGTTCATCAAAAATATCTTCGGGATATATAATGTCATATGTGTAAGAAAATTGCCAATTTTTCTTCATTATTTCTGCAATTTGGTATCGGATTTTATCTTTTTGATATATGTCGGCACCACATAAAAAGATTGTTGTTTTAAACGTATTTGCAGGTTTATAAATATCTTCTCTAATTTTATTAGATAACTTTATGCAATCATCCTTTGAAATATCATCCATTTTTATATTTTATGATTACAGTGATTGTTGATTTTTTCGCAACTAAATTTTCCTATTAGTGATAAAAATTTTAAAACAAAAAAATAATTACTTGTTTTTTTTTCTTACACTTGGTGTTCTGAAAAATTAGTGAAGAAATAAAAACAAATATATGAAAGTATTCATTTCTCATAGTAGTGTAGACAAAAAATTTGTACGAACTTTAAAAGATTGTTTAGTTGAAAATAGTATTGAAATTTGGTTAGACGAAGATCAACTGGATTTAGGAGATAGTTTAGTGACGAAATTAGAGAATGCTTTAAATACTTCATCTCATCTAGTCATAATTCTTTCACCAACTTCGGTAAAATCAGATTGGGTAAAGTTTGAATTAAATAAAGCAATTTCTAATCAGCGAACAGGTTTAATGCAAAAAATTATACCAGTGAAATATAGAGAATGTGAAATCCCTGAAGAATTAAAAGATTTATTATATGCTGATTTATCCGAAGAGGTAGTTTTACCAGCTTCAGACCCTAATAGAATAAAATTTATTTCAGATGGTTTTGAAAGTTTTTTTTTAAAATTAGTGAAGGCAATAAGAAGTTCTTCTAAAGCAATAAATTCAAATGAGAAAGCAGAAATAATAAAAACAATAAAATCCTCCGAAGAAATAACTGAGTCACATTCGCATTCAATACATAGGGGGAACTATGAACTTGTGGGATTCAATACAGTAGAATCGAAGTTAAAATATCAGAACTTGATTTATAAAAAAGATAATAGTGAAGAAAATGTTGAAAATTTAAGACCTTTTTTATTACCAGAAAGTTTAAAAAGAGTTTTTAAATTAGAACTCGGAGAGAAAATTAGAATTGAATCTGATATGCCTTACTCAAGTTATGGACACTTTGCGGGATATAGGACGGATGATTTGAAAATTACTATTGACAAAAGGATTAGAGATGAGTTATATATTAATTCTAAAGAGTATTATCAAGTTGAAGTTGATTTAGAGAAAAAAATTATTCGTTTTGTCAATAATTTAAATCGCAAACCGAGAAGAACGCCAATTGGAGGGGAAAATAATTATGCTTTAGCTGCATAGAAAATTTGAAGTCAGAGCATATCGGTTATTATATAAAAACAAATAAAAATGGTAAATAAAGTATTAATAGGTATAAAAAGACATCCCAAGAGATTTGTCTTAGCAATAATTTTCGGATATACTTCGATTTGGACTTTTTTAGAACCTTTAATGGCATTATCAGGAGTTAATATTACAGGTTACAATTGCCTTTGTTTATTAATTTACTTTATAGCAAGTTTTATAATAGGCATTATTTCTGTCTTTCCGAAGAAAACGGTCAAATTTGATTTACTAAATACAAACACAAAAGTTATAATCGAGTTTGGTGATCTTTTTTCGGTTGATGGTCATAGAGTTATTCCTGTTAATGAGTATTTTGATAGCTTAATAGGTAAGCCGGTCTCACCCAATAGTGTTCATGGAGTATTCATTGAAAGAGTTTTAGGCGGTTATAATAATATAATCGACGTAGAGGTGAATAGACAACTAGAGGGAAAAGATATCGAAATTACAGAAAGACCAGAAGGTAAAATTAATAAATTTCCACTAGGGACAACGATTACTTTAAAGCATAGCGAAACTTTATACTTTCTTTTCGCATTATGTAATAGTGATAACGATTGCAAAGCTACTTGTGATCCTTCATCGATGTTAATTGCACTTTCTGGGCTATGGGAAAAAGTTAGAATCGAAGGTAATGGATTCAATATTAACTTGCCACTTATTGGTAACGGACTTTCAGGAGTGGGACTTCCCCCCAGTCAATTGCTGCAATTAATATTAATGTCATTATTGAAATTTACTAAGGAAAAAGAATTAAGCGCAACGGTAAAAATTGTACTTCTTGAAGATATGTTTGAAAAAATAGATCTAAATTTAATTAAAAATAACTGGAAATAAATATAATTTCATGGAATTTGTAACAACAATTAAAAATAGGAGAATATTAAAGAATTATCTAATGTTTTAAACAAAAAAAAGAGACTTCGAAAGTCTCTTTTTGCATTATTATATCTTTATAAGTAATCACTTATTGATCAACTTCTCAAACCTCGCCATCATTTCCTCTTTCTCTTTCAACATACGCTCATACAATGCAATTTTTTCATCATACAACTGAACAATTTTATCAATTGGATTAAATGTACAATTTGGGTTAACTGCATTTAAAGTTGATGTATCATTACTTGTAAAATTATTAGAAATAATATTCACCGCTTGTTCTTCGTCAAAATTCTGAAAAGCTTCAACTGGAATTTTTAATACAGCCGAAATTTGTTTCAACAGACCGTCTTCAATTACATCTTTTTGTTCTAAAAGAGATATTTTTTTTTGATTCCAATCATTTCCCAGATCAAAAGCCAATGCGTCTTGTTTAATACCAAGCATTTCTCTGAATCGTTTTACGTTTCTTCCCTGATGTATTTTCTCTTCCATAATGAATATTAATTTTCTAAAAGCTCAAAGATAAAGCCCTTCGGATTAAAAAATCCTGAGTTTCAAAGATAGAAAAATATCCCGTAATACATCATTTTGTGGGGTAATATATGCGCATTTCGATTAGATTATCCTTTTGAAAGAACGGAAATTAGCTGTTAAATTTTAAATCGCTTTGGTATGAAAAAGAATAAAATATGCTTCGAAACTAACTTTTGCACAGAATATGTGGCAGGAAATCCGTTTAAGGCAATTGAAACTTTTTTTGCTTTTGCACGTCTCGATTATTATAAACAAAATTTAACCGAACTGGTAATTTACAGTTATAAAACTAAAGTTTATGAACAAGATAATCCAAGCAATGCTTTTGTGTTTTACACCGCTATCTTTTCGTTTCTCAAAGTCTGTTATTGCCTTCAAGCGAAAAACAAAAAATGGAAAGTAAAGGAATCTTCACGGTCTGAAACGGCTTTTCATTTTTCTTCGCTAACAAGGGAAGAATACGACGATCCTTTTATTGTATTTAAAAAAGCATTTGCCGAAAAAACGTTTAAAGAATTTGAATTCTTTCTATGTCTAATCCTCGAGCTTTCATTATCTCCATATGCCGAAGATCCTGAATCTGACCTGACGACGCCTTATATTCATTTAATCAAAATGCTCGATGCAGCAGGATTAATGCGAGAAAGGGGAGTTGAGAAAATTAGGAAACCAAATATGATTGTTTCTCTAACCGAGTAAAACAGCTCTTATCCAAACCTTAAAATCGAAAGTATGAAAACTTCAAAATCGATTTTTTGGAATTTTATGTTTACACATCGCTATTCTAATTCCTGATTCTGCAAGTCCATCTGTTATAAAACATCAAGAGTATTGATTTAGAATATTTGTAATCTACCGTCAAATATTTGAATTTTCTCGTAAAGCCTGTAAACTTTGTTTCAAATTATAATTTGAAACATGTTTAAAAATTTTCATTTAAGCATTAGATATAATTTAGTAAGAGCGAATTATAAGGCAAATTAAAATATATAAAACTCTGATTTTTAACTAAAGTTCAGAATTAAATTAGGATTCAGTTTGTACCAAAAATTCAGTATTCTATTTCTAAATTTTAATAATTGATACGATGAAAAAAACTCTCTTTTTATTATTTTCTTTAGTGTTCTTGTTAGCAGCTTGCAAAAAACAAGATAAGGTAGTAAGTTCTGAATCAGCAGATTCTACAGTAACTTCAGCAGATACTGCAATAGCAAAAAAATTACCGGCTCCACCAGTTCCTAATACTATAATGACAGAAGCATTTGTAAAGAATCTTGCTACTACTGTTTATGCCTGGGGCTGGCCTTTGACAAACATTCATAATCGTGTAGAAACATTTAGAGCTCTTCCGGGAGCTATATATGCGGGAGGAGTACTTCCGTTAGCGCCACCAAATCATTTATGTATGTTAAATGATTATGTAGAACCAGCAGAAAGAGCAGTCGCTTGCCCAAATCAGGATGTTGTATACGGATTGTCTCCACTAGATCTTACATTAGGTCCGGTTGTAGTTCAGGTACCGGATTTTGGTGATCGTTTTTGGGTATATCAGGTTTGCGATCAGCGTACAGACGGATTTGCGAGTTTAGGCAAAATGTATGGCACAAAACCTGGTTTTTATCTCTTGGCTAATAAAGACTGGAATGGTAAAGTACCTGACGGAATTACCGCAGTTTTTAGAGCTACAACAAGTCGTGGAATTGTAATTCCGCGTGTATTTCAAACAGATGATCCTGTAGATAAAAAAGCGATACAACCTTTGATAAATCAAATTGGATTATATCCCCTGAAAGATTTTGATGGTAAAATGAAAATAACTGATTGGAAAAAAACGAAAGTAACACCACCAGATCCAAATGGTGCTAAAACGGAAACAAAATGGGTAAAACCTGAAACATTCTTTGATCAATTATCTGATATTTTAAAGGAAGTTCCACCAATGCCGGGAGAAGAAGGGTTTTATGCACAGGCGCAGGCACTTTTGGACGCATTGGCTAAAAACCCAAAACTAAAACAAGTTGCCATAAACGCTGCAATTGATGCGGATAAAAATTACGTTACGCCATTATTTCAATTTGCAAATGTAGGATATCCTGTAAAATACAATTGGACAACACAACGTAACGGAGGACAGTTTGGGTACGATTACTTAACACGACTTTCCTGTGCCAAAGCCAATATTTTTGTAAATAAACCAAATGAAACCAGATATTTTTATCAGGATTTTGATGAAGGAGCTATAAGATTAAATGGAGCAAACAAGTATACGGTAACATTTGCAAACGGACAACTTCCTCCTGTAAAAGGATTCTGGTCGCTTACATTGTATAATGCCGAACATTTTTTCGCGCCAAATGAGCTTAAAAGATATTCTTTGGGAACAAAAAATAAAAGTCTAAAAAAGAACGCCGATGGATCATTGACCATTTATGTTCAAAACACACGACCTTCTGAAGATAAAGTCAGCAATTGGCTTCCTGCACCAAAAGAAATTTTCTCTTTATATGTAAGATGTTATTGGCCGGAAGAAGCGGTATTAAACGACAGCTGGAATCCGCCTGCAGTAGTGAAATCGAAATAAAAGTTTCAGAAAATAAAATCGGTAAAAGACCTAAAAAAATCTTTTTGCCTGATGAAATAATTGATTCACAAAACTTTAATTAGAAAAAGTGATGCATAAAATTAAGACTACGATTACTATTCTCCTTTTTATTATTTGCAAATCAACAGGATACGCACAATTAGATGCACCATACACCATGGGTTTCATTCCGGCTTCTATTACAGAAGGAGATATTGCTTTTCCCATATACGATAAATGGCATTTAAGCGGTCAGGTCGATTTTCAATTAGTAACACAAGGCGCTTATAATACCACCAATCCGTTTGAATATACGCAGCGCGTTGTAGTAAGACCGTGGATTGTTTATTCAGGTTTCGAAAAAATGAAATTTTGGCTTGGTTATGCCCACAATCAAAAGTATGCGGTTGAAGAAATGGGCAATTATGAAACGCTCGAAAACAGATTGATTTTGATGGGAACTTTTACCCAGAACATGCCCAAAGGATCACTCTTTGAACAAGTGCGTTTTGAAACTAAATTTTTCGACGACAGAACCGGGCAGCAACAAGTAATTCCAAGGATTAGAGCAAGATTTGGTGTAAATCACTTTCTGGCTCAAACGAAGGAAAAACCCATATTTCTTGCGCCCAATATTGGGTATTATGCAGAGCTTATGCTAAAGTTTGCCAAGAAAGATTATGCCGAAGAACATTTTGACATTTTTAGATTATCGGTTTATTATACCGCCGGTATAACTCCCAATCTTCACTTCCTGGGCGGTATAATTGGTCAAATGCAACTTCGTACAAACGGAAACCAATTTGATGTTTACTACGGGCCAATGGTATCTGTAAAATATAGTATTCGACCTAAAGAAAGAGAAACTTTTGACAGTGTTGATGGTGGCGCAGATTAATACGAACATACATTAAGCAGTTATATAATCATTAAATTTAAAATCATGAAAAAAAGTAGCTTACAATTAATTTTTGCAAGTTTGTTCTGTTTCATTTTTATTGGAATTATAAATGGACAAACCAAAAAGAAGCCTAATATTATTATGGTGATTTCTGATGATACCGGTTGGGGAGATCTAGGCGTTTATGGAGGAGGTGTAGGCCGCGGAATGCCGACTCCAAATTTGGATAGAATGGCAAAAGAAGGAATGCAATTCTGGTCCTTTTACGGGCAGCCAAGCTGTACGCCGGGAAGAGCGGCAATGATTACAGGAAGAATCCCAAATCGAAGTGGTATGACAACCGTTGCTTTTCAGGGTGAAGGAGGCGGACTTCCTGCAGCGGAATGGACTTTGGCATCTGTATTGAAAAAAGCAAATTACAAAACTTATTTTTCAGGAAAATGGCACTTAGGCGAAGCTGATTATGCCATGCCAATCGCACATGGTTTTGATAAAATGCAAAATGTAGTTTTGTACCATTTAAATGCCTATACGTATTGTTTTCCATCGTGGAATCCTGATATGGCTCCTGAAATTTCTGATTATATAAAAAAAGCAACAAAAGGTATTCTTGAAGGAGAAGCAGGAAAACCAGCACGTGATACAGGTCCGGTAACAGAAGAAAATATTGCCGAATTAGACATAAATATGGTAGATAATAATTTGAAACAGCTTGATGAATATGGTAAGTCAAAAGATCCATTTTTTATGTGTATCAATTTTGCAAAAAATCATCAGCCTAATTTACCGTCAAAACAATTCGCGGGTAAATCTCCGGCAAAAAGCAAATATGGCGATGCCGTTGTAGAAATGGATTATAACGTAGGTCGTATAATGGATAAAATTCGAGAGCTGGGGATTGCAGATAATACGATCGTGATTTATACAGTTGACAATGGCGCCTGGCAAGATGTTCATCCAGATGCTGGATATACTCCGTTTAGAGGATCTAAAGGAACTGATAGAGAAGGAGGAAGCCGTGTACCGGCGATTGCATGGTGGCCTGGACAAATTGAAGCCGGAAGTGTAAGTCATGACATTGTGGGAGGTTTAGATTTAATGGCAACATTTGCAGGTCTTGCCGGTGTCGAACTTCCAAAAAATGACAGAGAAGGCAAGCCTATAGTTTTTGATAGCTATGATATGTCTAATGTTTTATTCAAAAAAGGAAAACCGCTTCGTGACAGATGGTTTTATTTTACAGAAAACGAATTGTCTCCCGGAGCTGTGCGCATCGGAAAATGGAAAGCAGTATTTAATACTCGTGGAGATAACGGAGCTCAGGCAGGAAGCGATACACCAGGTCAGCAATTGGGCTGGAGAGGCGATCAAACTTATGTAGCAACAGTTCCTGCTGTTTATGATTTATGGCAAGATCCTCAGGAACGTTACGATCTGTTCATGAATAGTTTTACCGAAAAAACATGGACAATGGTAATATTCGATCAGGTTATTATTGAGCTGATGAAAACTTATGCTGCGTCACCTCCAAGACCTCAACAAAGCGGTGCATATGGCGGACCATTGGAAATTGGAAAATTCAGAACAATTGAACAAGCTAAAGAATTATTAAATAGTAAACATTTGGCACTGCCACCTTTAAGTGTCGATCCAAAAAAATAATAAATTATAATAATTTATGTCATCTTAAAAAAAGGGAATACTATAAATTAGTGGTGGTCGGGAGAAATTCCGGCCACTTATGTTTTATAAACTTTTAGCTAAAAAAATACTTCTATATTTCATCTTCTTTTGCTGTAGGTTCAAAAGCATTAATAATAAACCAAAATGCTTTCCCAACCTTTTCCGGTTTTTGCGCCTCTATATTTATAAGAAGGAAATTTACTTTAAAGATTTTGGTTTCAGTACTCTTGTAATCTGATTGTTTCTCTAACGGAATAAAATTTCCCTTAATTACAAATCATCAAAATTATTTGATTTTGGAACTTTTATAATTAAAATTTAATTCAGATTTCTATATTCTATAGGAGTATATCCGGTGTTTTTTTTGAACATTCGATTAAAATGTTGCGGATATTTAAAACCCAGTTCAAAAGCGATTTGACTCATAGATTTGTTAGTGTTAAAAATCCTTTCTTTAGCAAGACTTATTAATTTCAATTGAATATGTTCCTGTGCCGTTTTACCGGTTTCTTTTTTGATTAAATCACCAAAATAATTAGGAGAAAGATGTAAATGATCTGCAAAATAACCTACAAGCGGAAGTCCGGTTTCTTGTGCAATTTCTGATAGAAAATAATCATTCAGCAGATTTTCAAATTTTGATAAGATATCAGTATTGATGTTTTCTCTGGTTATAAACTGTCTGTCATAAAAACGGATACAATAATTAAGCAGAAGTTCTATATTGTTTGTGATGATACTTTTGCTGTGTTTGTCAATAGACTGGCTTAGTTCGTACTGTAATTTATCGAATAAATCTTTAATAATCTGCTGCTCTTTTAAAGACAGATGAAGAGCTTCGTTTGAATCATATGAAAAAAAAGAATATTGATTCATTTGCTTTCCTAAAGAAGTTGCTTTTATTAAATCAGGATGAAATAGAAGCGCCATACCCGAAGGCTGGTAATCAATTTGATTGTTGACTTCTATGACTTGTCCCGGCGCAATAAAAACCATTGTTCCATCATCATAATCATAATTATTTCGTCCGTATTTTAATTCACCGCATTTTCCATCTTTCAAAAAAATAGCATAAAGACCAAAGTGCATACGACTGTTATTTGGCAGTGCTTTTGTTGCTGAATTGTTGAAAACACTTATTAAAGGATGCTGTGTTTCAACGCCTTTAAGTTCGTTGTACTGCGAAACTTTTTCGACTTCTATAATGTGTCCCATTTTGCCTTCTTTAAATTTATTAGTACAAATATAGCACTCAGATTCTTAGTAAGTTAACCTGATTATGCAAATCAGTAAAAATGGTAATAATTACCGTAAGATGTATTATAAAGATCATTTAGTATTGATGGAAATTTGTACTGTCTTAATAATTAGATCTAATAATATAAAATAATACTAAAATGAAAACAAGAATATTAGGAACACAAGGTTTAGAAGTTTCGGCTTTGGGAATGGGATGTATGAATTTGAGTTTTGGAACAGGAAAGGCTGCAGATATAAATGATGGAATTAAAGTAATTCGTTCGGCTTATGAAAAAGGTATTACTTTTTTTGATACTGCCGAAGCTTACGGACCTTTTACAAATGAAGAACTGGTTGGAGAATCGTTAAAACCATTTCGTAAAGAGGTGATTATAGCGACAAAATTCGGAATGATTTCTGACACCGGAATTAACAGTAAACCGGAACATATTCGTAAAGTTGTTGAGGCTTCTTTAAAAAGATTACAAACGGATTATATTGATTTATTGTATCAACATCGCGTAGATCCTAATGTACCAATCGAAGATGTTGCGGGAACAATTAAGGATTTAATTCAGGAAGGAAAAGTGAAGTATTTTGGGCTTTCAGAAGCTGGCGCTGAAACAATTGAGCGTGCACATATTATTCAGCCTGTTTCTGCTGTACAAAATCAATATTCAATTTGGACAAGAGAACCCGAAGCTAAAGTTTTACCTCTTTGTGAAGCATTAGGAATAGGTTTTGTGCCTTGGGCTCCAATTGGAACTGGTTTTTTAACGGGTAAAATTACGCCTGATACTAAATTTGACAGTGATACTGATCTTCGTGCTGCTTTTCCACGTTTTACACCAGAAGCTATTAGAGCTAATATGCCAGTTGTAGAATTACTTACAAAAATTGCTAATAGAAAAAATGCAACGCCGGTTCAAATAGCATTGGCTTGGCTTTTGGCTCAAAAATCATTTATAGTACCAATTCCGGGAATGGATAAAATAGCGTTTTTAGACGATAATATTAAATCGGTTAGTGTTGATCTTTCGGCTAATGACTTAGAGGAAATTGAAGAAGGACTTTCAAAAATAACTTTTCAGGGAGCGAGACTAAATGAAGGATTACTTGGCTTGTCAGAAGAATAATAAGAACTTTATATTATGGTTTTTGATATTCATTTGGAATTCAAATAATTTCTATCCACAAACCCTGTCAAAAACACAAACTATCATGGAAAGTAATAAAATCGATGCTGATAAAACAGCAATTCTTGAAACTTCCCGTCAGTTAACAAAGCTTATGATTGATGGGAATACTTTAGAAATGAATAAGATTCTCGATGCTCATTTTACACTTACTCATATCACAGGATATGTACAGTCAAAAGAAGAATGGTTTTTGGAAATTGAAAGCGAACGAATGAAATACTATTCTTATTCTGAGGTAAAAACTACGGTAAATATTGATGGAGATAAAGCTGTTTTTATGTGTCAGAATCTTTTAAATGCCAGAATCTGGGGCATGCAAAATAACTGGCGTTTGCAGCAAATCATGAATTTTGAAAAACGAAATGGAAAGTGGATAATTCTCAAATCTGTAGCAACCACATTTTAAACAAGTAAATTAAAAAATGAAAGCATGAGAAAAAAATCAGTTATTGTAGTTATTGGTGCCGGGTCTATTGGTCAGGCGATTGCCCGAAGAGTGGGTTCAGGAAAACATATTTTACTTGCAGATCTTCATCAGGAAAATAATGATGCTGCAGCAAAAGTGCTCTCTGATGCAGGATTTGACGTTAGTACAACAATTGTCAATATTTCATCAAGAGAATCAGTTTTGGCGCTTGTTGATACCGCTAAATCTATTGGAGGAATTACGGGATTAATCCATGCAGCTGGAGTTTCGCCATCTCAGGCATCGCCATCTACAATATTCAAAGTGGATTTGTACGGCACAGCTTTGATTTTAGAAGAATTTGGAAATGCTATTGAAGAGGGAGGATCAGGAGTTGTAATCGCATCACAATCCGGACATCGATTACCATCTTTAACGCCCAAGCAGGATAAAGCGCTGGCAACTACACCAACAGAAGAGTTATTATTGCTTCCTTTTTTGCAATCTGATGCAGTTGATGGTTCATTATATGCTTATCAATTATCAAAAAGAGGAAATTCACTTAGAGCGAAAGCAGAAGCAGTGCGTTGGGGGAAACGAGGCGCAAGAATCAATACGATTAGTCCGGGGATAATTATTACTCCGCTTGCCAATGATGAATTAAATGGCCCCAGAGGAGAAGGTTATCGCAAAATGTTGGAAATTTCTCCTGTTGGAAGAGCGGGAACTCCTGATGAAGTAGGGGTTTTAGGAGCTTTGTTAATGGGCAGAGACGGCGCTTTTATAACAGGAAGTGATTTCTTAATGGATGGCGGTGTAACATCGGCTTATTGGTACGGAGAACTTAATCCTAATGCAGAATAAATTGATATTTCAACAGTAAAAAATAAATATGATAAAAGTTATTATTATAGGCGCTGGCGGGAGTCTGGCAAAGTATGTAATTGGAGCAATAAAAGAACTTGGAAATATTGACCTTACCTTGTTTCTGCGAAACAAAAATAGCTTGTCAAAAAGTGAATCTGAAGATTGTAGTATTATTGAAGGAGATGCATTGAATTACAATGATGTAAATAAAGCTATTACCGGACAAGAGATTGTATACGTAAACCTTGCAGGTAATCTTGAGCCAATGATAAAAAATATTGTCAAATCGATGCAGGAAAATGAGATAACCCGCATCATTGCCATAAGTTCAATAGGCATTTACGATACACCTTTGAAATCTGTTTTGTTACCTTACAGAAAATTGGCGGATATTGTAGAGGAATCAGGTTTAGATTATACCATTTTACGTCCGGATTGGTTTACCAATGGTAATGAAATTGATTATATCATAACCAGAAAAGGAACTGCCGAAACGGGATCTGCAGTTTCCAGAAAAAGTATTGCGCTTTTTATTTCTAAAATCATTGATGAGCCTGATTTATATAAAAAAGAAAACTTAGGAATAAGCAGACCTGAATAAAAAAAACCTTTATTAGTTGGTTAAATTTTATGACTTCCCAACCTTTTCTGGTTTTTGCGCCTCTATATTTATAAGAAGGAAATTTACTTTAAAGATTTTGGTTTCAGTACTCTTGTAATGAAATAAATTTTGTTTTTTTACTTCTATGAAAAGTTCAAAATTCAAAAGCTTTTTCTACTAAACAAAAATCGATGATAAGAAAGTTTTTTATAACCATTAGTTTAGGATTGTTATTTAGCTGTCAAAACAGTAGTATTCCGGCATTGGCAGATCCGGCATTAAAAGTAGAATACGGATCTGGAGGATGCAATTTTGTTGAAAATCCAGCGTACATCATCAACAAAGATTATGTGGTTTATCAGGACTATTGCACACATATGGTTATTTATCCTGATTTAGCTTCTTTTTCGATTAAAGAAAATAAAGAATCTGCTTTTGCATTTGATAAAAACGGAATCTATGTCAAAGGAGAATTTATTAATACAGATACTTTAGGTTTTACCGTTTTAGGAACGAATCAAGAAATGGATTTTTTGTGGAAAACAAAGTATAAAGTATTCAAAAATTCAACCGAATTAAAAGGCATTGATGTAGCAACTTTTCAGGCTAATCCCAGTAAAAATTTGAGTAGGGAGGATCAGGTTTTATATTTTAAAGACAAAAATTATATTTATTACTTCGATAAAAAGATTGAAGGTTCTGATGGCGCATCGGCAAATACTAATCCGAATGATTTTTGTCACGATAAAAATCATATGTATTCCAAAGGCGAAATTGCTTCTTTTGGTAAAGAACCGTATCAATATGTGAATTATGATTTTTTTAAAACAAAAAAGTTCGTTTTTAATAGGGAACATCTGGTTGATGACATGAATCCTGACTCCTTACAAGCGCTATCAGGAAGTTATACAAGATATAAGAACGATGTATATTATCAGGGAAGGAAAACACGAATGCAGCTAGATAAACGCAGCCAAATTAAAGTCTGGAGTGTTAATAATCAAGACCGTTACATTACTGACGGAAAAAATCTTTTTAGAGATGGTGATGAAATTTATAAAATAGTTGATCTGCCTTCTTTCGGATTCTATTTTAATTCAGCTTGTTTTTATGATAAAAACGGAATTTATGAAATAGGATATGATCAGGAATCGAAAAAAGATGTAATTGAAAAACTGCCTTTTAAATATACCGAAAAAGTAAGCAGTACGAATACTGCTTACAATTATTTTTCAGGGATTGTATTTTATAAAAATCAGGCTTATGTAACTCGCACAAAATCTTTCTACGAAAATTTAAGTCAAAAGCAACTGGCATTGGCAAAAGCACAAAAAAAAGATATTGATGATTTTGACGGTTCCAATAAGGTTATTATTGATTTTAGTTTTTCTAAAATGAATGATCGTATTTACTGTGATAATAAAAAAACCGGATTTGATGCAGAAACATTCGTAGCAATGGATCAAAGCATGAAATATTATAAAGATAAAAATGTTGTTCTTTATTATGAAGAACGCGATCACAAAATAAAAATACTGAAAGATATTGATGCAAAATCTGCACGAACGCTCAATATATTTTTAATCGATAAAAACTACTTGTACTGCCGAAATGTAAAGATTATTAAAAGTACAGCTATAGAATTACTGGCTTGTTTTTCTGGATATAGAGGTGGTTTCTGCGGCAATGATTCAACGCCAATTTCGGATTTTTATTTATTTAAAAATTCAGAAGGTTTTTGGCTTGTAAAAATCTCAGACGAAATTTCGTATCGTTTTTTAGGAAAAGTATTTGACCGTAAATGGGACCCGGCTTTTGAACCAATTGATCTTGCTAAAAAGTATGGAAATAAGAGAACAATTGTGCTTCAGAAATCAATTACACAGGACAAAAAGAAACAGTTTGAGGAAAATCGGGTTTTTTCAGTTTCTGAAGTAGAGATAAGACCAACATTTCCGGGAGGAATTGAAAAATTTCATTTTTTTTTAACGAAAAATTATATTACACCAAAAGAATTATTATTTGATGACGAATCGCCCAGAGGAGGAGTTTTTGCAACTATAAAAATTGAAAAAGACGGCAGTTTGTCTGAGATAAAAATTATTCGTGATTTTGGTTATGGTTCAGGAAAAGAATTAGAAAGAGTCTTAAAATTATCTCCAGACTGGATTCCGGCAATGATAGATAGAAAACCTGTGAGATGTTTGTATAGTATTCCGTATTATGTTCGGTAATTAAATACTATTTAGTCTTACTGATAAACTTTTTAAATCTTGTTCGAGAGAACGAATAGTAGCTTGCAGTTCATTTAGCATATTGGCTCTGGAATATAAATCATCTGCGGTGTAAATTCCGCCATCATAGAAAAAGAGCTTTTCGGTTTCGGCATCTATTTTTCCATCAAAATTGTATTGCAGCCATCTGTTTTTAATGCTTTCCTGAAGATCGTTTTTTCCTGAATTACTAAATTGTTTTTCGTTTAAAATTTTCCAAATAGAATTGGGATATGCACCATCAGAATTATCATTGAACCAAATATTTCTGAGCAGATTTCTTTGTAGTTTTAAGTTGATTTTTTTCCCTTTAGGAGCAATAGTCAGCGCTCCTAATCCGGCACTTAATAATCCACCGCTTACGCCAACGATATTACTCGAATTATTGTTTTTTATTAAAACAGTTGCAACAGTAGTTAGTGCGCCAATAGTTACAGAAGCAACAGTAAGATTTCTGGTTTTTTTATTATTGAGATCGTTAACAAAATTGGCTAGTTTATCGATACGTTCGCCATTACAATCTAATTCTGATGCCAATGCATTTATCTCTATACTGGTAAGAATTAATCGATCTGTAATTTTTTGTTTTAAGACCAGTCTTTTCAAAGTGTCTTTTTTTATTTGAAGATATTCTGTGAGATAGCTTTCAATACCAATAGCATTGCTTATCAGGATATCATGTTCAGATAAATTAGCTTTTAAGATACTGTCGTGATTGGGTACTTTATCCGGAAAAACTTCGAGTTTAGAATAATCATATTCAATTGTAGGCTGGCAGTAGTTGCTGGTGAGATAATCAATTTTTGGACTATTCAAAACTGTTGAGCATGAAAACACAGAAATAGATATAACTACTAAAATAAATATTTTAAACTGTTTCATATTGATTTTGTTGAACATTAAAAATACGAATTAACTTTTTACGGTTATCGGTGGGATCAAATAAAAAAAGCCCATTTTGGGAGAAATGGACTTTTAAAATTGTAATTCTATCTAAAACGTAACAGAACCATACCGTTATTGACGATATAAATAATAATTATATATTTGTTTATCAGGTATAAACTAATATTAGGTAATCTATTTTCTTAAGAAAGTATGTAGTTGCTATTTTATATTATGCATGAGCAAGCTTGCTGAAATTATAATGGATAACAATAGAAAAAATGATAAACAAAAAAGGTAAAAGTTTAGCCAGACCAATCTTGATTTTAATTCTCATATTGGAAAGTTTTGCTTTGCCCACGCAGTTTTATCTTTTACTAAAAAGCAATGAATTTGCAATTCTGGAGTCAATTCTGAGATTTTTCAGTTTCTTTACTATTCTCACAAATTCTATTGTTGCTTTGTGTTGCGGCGTTATTTTATTCATGAAAACGTCTCAGGCTTATGCTTTTTTCCACAGAAATAGTACGCTGACAGCTATAACAGTTTATATTTTAATTGTAGGTTTAGTGTATAATATTATTTTAAGGCCTTTGCAAGATCTGACAGGAATTCATAAGCTTAACACCGAAATTTTTCATACCGTTGTTCCCTTATTGTTTCTGTTGTATTGGTATTTCTTTACACAAAAGGAAAATATACACTGGAAATCTATACTAATCTGGTTAATTTATCCTGTGCTTTATATGATTTACACCCTATTTCACGGATTATACACAGATTTTTATCCTTATCCTTTTATAAACGTAACCAAAATTGGTTTTACAAAAGCAATGCAAAACGGTATGTTTGTATTAGTTTCTTTTGTTGTTATGTCACTTATTTTAATTGGAATTGGGAAATTAAGAATTAAAAAATACAGTTAGAATTTACTACTTTTCAATTACATCATTTTGCCCTCTTTTGCATATTCTTTTTTAATTCCCTGAAGTAAATGATTAAGATTGATGCTTTTGTTTTGATCTTCTAAAGTTCGCAGACAAGCATATTGAATGATGTTGACAATATTAGCGCCTGTAATGTCGTATTTTTTCGAAATTTCATTAAGATTTACATCTTCGGCAATTTTAATTCCTTTAGGTAAATTATTTTGCCAAAGTTTTAAACGTTCGCTGTAAGAAGGCACTTCAAACTCAATGATAGATTGAAATCTTCGCGTGAAAGCCGTATCGATATTGGTTTTAAAATTAGAAGCCAGAATAACCAATCCCGGATGATTTTCGATACGCTGCAGCAAATACGAAACTTCCTGATTGGCATATTTATCGTGTGCATCTCTGACATTGGTTCTTTTTCCGAAAACAGCATCGGCTTCATCAAAAAACAGAATCCAGTCTTTATCCGCAGCTTTGTCAAAAAGAGAAGAAAGATTTTTTTCGGTCTCGCCGATGTATTTCGAAATCACCATCGATAAATCAATTCGATAAACATCTCTTTGCGTGTATTTTCCTAAAAGCGAAGCTGTAAGTGTTTTTCCGGTTCCCGGTGTTCCGTAAAACATGACTCTGAAACCGGGTTTTATTTTGGCTTTCATATCCCATTCATGCAACAGAATTTCGTTGAATTTGAGCCAGGTTTCTATTTCTTTTATCTGATTTAAAGTAGAAGTATTCAAAACCAAATCGTCCCAATCTAATTGCGTTTCTATTAATTGCGCAGGGAAAATACTGCTTAGTTGAGGTTTCAGAATTTTTCCGGTTATGAATTTTTCGATGTATTCATCTTCTAAAATTAATAAACCACTCAGTTTAGGTTCGCCATTGGCAACAGATTCTATTTTGATAATACCTTTTTGATAAAGATAAGATTGATTGTGCAAGTAATTATAGAATGAAATTCGGTTTTCCAGATCATTTCCGGCAATTAAAAACTGAGCGGTTTCGCCCGTTGGTAAAATTCCGCGATGATTCTTTGTTTTCAGTCCGCCAAACTCAGGAAGTTCACCGCCATTTGGCAAATATTCCGCAATAATCGAACTCAAAAAATCAGGCTTCAGATGCGGAACCATAGATAATCCTAAGATAAGAATATCAATTTCGGACAGGTTATTTTCGATGATAAATTCATCAATAAAACCATTTGAACCAAGCTGATTTAAAACAGGTTTTTCCATTTGATTCTCAACCTGAAAAAGAGCATCAAGCTGAAACGCGAATTGATTTTTTAGGTATGTGAATATGTTTTCCATTTTATGCTACTAATGATTCAATTGAAAAAAAGTCAATTTTGGATTGTTTAAAGTTTCTGATTCTGTTCATGACAGCGTTTCCATTATGAGAACCATCAGAATTTGTATTTCCTTCTATAGTTTCAATGATATCGCCGTGAACTGCAGTTACAATTCCGGTATGAATCCAATCGTTTGGCGTTTTTTGAAGCAGAAATATATCTGCAGGTTTTATCAAAGCCGAATTCGTTCTTGCCGTTTGATAACGAGTCAGTATTTTTTTCTGAAGACCAGTTGCACCAACAATATCACAACTGTAAGTTAACGGCATCAGGTTTTTAAAGTTTTTTCCCTGAGCAGATGCTGCCTGATCGATAATGGCCTCAACAAAGCCCATACACCAAAACCAGTCTGTTCCTTCATGACCGTCCATATAACTGCGAACCCAAGGTCCGGTATTACTTTGATTGTTGATTGTAAGTTCAAAAGGATGATTTTTGAGATGATTTTGAGCCGTATTGAGAATTAATTCTCTCAGATTACTTCCTGATATTGGACTTTCAAAAGCTTTTTTGAGCGGCAACGCAAGTTTTTCGAACAAGTTTTGATCTACATTTCCGTTTTGAGGCAAACTGTTGAATTTTTGATAATTCAATACAGCCTTTTCTGTCGCAGGACCAAAATCGCCATCAATACCCGTTGCCGTTCCTGAGCCAGGATTCTGCATAGCAAATAAATTAAGCCAAGACTGAATTTTTTCGACGTCTTTCTTGTTGTTGTTTGCTCCGTTTCTTTGTTGTGTTGCTTTAATAGCCAACTCTTTTTGGTAGAATGTTTTTTGCATGACTTTATTGTTTTAAATGTTTTCAAATTATTGTCTCTACAACCTCTCCAGTTTTTATTTTATTTTGGTGGCCAAAATAGCCGTAATAAATAGTTTTCCTTATGTTTCACTAATAGAGGTTATATCATTTTTTCTTCTTTAGCATATTCTTTTTTTATTGCCTGAAGACCTTTTTAGAAGAGTGTTTATATTTTATTTAAGTTTCAAGTTTTCATATTTATTATCAAAACTTTCAAGTTTAAAATCACTAAATATTTCAGGCATCTGTTTTTTAAAACTTTCACTTTCTGGACTTGAGATATCATATAATTTTTCAATGATATACTTTTGCCAATAAAAAAATCCTCTTGCTTCTAATGCTAACTCCATGTAAGCATTAAAATCAATCATTAAATCAATAGTTTCAGATTCTCCATCTCTGTGAAAGAACATTCTATTATTAGCGATGCTGTTTATAAAAATACCGCAATGAGCTTCATCTGTAAATTGATCAATAGGATGGAAATTATAAAGAGGATCCTTATCTGATAAGCTGGAGTAATTACTTTTTATACCTTTTAAAATGTATTCTAATTTTAAAATATTAATTTTTCCCGAAATGTTGCTTTGAGAATCTTTTTCCCAACTCATCTCATACCCATTTGATTCTTTAAAAAAAGATAATGTGTTATGATCTAAGCCCGCTTTTTGTCCTTCTAAAAGGAGGTCATTATTTGTAGAAGAATTAAAATCCTGTTTTTGTTTATTTATTTTTTCGTTTTGGCTAATTTCTAAAAAGGTTAAATCTATTTTGTCAAAAATATTTTCCATGGGTCTGTTTTTTTAATTAATAACAACATTTGATAATTCTTGAAGTGAGTTAATAGCAGCTCTAATAACTGCATTTTCAGGTATGTTAGGGAATTCGTCTTTTATTTGACTATACAATCTAAGATTTGCAATGGTTTTTGCTTTGTTTTGGATAGCAGTCATAGTTCCGCTTCTAATTCCAATAGTATTGTTTACTAAATCATCTATTGAACTATTTATTATACTGACTCTTGCTCTGCTTGTAGTGCTTATTTCGTATGAATTAATATTTGTGTCAACTGGATTATTTACAGGAATTGTAGCAATATTACCTCCAGCTTTTTCAGTATAATTATTTCCATTTTTTTCAAGTAATACAGCTTTACAATCTAAAGTTCTCGGTACAAACTGTTCTGCTTCTCTGATTTCTTTAATTGTAGGATCTGCATCATTTGGCGTACTTAAATTTCCAATATAGTTTTTTGGTTCGACAGAGTAAAAAACTATTGCTCCTGATTGAACAGCTGCTTTAACAAGGGACTCTACAGATCCTTCATGTGCACTGTTTCCTTCTCTTGACAATGGAGTCATGTTTTCCCATGTTCCTGGGCCATGTGTGTTATGATTTAATAAATGACCTCTAATGTAATAACTACTTCCTCCATTTTTGCGTTTGGCAAGTTTGTCATAAAAAGCATGACTTCTTTGTGTCGGTTCTGAGCCTGCAGGACCTTTTTTTGTAAGTATGGATGCGGTCATTTTTTTAGCAACGATATCACCGCCTTTGCTTTCTTGTTGTTGATCAATTACGGATTCGGGTAATTCAGCATCTGATACACCAAAAAGAGATTTTGCATGGTTACTTAGTTGGATTAATAAGGCCTCAAGTTCTCGTTTTTTTCTTTCGCTATTTGCATTTTCTTCTGCAGGAGTTGGTGCAGCAACAGATTCTCTTTTTTTAGCATCAATTTGCCCAGCAACAATTAAGGCTTGAGCTTTAGAATTTGTTTTCACAGGATCATTACCAACATCAACTGAAGTTATAAATGTTGTAAATGCGATTGGATTACTGGCTATAGTTAAAACAGGAGCATTTTCATCTCCAGTAAAATATAAAGTATGATTTTCTCCATTATCAGCAACAAATTCTTTTCTCAATCCGAGCCATCCCAAAATAGCATCCCTGACACTTGCACCCATTGCCATAAGTCTGTCCAGCATATTCATTCCTGTATCTACTGCTTTATTTACCAGCCAAGTCAATGCCTCATCAACCATTTGTTGTACAGAAATAATCATTTCGCCAATTCTTGCGCCAATTCCGGTTAAACCAACCTGATTTGCCAGGAATCCTATTACGACAGGCATGGCTTGTCCCATGGTTCTTTCGAGATAATTGGCTGCTGTGGCAACATTGCCTCGGGCAAGATCTGCAACTCCGTTGACAAACGAATTGACAACTTCGAGCATTTCACGTAAGTATTTTATAAAACTTTGTATCGCATTAAAGAAAGCCATAGCGCCGTTTATCACTGCCATGATTCCGGTTGGGTCTAACATGCTTAAAAGTTTGGCTGTTATTCTGTTAACAATGCGTTCCATGACAAAGTTTTTAACAGCATCGAGAACGGTATTCCATAAATTACTAAGTTGCTCTTGTATTTTATCCCAAATGGCTGCCATACCGCGTTCCTGAACATCTTTAATAAATGTCCAGATACCTTCAAGCGTATTAATCATGCTGCGGAGTCTGGCAACTCTTGCAGGTCCAATACGAGGATGTGCAGCAAGTTTTTCCCAGATTTTTTCCATCGAAATATTCAGTACTTCTAATACCCAGGCAATAACGCCGCGTAAAGAGAAATCAGTAAGTACTGGAATATTGGCATCTTTCAACTCGCTCATCAGCCAGCCGGTTACACCATTTATTAAATGGGTTACAATATTGTCAAAGAACTGTATAAATCCTTGTTTAAGCGCTCTCAGTATGTTTTTCAAGAAACCAATTGGATCTTTCTTGATGTCTTCAATAGCTTCTAATGCTCTCGTAATGATATTTCCGATAAGGTCAAAAGGGAAATTCATGATTTCGAGAATCGCAATAATTACAATTCGGACAATTTCTGCTACAAAAGCAATTAATCGGCCAATAGGTTCTCCAAATTTGTCAATGATTCTCAAGAATGCATCTATCGGATGAATAAGATCATTGATCGTCATCGAATCCCAGATATCAGTAAAGAGCTGTACTATAGATTCTGGCGTCATGTTAAGCGCTGCTACTGCGGCTTCAACTTCGCCCGCAATTCTGGCTATTGCACCAGATTCAACCATTTGTGCATATTGTTCTTCTCCGCCATCCATTAGGCTCATAAAACCTCGTATTAGATTTGGAATTGTGCGGGGAACAACTTCTTTTGTAAAAGGATCTTTTCCGATAATTACTTTCACAAGCGAATAACCTCTTACAGTTGCAGCTTGAGAAGACAGCCATCCTAATAGTGAATCTTTAACAAGTTCTAATACTTTTAGCGCAACACCTGATGCAAAATCCCAAACTTTTTGTAGGAATGTTCCAGCCTGAGAAGCTAGCGCAGAGAGACTATCACCAATGTTTGCCAGATTTGCAGGTTGAATAGCATTCCAGGCTGCGGTTATAAGTCCTCGTAGTTCGCCTAACAATGAATTGAAAGTTCCAACCTGAGTGTCAAGCCAATCGGCAGTTTTTTGCAGTGTGCCTTTTTCACGCATTTGCTCAAGCTCTGTTTGCTTGTCGATCAGTATTAAGAAATCTTCTAATATTTCGACCGTTGTTGCATTGACTGCGACATCACGTAATGGATCGTATTTGATTATTTTTTTGATTAATGACCACGCTTTGTTTTCTGCCAACAGAGGTTCAGCAACACCAATCAAGGCTTCTTTTATCCAGGTAATTACCTGATCGACAAGCGAAGTTGCAAAAGTCGTTACACGATTTACTAAGTCATTAAATTTAGTTCTGGCAACATCTATAAAAGTTGTAACCGAAGATTCGTCCCAAGCGTCCTGAACGAGTTTGAGTAACGAATCCATGCTAAGACCCAATTCGCCCAAACGAGTATTGACCCAATTAAAGACACGATCAATAATACCATATTCTTGTAATTTATCAAATATGGCTGTCCCAAACGGAATCAATCCCATAAATCCTTCGATAAGATTGATGGCATTTCTTTCGACATTTACATCATTCAAAGGATCATAACCTGCTACAACGGTAAGTAGTGTGTAACCGGGAACGTGTCTTACATTGTTTTTTATAAAATCAGGAATCGCAAAGGACAATAACGAACCCTGAATCATTTCCGGAGCAGGGGAGATTGGATCCGGTTTTCTTCGAATAGCTGCTCCTTGTTGTACGGTATGTGTTAATTCGTGGGCGAGTAAATGTTTACCGTCTTTCGAATTTGGATTGTATTTTCCTTCGTTAAAATAAATATTGTTTCCGGTAGCAAAAGCCTGAGCTCCCAATTGCTTATTCATTTGAACAGCATTAGAGTCATTGTGTATACGCACCTTGCTGAAATCGGCTCCAATACCGGATTCCATTTCAGTTTTTACTTTTCCGGATAGCGGAGAACCTCCGCCTTTACTGCTGTTTAAGTTAGATTCTAAATTAGAATTATCGCTTGGATTGGCATCGCCGGAAGGACTTTTTTGTATTTGTTTATCCTCGTCTTTACCTTGTTTATCGTCTTCTTTTTTCTGTTGTACATTTTCCTCTTCGCCTTTATTTTGGATTAAAGGTTTTAGTGAAAGTGTGTTTGTTGCCGTAGTTTCTGGTTTTTTGACAACTGTCTTATTCTGAATTGTTTCCTCTTTTTTCTGAACTTTATCTTCAAGTTTATGCTGAATTAATGTTTTTGAAGAAAAGGCCGGATTAATTTCTCGTTTTTCCGGTACTCGGGAATCGAGTTTATTTTGGATTAATTCCTCTTTAAGCTGTACAACAGGAGTTATGGTTTCGGCTATAGTTTTTCGCTGAATCTTTTTGTTTTGTTCTTCTCGTTTTTGAACATCAACCGCCAGTTTTTTTTGTACTACCGGTGATGGCGAAAAGAAAGTGTCTGCTTTTGTTGTTTGTTTATTACTAACGACTTGGTCTGCAACTCTATCGGCTTCAGCTTCATATTTATCGTTAGATTTTCCTATATTCAATTTTGCCTGTACACCAAAAAAAGATTCCTTCCCCTTGTCATGATGTGACGCGGAGTGCGAAGGATTCGTATTTGTTTTTTTGGTTAAGACTGGCATATTTTTATTGACTTACAGTGTAATTTGATTTTAAAGCCGAACTTGATCTTGAATATATTCTAATGAAATATTTATCTCCCGGAGTAACACTTGCAATCTTAAATTCTAAGGTCGAAGGCATATTACCCGGTGATAATCTTTTTGAACCTATATTAGTGTTATCTAAAAGACCACATTTGATAACCTGAGCACTGAAATCTTCTTTAACCCAGGAGCCAACAGGAGTCACATAATCTACATCAATAACTATTTTTAAAGCATCACTTTTAGAAGGAATAAAAGTTTCAGTATAACAGGTGTTTTCAAATTCAGAACACGAGCCGGATAAATTTAAGGTTGTAGTTGTACCACAATCAGAATCGGATAATTTCTGAACATTATTCGATGTCTTACTTCCCGTTTGCTGAATCGTGTGCGTAAGTTCGTGCGCAAGCAAATGTTTACCTTCTTTGGATTCGGGATTGTATTTTCCTTTATTGAAATAGACATCATTACCATGTGTAAAAGCTTGTGCGCCCAATTCTTCACTCATTTTAACGGCTTTGCTGTCTGTGTGGATGTTTACATTGCTAAAATCGGCTCCAAAACCAGATTCCATTTCTTGCTTTGTGTTTTTGTCCATTCCGTTTCCACCGCCTTTTGAGCTGTTGAGGTTAGTTTCAACTCCTTCATTTACTGAGTTTGAATCGTCTAATTTTGCCTGAACGGGTTTTTTCTCTTCCTTTTTGTCTTCTTTTTTCTGAGCCTTTTTGTCTTCGCCCTCGCAATCAGCACATTTCTTTTGAACTTTCTTGTCTTCGTCTTTTTCTCCTTTTTTCTGAACTTTTTTGTCTTCGTCCTTATCGGATTTTTTTTGGACTTTCTTGTCTTCTTCTTTTTCCCCTTTTTTCTGTACTTTTTTATCTTCGTCCTTATCAGATTTCTTTTGGACTTTCTTGTCTTCGTCTTTTTCTCCTTTTTTCTGTACTTTTTTATCTTCGTCTTTATCAGATTTCTTTTGGACTTTTTTGTCTTCGTCTTTTTCTCCTTTTTTCTGTACTTTTTTATCTTCGTCTTTATCAGATTTTTTTTGGACTTTCTTGTCGTCTTCTTTTTCCTTGCCCTTTTTTTGTAAAGGTTTTTCTTGTGCCAAATCTTGTTTTTGAACTGTTGATATGGTTTCAGAAATAGGTTTTTGCTGAACACCTTCTTCGCTTCTGGATTGCAGTAAACCTCCAGTTTTACGTTTGTTTACTACTTTATCAGCAACATTATCGGCTTCTGTTTCATATTTATCTCCAACAGTTCCTGTGGTTAGTTTCTTTTGAATTTTTGGTCCAAAAAAAGGAGAAGAAGAGGAGGTCGCTATTTTTTTTTGTTCAAATTCTCTCATGATGTATTATTTTACCATTTTGGATTCATAATTTGTTTCACTAAACAAACTGAAGATTATTCGCCACAACACCTTCTTTCTCTAATGCGTTTTTTATTTGCCTGTACCAATACGGAAATATTTTAGAGAGCCGAAGTTCAATCTCGTCAACAACATATTTTTCATACTTTTTCATTCCAAAAAAATGAGAATACCCAATATTATCGGCGTATTTTCCTTGCTCTGTAATATTTTCGCCTTTCAATAATGTTGTAGGATTATTGTTTTTATAATTCAATAGCGATGCAAGCGTATATTGTTCGATTAAAATACAAGTCTCATAACCTTCTTGTTTCAATACAGAAAAGCTGTTTTGGTTTTCGACGTATATTTTCTCCAAGTCATAATAGCTTTTTATAAATTCATCGCGAAGCTTGAGATCGTTAAAACCAAATATTCCGCAATTATAAGAATAGCCCAAATTGTTGTGCCAATAAGGCAAGTTATTGGTGTATTTATTAAAGAATTCTACTTGCTTTTTGTAATGAACTTCATAAGTATCTTCTTTGCGTTCTACTATTACATCATCAAAACTAAAATCTATTTTTTTCTTAATAAATATGTCGGTGTCTACATGAACAAATGGTTTTGTTTGTAGTTCCATAGCATTAATTTTAGATTTCATCCAAAGTTCTATTCTGTTATCATTTTGCACTTTGGTAACAGCACACGGAAGCATATATAGAAACTTAAAGCCTATTTCATCTACATAAAGCTCAATTTCATCATACCACAAATGGCTATATAAGATACTTAGCGCAGTCATATAGATTGTTTCCTTTAGTTTGTCTCCCATATTCCATCGATTATTTGTTATAGGAAGCACATCAAGGCTATAAATCATCTTGTGTCGTTGTTTCATATTTAGCTATTTATAGTTTTTAAACAATACCTTCTTTTGCCAAGGCATTTTTTACCTCTTTGTACCAATATGGAAACAGTTTAGAAAGTCTGTTTTCTATTTCCTGAACAATTTCAATTCTGTATTTTTTTTGACCCGCAATGTGTGTGTAACCAATTTTATCTGCGAGCTGACTGTTTTCGAACAAGTTTTTTTTCCACAGTAATAATGTTGGTTTTATATTATGATGATGTAATAATGCTGCAAGATTATATTGTTCTAAAACAATACAAGGTTCTACTTTTGTTATTCCCGGATTATTATTTTTTATAAAAATTTCCTCCAAAGCATAAAAAGCTTTTAAAAACTTATCCCGAAGTTCAAGGTCTCTAAAACCTAATACTCCGCAGTTAAATGCATATCCTAAATCCGGTTTCCAATAGTCTAAATCCTGAGTAAACTGATTAAAAAAATCTAACCGATATTGGTACATACTGTACAATTCATAATCGTTCTGTTCGACGATTACCTTCTCAAAATCAAAATATATTTTTTTCTTTATAAAGGCATCATTATCAAGATGTATAAAAGGTTTAGTTTGTTTTTCGATTACATCAATTTTTGATTTCATCCAAATAACAGTGTCTTTATTACTGCTAATTTTACTAACTCTGCACGGAAGCATATACAGAAATTTATAAGCCGTTTCATCAGCATAAAGCTCAATATCCTTATACCATAAATGGCTGTATAGTACGCTCAATGCGGTCGAATAAATCGTTTCTTTAAATTTATTCCCTTCATTCCATCGATTGTTACTAATAGGAAATGCATCTAAGCTGTAAATTATTCTTGGCTCTTCCCTCATAATATATTTTTTTTAATAGTATGAATTAAGTTTTTTTCTTCCAGGAAAGTTACATTGTTGTACAAAGAAGCTTTTCGGCTGTGTTTGTACAATCGTTTCCATTCATAATCGTTACCTTTTGCTTGTGAGGTGTTTAGATGTATTTCGTTATTGTGATTTATTTTACTTTCTTCAAATGAGGTATGCCAGACCATTTTACCCAACAAAGGCGATTGTATATGAGTTGCGTTAGAAAAATCCCTTGGAAAACTGTCTATATTAATCGAAGTTTCTCCAACTCTGAATATATTTACTAAAGCTTCTCCGTTTTTTGTTTTATAGAATTTAGACGGGTATCTTCTTGTTGGCAATTTGCTTATCATGGGTTGTAAATCCTGTTCGTTTTCAAAAATTATATCGATATCATTGATGGTAATGTCATAATATTCGCGAAGATTAATATAGTCCGCAATGCCTCCGCAAAAGACCACTTTAGACATGTTTACATTATTAAATAAAAACTCTAAAGCCATTTGCTGAAAGCCGCGAATATTTCTTTTATCGTATTCTAAAAAAGAGGTGTTTTCAACATTCATATCTATAATTTTTACCAGTTAACATATACGATTCGTTTTTTCCAAGCCAATTTTATGATGCTCAGATTCCAGCTTAATTTCTCTAATAAAACATCTTGTGTTTTTCGTTCTATAATTATTACAGGACTTTCGTCTCCATTAACGCTCAGTTTTCCGGGACGTTGCAAAAATTCGTTTTGCAGTAATTCTGCCGATGATGTTTTCATTATATCCCAATTGTCCAATACCGCTTGCAGCAATTCTGCCGCTTCTTTTTTCATTTCTTCAGAAAGTACAATGTTTCGTTCAATAGGTTCATCTATTGAAATATTACACAAGAATTTTTCGAAAGTCATCGCGTTTTCGTAATCCTGTTCTTTTCCCGTAGCGATATAATGCAAAAGATGCGTGGCAACTTCGGGATCATTTATCGTATTGTCTTTATCTAGTAATTTGCAATTAACGAACAGCGATTTCAAAAACGGATGAATCAGCATTAAACCTGCATTATCAACATATAAACCGCTAATATCTATGTCTGATAGGTATTCTTTTTTTTCAGGAGAAAGCTCTTTTTTATCGATTACTTCTTCGTCATTATCTGGCGTTTTTTCTTCTGAATCATTTGATATAGATTCGATATTTTTCTCGTCGTTGTGAACAGTTTCTTTTTTGTTTTTTAACGAAATCAAATCAGAATCAGGCATTGTCTTTTCGTTATTTTCTGAAACTTTTCCTGTTTCTATTTCTGATTCTGTTTCTGTTTTTTTCTCTGTCTTATTTTCTATTTCTGTTTCTGTCTCAGTTTTAATTGTTGCTTTATTTTCTTTGAAAGTTTCTATTCCATTTTCTATTTCCGTTGCTTTTCCTTTTAGAATAATTCTGTCTATTTTTTTTTCGATATACAGAATAATAGCATCAAGATTCGCCAGCAATTTCAGTTCGTTTTGATTCTCAATCTGATTTTTAATTTCCTTTAGAAAAAGTTCTTTGTGTTGCAAAAAACTGTTCTTTTTATGAAATTCAAACACATTATAAATCAACTCTGAAAGCTTTTGTTTTACAATTGAATCTCTTGTTTCCAAAAGGCTTAAAACAACAATTTCCCACATTAAAAATCTTTGATTTGGAATCAATTGATTTTTTGAAATACTGGATTCAATTTGTTTTTTTATCGCTTCAATTCTGATTGTTTCGGTGTTGTTTTCAGAACTATTTTTTTTAAGTAATATCCCTTTTTTAATAATGGTTACAATTTGGTTATTACTAAATTGTTTGATAAATCGTGTTCTTGCAATTGTTTTTTGTATTGCATTTTTCCATTTAAGCGGAAAGCTTTCATCACTTAAGACATCATCAAATGCAGTTTCGTCTACTATTTTTTGATCCTGATTTTGGCTTGTCCACCAAGTATTTGTGCCTGTTTCCAGAAAATAAAAAAAGCTTTCTATTTCTTTTTCCTGTGCTTTGATGACTTTATAACCTTCTATATTTGAATCTTCTTTTTCAAAAACTTCTTCGACTTGTTTGGTGATTTTGTTTAAGATTTGTTCTTTAAAATCTTCGAAATCCAAATTTTGATTGATAGCAATATCAAGGTTGAGCTTGTCTAATTGTATGCTTTGCGAAGGATTTTTAGAATCCAATTCATTAAAGTAATTTTCTAAAGCCTTGAATATTTCCTGTTGCAAAAACGCATCAATATTGTCCTTGAGATAATATCCTTTTTCTTTCGAATTGGTATTTATCTCAAGGAAAACTTTATTGATGATATGTTTATTTGAATTTAGCACTAGTTGTAAGTTCGTCTATTTGTTTATTTAAATTATTCAGTATAATGTCGACTTTTGAGAATACTTTTAACATACTCAACAAAAAGTCTTTCAGTGATCCGTTGGTATCGGCATTGAATTTTATTGCGATAAAATTTTCAAATAAATTATTAAAGAGCACTCCTGTAGGGAAAATTTGTTTTTCAGAAGCCTTAAGCGTTTCCGGATCCTGACATCTCAAAATAGTATAAAACAAAGAAGTATTTAATTTGATAAGTGTTTGTACCGCAGCAATCTGATTTAGATTTTGCAATCTAATCGCAGCAGTAACAACTGTATTTATAGAATTGAAATATTCTTGTTTGAAGATTTCAGTTAATTTAGCATTTGACTTACCGTTGATGTAATTTTCAAGGTCTTTTTGAACATCGATAAATCTGTTTTCAGTTTCAGAAATGAAATTGACAGTCTCCTTATTGAATTTATTTATAACCGAAGTATCTCTTAAATTGGTAGTAGTTTCAATGGACTCTTTTACAAATAAATCAGCATTGTCAAGGCATGTATTTACTTGAGGTGCTTTTCTAAGCTCGATTAATTTTGGACCATCGGTTAGTGAACCACATTTGCCTTCGGCAGTCAATGCAACGGAAATAGAAGAATCTTTATATAAAGAAGTTTGTCTTGTTATTGGGTCTTTTTTATCCGTACTTATTATTTCCTGATCAATTTGCCAAGTGTAAGTTGCGGCATTTACAGAGTTGTTGGTTAAGATTAGATTTCCTGCCGGATCTATTACAAAAGCAAAACTTGCAGTAGGCAGATCTAAAAGCGTGATTGTAAGATTAGAAGGTTTTTCGTCTATCAAAATAGTTACGCTTGTAGTACCCGGAGAAACACTCGCCGGATTAAACTGAACTCCTGCTCTTGTTATCAGAAGAACTCCTTCTCCGGAAATAATAGCTCCTTTTACATTTGGTTCAAGGGTAAGTATCGCCGGTTTATCGTTTCTGCAAAAGGATATTTTATCCACTAATTTGCCATTTATCAGTACTTTTGGGTCTTCAATTTCAAAGCTTACTTGATGACTGATGTGAAAACCACAATTACCATTATCTGCATTAAGAACAACATCAAATGTGAATTTTTTCTGTGATTCACTATTGTACTTGTAGGTATGTTTTATTTCTGTTTTATCATCTGCCACAAGATTGGTTTTGTCTCCAAAATCCCAGATATATTTATTGCCGGCAATATTTTCTCCGGTTATGGTAAAAGTAACTTCGGTTTCACTAATTCCTGATGGACTTAAAGGAACTGCAACAAAATCGAATTTCGGTTTTTCAAAAATGGTTATCGCGCAGTCCGTATCAAAATTATTAACTGTAAAGGTTATGGTTTGACCAATTAACTCTTTGCTCACAAAATTTGGATCAAACACAAGCGCTCCAAGTTCGTTTACTGTTATTCCTCCGTTTTGATCGTATCTAACATTGGCTTTCACAAAACCTCCCGCCGGAGAAATTTTAAAAGGCAGAGGCGGAGTGTTGCTGTCAAAACAAATTTTATCTACAGGCAAACTAAGACTTATATTGTTTTCGTCACAACATAAATATGGGATTGAAAAATCGGCAACAATTGGATTTAAAATCGGAATTCCTTCAGCAAATTTTTCAAAATCACCGGTTAAAGATGGTCTGCGGTTGTTGTAATAGTAATAATAAGGCACTTTTTCTTCCAGATAAATCATTATAAAAGTACCTCCGGGAACGACGCCTGCTTTATGCTCGTAACCATTATTTTTTTTCAGGTAATATTTGGTGAAATTCTGAATGGTTTTATCCAGTTCATTTGCATTTACGGCAAGGATCATTATGTTGAATCCAAGACCGTTATCAAGTCTTATTTGCTGGATGGCTTTTAGCGCTTCTTTGTAATTACGTCCCTGATGTCCTTCGATTCTATAGAAATCACTGTCAAGATGAATTTCAAGTGGATTTTTAGTATCTAATAAATCATCATGGTAACTAACATTGTTTTTTTCTAGTCCTAAAATGGTTTTATCAAAATCCCAGGCTTTTATAAGCGAATCGTTTACATTATTGTAAAACGGAATTGCTTTTTTACCCAATTTACCCAATTGCAAAGACGGCGTAATTTTTATAAAATCAAATGCTGAGTTATAGTTTTCTAATAATTGCGCACTTCGCAGAATAAGACTGTACATTCTTTGTCTGGCGGTGCCTTCGCCATAGCATATTTTTATTTCATCTGCTGATACGTCTTTCTCCTTTTTATCCGAATCTTTAACTGGAACTTCACCATCTGCAAGACAGTCATTGCAAGCGCTTAGGCTTTCTCCTGTAAGCAATGGCGATTTGTAAAAAGCATGACGGAATTCATAACAAGGTTCCGTTTTTATTAATTCGCCCAGCATTAAATGTTTTGGAAAAGCATTAATATCAGGAGAACAATAACTATCGTCTATAGCAAGCAAGAGCGCTCTGATTTCGTTGTAAGTATCAACAAGATCGTTCAGCAGATCATATCTGTATTGAAAATCGGAAGGAAGTACAGGATCTCCTTCAAAATTAAATAGTTCGTCTGTCTTTTTCTGAATTGCATCTAAAACCTCTGGCATATTTAAACCTTTCAGTAATTGATTGTAACCTTCCTGTAGATTTTTAACAACATTATTTTTGAAAATCCCTTTGGTAAAAGTTTGTTTTATGGCTTCAAGATGTACAAAATCATCAGGTTTAAGTACAATTCTGTTTGATTTTAGGTCGGGTAATGTATAATATAAATTAGCATAATTGATTTTGCCAATCATGCTGTCATGACTCATTATTTGCGCGGCAACGGCTTTGCTGACAATTAAAACTTTAAAATTACCTACAATTTCCAATCCCTGATTGTCACACGAAAGACTTACACAAAGGTCAGATTCTTTTTCATAAGACTCCAGATACAAAAGAAGCACAGTATCTTTAAAGTCAAATTTTGTATTTGCGCTAAATTCTGCTAAAGCAAAATTGGGATCCTTCTCCTTTTTTTGTTGGTCTTTTGTCAAGAGTTCAAAAAGAGGCAATTGCTTGTCTGACCCATCATAAAAGAAGGGTTTGTAAGCCGCCTTTTTATTATCATAAATTTTGCAATGCGTATAGGTTTGGGAATCAAAATCGATTTTTTTGTTTCCCAATACATCCGCCTGATATAATTTAAAAAGATCACCATCTGTCGTTATACCATTTCCTTGTGTTATTGAAATAGTTTGTTGATCTGGATTATAAGCAGAATAAAATCCGCAAACGATACCAACGCCACTCAGGTAAATGCGGGAAAGGCGATCCTGATCGTCAAAAAAATCTACTACCTCATTAAGGTTTCCTTCGGTAAGTACCTGATTCTTTGTGAATCGGCGGTATTGTGTTGTTATTGTTGAAAGTTTTGCTGACATGGGAATAGTTTTTATAGTGATCCTAAATTCGTTTTTCCTAGTATAATTTTATCTGACAATCGCTCGTTTTCATCGCTGCAGTCAAACAATCTTCCGGTTGGGTAAACATTGTCCAGAGTGGTTAATGACTTAATAAAGCTGATTAATTGTGGTTCCGGCTGCTCTTGATTCAAATTAGTTTTGGCAAATAAGTAGTCTTTATAGACTTTTTCAAATTGAACAAGCTGGTTTTCTGCGGGATCTTTTACATCTTTTTCCCTATAACCAATCCAGCATATTTTTGCGAGAACATGAGCAGGCAGTTCTTCTTTAATTATTTTTTCTATATAATTTCTAAAATCGGTATTGGCAAATCGCAAGGTATATCCCGGCAACACAACGCTCACACGATAGGAGTAGGGATCTATTGGTTCGCAATTGTCGCATTCATCAGCGCAGATTGGCATGAATGTATCCGGATTTACTGTAGTCAGATTTACATCCGGACGAAGCATCATATGTTCTACCAAAAACATTCCTTCCTCGGTAAAATCTTCTTTCATGAAGTGAATTAAATCCAGAATCGATTTTTCTAAATCCGGTAAATTTGTATAGTATTCAAATCTGCGGGCAATAATGAGGTTTGGGTTTTTCTTGCCTGTGATTGCCGGGTTTATAATGTCATAAGAATATTTTCCGGCATCTGACTTTTGAATTAAAATATTATCGATAATGGATAAATCTGTTACGGTTCCGTTTTTAAAAGCCTCTTTTATTTTATATTCCCGAGTCTGAATGATTTGTAATACAGCAAAATAAAGCTCCTTATTTGCAGCAGAAGTATCAAAGTATTCTGCTGTCGATGAAAGTACAATATCATTATGTTTATCTACAATACGCCATCTATAAACCGATTGATTGTCTGTATCAATAAAATTATACATTTGGACAAACGAATTAGAAAGATTTCTGCGACTGTAATCTCTAATACCAATGAGTCTCGAAATCCTTTTTTCGGCTCCTGAAACATTATTAGTATTCCATAAATTGGTAATGGGTTGTTTGTAATAATCGAAGGCATTTCCGCGGTCTTTGCTTACTACTTTATAATCTTTCAAAAAGTTTTCTTTGTCTCGCAATACAACCTGATCTGTGGTGTTGCCATAAATGGTTTTGTTTACAAATACGTATTCCGAAAAATTCTCGGCAAAACGGGACAAAAGATGGTCTAGAATTTTATTTCTTCGTTCGATATTATTGTCCTGCTGATCAAAAAGCAGCGCGGTAATCGTTTCATCGTTGTAATTTTCATATCCGTCCACAATGTCATTCGCGCCTTCAATGTCTTTAACAACTTGCGTAAAAAGAGTTCGGGACAAATTTCCGCTTACAGAAAGCAATTCGCTAACTTGTCCTAATTGTTTAAAATAACTCCCCAATATCTGATCAAAAAATAAAAGATATCCTTTTAATTGTTTTGCTTTAGATTTACGTTCAACAGATGCTATCGAAGGAAGTCCAACTTCGCCAATACCATAGGTCTCGGGAAAATCATTTTGTATGGTAGTATAAAAATCAGTGTTTAGATATTCGCCATTTGGTATTTCTAATTCTTTATTCTGGCTGGCGTTGGTTGTCGCTTTGTCTTTTTCGGCTTTTATGTCATCCGAATATTTTTTTACATGAGCCAAATTGATATTTAAGGGCAATAATCCTTTGTTATAATTGAAGACGCTTTTAGGACAAATAACAGGTTTTTCGTAAGGTGCAAGACAGATAAGCCATTTGTTTTCCAAGTCATCACCGCCACAATTCCCAAGAGAAATATCTTTAATTAACAATACATCTGGGACTGACATTATTATTCTCATGATATCTGAAAGGCGTACTTCGTTTCTCAAATCGGCGATAAGCAATTCTTTAGTATCAATAAAACCATGTGCTAAAGATGGACCGTCAAAAATTTCCAAAGTCGAATATCCTTTGTCAATCATTTGCTTTAGCGAATAAAAGTTGACCGTTGTCGATAAGTAACTTTCCAGAGCATACATTACATTTGCATGAACTAATTCTTCATCTGCTTCTGTATCTACTTCAATATCTGCACATATTTTTATTTGGTAGTCTACTACTTTTTTTATGTCAACAAGATCTTCACAAAGGTTTCTGTTTGCATGATATTGCTTTCTAATATTTTCTTTAACGATCTCTATATCTGCAGGTTTTGAACTTACAAAATCCACATAAAGATCGTATAAACCATTGATTTCAAAAGATTTTCTCAAATTGTCGGGCAGATTTTGATAATCCTTTAAATCATAAGAAAGCTTATCTTTTTGGCAATCTACATAGACTGTTTTTTTATGTTTTGCAAGCCAGCAGTTTCTAACTCCATCTATGTCTATAAATAGTTTTCGGTAATCATTTTGCGTGACAGGACTTGATGACAACACTTCTGAAGCTTTAAAAAACTGTTTAGGAATGCCTTTATTACTGTCATCAGATTCTAATATATTTTCGATAGGAAGATCGAGTCTCATTCCAAGATCCGAAATAGCGTAGCAAAGCATTTCCAGCATCGTAATACCCGGATCATGCTCGTTAAAATCAGTCCAGAATTTACTGCCAAAAGACTCTATATATTCGATTCCTTTTTTTCTCAAATAAAAGAAATCCAAATCGTCATCTGTTGCTGATTTTTTAGGAATGGTGATATGTTGGTTTAGTATTGACATTTTTCAGGTTCTTCTGGGGTTGTTTTTTTACAAGTTATTATGTTGGTACCGATAATGTGGTTTTTAACAGAGACTAAAATGTTTTTTGGACTTGATGGGGAAAGTGTCGTTAAAAAGTCTAAAAACTTTACATTGTTCACATTATCTGTTGTATCGTCTAATGTTTGAGGTTTATCCTTATTTGTTTTTTTATCGATATATATTGCCATTTCAAGCTGAGATAAAAAATCTACGTAATGTAAATTTTCGATATATTCTATAACAATACTTCGTTGTAACTCAACTCCAAATATGATTTGCTTAGAAGTATCAAATGCCCAAGGCGATAAAAATTTTATAAGATCTTCGTTGAGCTGTTTTTTATAAAAATTCTCATCGTATTGTGGATAAAACTTCACGTCCAGTTTTATGATAACTTTCTCGTAATCAGGATTAATTACTTTTGCAGACACTTGCATCGAATTTTTAGAATTGATAAAATTTTCTATGCTGTTCAATGTTGCTGTGCTTACTCTTGGTTCGTAAATATCGAATACATTTTTGTCCACGATATCCGGAATTACTACAAGTGTTACATTTCCCGGAGATAAAAACGAGGTACTTGTACCCGAAATAAAAGTGTGGTTAAGGCATTTTACTCTAAAAACACTTGGAAATTCCTGTAAAATCAGATGTTCATAATCCCAAAGTGTTATTGCTCTGTTTTTGTGTCGCAAACGTTCGCTTACGCGGAGATAATAGGAGGGATCTGACTCCAATGGTTTTCCGGAAAATGAATTAAAAGGCTGGTCAATGCTTTTAATTTGCGGAACTCTGGTAATTAATTTAGAGATAGTTTTGGCGGGTAATGTGCTGTCTAAATGAGATAAATTATTGTTATTATCAAAGAATTCTGCGGTAACAACCTGAGTTTTCACATCGATAACTTTGCAAACAGCATCATAATCTTTGTGCATTTTTGCTTTTACCCAAATTGTATTGGCGGGAAATAACGTATTGTCATTAGATGCCTGTTTTGGAATATTAAATTTTACGATTCCCGATTTTAAAAAGTTATCGATACCATTTCCCAAAATATCCTTATCAAGATTTTTCCAATAATTATCGCATAATATGTACCATGATACTTTTTCTTTTCCTTTAAAAGTGTCAACGCTGATATTTTCGCTTCCTTCTAATATTTGAAATAATAATGAAATTTGCTGTGATATTTCGGCATCGTTAAGTCCTATATAAAATTCTCCTCCGTTGCAATAATCCGGAACCAAACAATTGGTAATTGGCTTTTCTGCATCTAAAATTTCTTTATTGATGGCTTGTTGTTTCAAATACGAATGTTCTTCGCGCTGACCAAAAGGAGCTTCATGAAACAATTTTATTCGGTTAGACTCGTAGTGTTCAAAATCAATAGTTTCCTCAGCAGAATAATTCAGACTTATGCTTTCTACAACTGGCGTGTAAGGCTCATTTGGAATAGGCGTTGTTGGCTTTGTAGTCATATTCAATATTGCCAGCGTATATATTTTTGGAAATAAAGAATGTAAAAACGAATGGTTTAATGTCAATCGTATCGGGCCGCTTTTGTCAATGTCATACGTGTTTCCTTTTACATTGATGTTAGATTCATATAATTTATCATCATTAGGACCATCAAATAAATTGACAGTTTTATTCTGATCCTCCCAAACTTCTTTATTTAAAACAGATAATGTTGCTTTAAAATAGCCTTCTGTAACAATTGGATCATTTGGGCTTGTTGGAAGTGGATCGGTAGTTCCTGCAGTAGTTGTTGGTTCTGCAGTAGTTCTTGGTTCTGGAATGTTTCTTGGCTCTGGAACGTTTCTTGGTTCCGGAGCGGTTCTTTTTGCGATTCCATTTTCAGGTTGATTGGCATTCATTTTGGCTTCACTGCTATCGTCGCTGAAAATTGCATCAATAAAACTTTGTTTACTTATAGTTTCAAGAAAACTTTCTTTGTAAGAAGCATAATGAGTTTCAAAAGATAATGGAGTGTTTTTCCACTTGATATGAATATCGGCATCTGTCCATTTTTTAGAAAAAATTTCAGGATAGTTTATTATAAAGGAACTGTTTTTTTCGGGTTGGGTTGTAAAAGGATAAAAGGGTTTTGCAGCATTAAGCAAACCATTATCACTTTCTAACAATAGAGATTTCACATCCTTAACGTCAACTTTTACGTTAATGCGGTCTATTGTGTTTGTCACTAAAGTTCTAAAAAGATTGTGTCCTTTTGGATCTTGCGTATGGATTAAAAATCGAATTACAGGAAGTTCTGTTGAGAAAAATTCGCTTAAAACTTTCTGGTCATAACCAACAATTGCCGGATCATCTTTTGGTATCTCAAAAACCAATGTTAATTGTTTACCGCCAATGCCGGAAGATAGACTTCCAGTTTTAAAAAGAGTGCTTTTGCTAAGTTTAAAATTTCCAATCCATGCTTTTTTTCCACTATACAAAATACTGATGTTTTCTAGAAGATCGTCTACAGTAATAGGTTTATGAAAAAATAGATTATCAACGAAAGTAATTGTGATAGCAATATTTCTATCACCTTCCTTAAGATTAAATAATTCTGAAGCTATTGCAAAACCTAATTTGGCATCGTCCAATTTTGGGTATTTTTTTTCTTTGGATGTATATCCAAAAGGAAACCAATATTTAGCGTCTTCTTTTAAGGGTTCACCTTTTCCGTCAAGCGAATTTGCAACGTCGCTGTATTTTATTTGACCCAATTCAACATCATTATACACGCTTTTTAGGTACGCTATATTGGCTTTATTGGCAATAAATTCTTCTGTGGTTTTGTATATTAATTTTTTGCCATCAGGATCTTTTCCTGCGTCAAGTTCTGTATTTACGGCGATTTTTTCTTCGGCGATTTTTTTTGCCAATTCAAAAATGATACTAACCTTATCTGCTTGTGCAGGAAGTTTTTCGATTTGAAGTATGTCTTTATAAAAGAAATCTAAATGCTTTTTTGTAATACCATTAAGTTTGTTTTGGGATAATTCCAATAATTTCAGGAAACACACAAACAAGGTAAGGTGAGGAGTAAGGTCTTGATTGATATTGGCATTTGATAGTGTTTTGGTAATGCCTTCTTTTAAATCATCATATTTTTTATCTGTTCTTTTATAGATACCATCGGGAAGATTATCTTTTGAAAAACCAAAATAGCTAAAAAATTCCTGCCAATCTCCTTCTGGTTTTTTATCGTTATTCGTGTCGAAAAAGTTGACTTGTTTTGCAAAATTATAAGCAAACAACAGCCAGTCTTCAATAGTAAAGTCATGAAGTTTCAGGTTTCCAGGCTCTAATGCGTCACTAAAGCGTTCTTCCTGATTGACTCCATTTCTTTTAAAAATAACATTGTCTATTTGGCTGCCGTCGGTATTCATAGCTTATAAACTTTTAAATATTAGTGCCTTCTCCTTTATAAAACGGATAAACAAGATTGCTTCTTGAGTTTGTAGTTCTTATTCTGTAATCGATTATGACCAGTAACTCTCCTTCTAAATCATCGCTTTGTGTTATGTCAATTTTATCAACATCAATTCGTGGTTCATAATATAAAATGGCCGTTTTTATTAGTTCTGAAACATAGGTTTTTAGTGTTCTGTCTAATGATTCAAAAAGTAATTCGTCCATATTACAGCCATATCTGGGCAGCATAATACGCTCGCCGATTTTGGTAGAAAGCAATATCTCTAAACTGCTTTTAATATCTGCCTCATCAGAGGTCATTACGACTGCTTTATTATTTTTCTTAAACTCTGGCGGAAAACTCCATCCAGTACCTAAAAAAGCTTCTTTATTTTCCATAATTAGCCTATTAAAACGGTTGGACATCCTATTACAATTGTTCCGCCATGCGCAGTGGAATCTCCCATTCTTGCGGCTGATTTTCCTCCAATAAGCACGGTACTTGACCCCGCTATAATACTATCCGGTGGTCCGGTGCAAACGATCATATCTCCCAGACATGCTGCCGGTTGACCGCCTATCAGTACTGTAGGAGAGCCTGGTGGTAATATTGGTCCGCCTACATGAGGTACAGTTCCTGTTACCATTGGGCAAACATGCATATCGTTGATTCTTGCGGCTGGTGCTCCCATGATTTATTGTTTGTTGTTGGTTGTTGGTCTTTGATTAAGATTTTTAGAACTGAAAGTAATCGAAGGAACAAACTAATTTATCTGAACAATACTGCCTTTAACGATCGCCACAGCTGCTGATGACATTTCTGCGCCGGCATTGCCTTCGGCTTTAAATTGGGCGGTTGCTTTTAGATTTACATTTGTACCTTCAATTTTTACATCGCCAGTTGCCTTTATCGAAATATCGCCGGCACTTTCCATCTTTATTCCCGCGCTGTCGATTGTAATGATGTTCGAATTTTCGTCTTCAATAACTATTGATCCTTTGTCTTCGTCGAGTGTTATTTTTTTGCCTGCGGGAGTTTCAATGGCGATCGATTTTTTATCATCATCAAAAAGCACTTTCATTTCGCTTCTTGTAAAAATTCCTTTTTGATGGTTATCGTCAGATGCTTTGAGCGGAGCAGGTTTTGCACTGCTGTGAAGCATTCCTACTACAATCGCATCATTGGGATCTTCGTTAATAAAGCCAATAATTACTTCGTCTTCAATTTCGGGCATAAAAAAAGTACCTCTGTTGTCACCTGCATCCAGAGCCGCAACTCTGCACCAAATACCTTGCTCTTCGTTATTGATAATTGGTATTTTGACCAAAATTCTGTCTTCGCCGTCGGGATCGTCCTGAAGTTGTGTTACAATACCAATATGCAATCCTTTTATGGATGGAATTATTCCTGAAGCCGATGGCGTATTGACATCATAAGTTTCAGAAAACCATTCAGGATTTAATCCAAATTGTGCGTTTACAGTCCAATTACCGCTTGCGATTTCGTGGAAAACTCCTGTAATGTATGCTTTGCCATTAAAACGATCTCCAACGCCTTCAAGCATAATAATCGTGTTGGGTTTTACTGCGGGAATGCCTTGAAATTTTACTGTTCCGCGAACTTTTGACAGTTGTTGAAATAATAATTTTGCATCCGCCCAATCCTGTAATTCGGTATCGGTAACATGACCGCCGTGACGCAACTCTAAGTTTTCTAACTTTCCAACATCGGATAAATCCGAAGGAGATAAATTTCCGTTTAGACTTACACTGGGATCTTTGGCTTCAATTTCTAATAATTCCTGATTGGATGCATTCCAACTGTAAGAGGAAACTTTGGCAAACTGATTTCGAGCATCAATTTCGGCATCAAAATCAAGCATACTGGCACCAAAAGCAACTGTTTCAACTGCTTCAGAAGTCAAATCTGGTTTTTTAATCGTGATTTTGCCATTTTCAACAAAACATAATTTTCCATTGGCTTGCGCACGAGAAACTATAAAATCCCAATCGGAAGTATTGTATTGCACTAACTCTTTGTGACTATAATTAGTGCTTTCAACTTCTTTTTGTAATCCGTAAGTGCCTATAATGTCTTCAAAAGCATCACTGTCTTTTACGTCATAAAAATATTTGCTTTTTCTGCCAATAGTCATTTTTACGGCTTCGTCTTTGCATTCCACAATTAACAACGATGATTTGTCTTTTATTTTTATCGAATGTTTTACAACTATTCCTTTATAAATAGTTTCTTCGTCACTGTGATAGCCGGCTTTTATTTCAATTTTTTTCCCCGGAACAAGCAAATCTTCGTTACTTAATTTAAAATCTCTTGCAGAAGCATCTCCATCAGTCAAAATAATTTGCGCCATCGGTATTCTATTCACTTCATTATGAACTACAATGCTCATAACCTGATAAATACCAGACAGCTCAGTTCCCTCAATGAGCAATTTGTGCGTTACTAAATCTGCACTTTTACTGGTTTGTATGACGCCGCTATTGTTCATCTATTGTTGTTTTTGAAGAGGAGGGAAGAATATTTTTTGACCAATTTTTAGCTTTCTGAAATTGATAATCTTGTTGGCTCGGGCTACTTCGAGATAATATTTTGAATCGCCGTAGATATTAAAAGACATTAGCGGAAGCGTATCGCCAGCTTTTACAGTTCTGGTATGTGTTAAATCAGGAGATTGGTTGTTTTGCTGTTTTGCTCTTAACTCATCTTCAACAACTCCTTTAAATTTCCCTTTTGCAATAGCTCTAATTGGCGTTCCGTCTGGTCTGAAAAGTTTATACTCAATGGTCATTTCTGTGAGAGATCCTTTGAATATCAGACTTCCCCAAGCAATTTTCAAGTAATTTGGTTTGTGTTCTGTACCATTATATTCTAAAATTACTTTTCTAAAATGCTCAATGTCGTCAATAACACCATTTTCGGTACTTTCTTTTCCGGCAATAACGCCTGTTCGATCAAAAACAAAATCCAATTCTAATTCCTCCGGAGCAATCGCTGTAAATCTTGGCGCAGGACTGCTCGTTCCGGCGGCTTGGGTTGTATCTTGCTCTATCTTGTAATGAAAAGTATATTTTTCAGGATTCATCAAAGTAATAAACTCTTCAGTCCCCGAAACGGGATTGTTGAATTGAGGATCGCTGTAAGCAATGATCTTCAGTTTTTTTAATTCACCATTAGTCGTTGTCATAATCAGCGTTCTTTTTTACGTTCGATAATCTTCATTACTTGCTCGACACACTCAGCCACATTATCTTTTTCATTACTGGATGAAGAAGAAGAAGCTGGTTTTGCACCCGAATTTGAATTTTCGCTCACGTTTATTTTAATGTGAAGCTCTTTGATTTCAATTGGCATGGTAAATTATTTTTTATGAAGAGTGAAATAATTATAAGTAAGCTCAAAGCTTTCAATAACAATTTTGCTTTCTAAAGCGCTAAAATCTTCAACTGCCCATTTTACTGGATAGGCATGTACAACTTTCCAGTGCATTAAAGGTTTGTGGTCCTGATCCAAGAGTTTTACCGTTAAATCAACAGGCTTAAATTCGAAATTTTCTATTGCTTTTCGGCACCATTCTATCACGTCAGAATCAATAAGGATCCCTCTTTTGAGAACCAAATTTGGATATTTGGTCTTTACAGGGACTTTGTGTTTGAATCTGTTTTCTCCACCCTCGACAAATTCTTCCGTTTCAAGATCTACAGAAAGTCCTGATACCGATTGAAATTGATGGTCTTTTTCTTTTGTTCCCAGTTGATCAAATTCAACCAGAAAATGAAAACCTACGGGTGGATAATAATTAGCCATGATTAGTCATTTTGAATAGATAAGCCTTCGTGAACCAATTCTATAGACTCGATAGCAACTTCGTTTCCATCGGCTTTTAAATCAGTTGATTGCACTTTTGTAGGCCATGCATTTTTTACTTTCCAGGTAATCACCGGTTCGTGTTCCTCGTTAAGTAATTTGATGGTAATATCTCTTCTTTCGATGGTGTTTAGTTTTACCGTATTCCACCACGCATAATATTCATTATCGCTTTTAAAAGTTCCTCTTTTCATGGTAATGTTAGAGAACTTTTGCATGCCCGGCATCTTTATTTTGCTGTATTCCGGACTAGCGCCCTGACGGTATTCAATAACTTCAGTTTCTACATCTAATCCGGAAACTTCTGTAAAACCTATTTTTGTTCCACCCCAGTCAACTGAGAAATGAAACTTTGATAATGGATAACTCATGATCTATATTTTTTTAATGATGATTATTTAATTAAGATTCCTGCATTTTGTGAGAGAAACGAAGGATGATAAACTCCGCTGGACGAACTACTGCCAAACCAATTTCGATTATCATTTTACCGTCTAAAATATCCACCGCAGACATGGTTTGTCCCAGTCCGATTCTTACATAGAATGCTTGTTCTGGTTTTGCTCCCGCCAAAGCTCCGGCTCTCCATTGAAGAATTAAAAAATTCTCAATCATAGCTCTTACTCTTATCCAGGTATTGGCATCGTTAGGTTCAAAAACGAATTGTTCGCTTGCTTTTTTAATGGATTCTTCCGCCATATTAAAAAATCGGCGAACCGGAACATAACGCCATTCGCTATCGTTACCAGCTAAGGTTCTTGACCCCCAAACCAAGGTTCCTTTGCCGGTAAATGTTCTGATAGCATTAATAGATTTTCCTGCAACGGTATCAATATTTAATCCGTCTTGTATATTATTAGTGATTTTTACCGTAGGCGTGATGACATAGTTTAAACTAACATTTGCCGGTGCTTTCCATACTCCGCGATCACTATCAACTCTTGCATAAATTCCTGCTATGGCAGAACTTGGCGGCAGCGTTATAGAAAGATTAGAAATTTCGGAAAGTATTTTATTGTAGGTTACGTTATCAAGCTCTGTAATATCTGCCAGAAAACGACCATTCATGGCGCCGTTATTTGTATCATTTGGTTTTGCGAGTGTTACAGCAGCAGTAATTGCATCAATATTAGCTGCAATAGGTGCAAAAAGATCAACATCAAAGGTAATAGCTACAGGCAAGTCAAGGATAGAATCCGGTGCTGTGAAATGCAAGATTTTTGCAATTTCAGATAGTACCGTTGGAACACCTGGCGCTCCTTTAATATTTGCTGTTATTTTTACTTTGTTATTTGCAGTTTTTGCTTTTCCTAATAAATCAGCCAAATTGGTTTTAACGCTTTCAATTTTATCGTCCAATTCAAAAGGATCAGTGAGCGTTTTTAAAGCTGCCGTAATAGCGTCTCTGGTTGGTTGATCTTCTTCATCAGAAGCTATTGCTGCTAATGCTGCTTTTTTAATTTTTTCTTTTTCTCCTATAAGATTGGCGAGATCTTTATTCAAAGCTTCGAATAAGAGTATAAAGTCATTGTTTTTTGCCACCGTAAAAGTTCCTGCGGCTGCAGCTGCGGCATCTGCATCTGCTTGTGTTCCTCCTCCGGTGATAACTGCTTTTGCCGCTGCAGTTGCTGCTGCATTACTAAAGCCGTTTGTTGATTCAATAAACTTCAAAACGTCGGCTATACTTCCGGTTAGATTATCATTTGTTCCCGGAACTGTTTTTAATTTGTTGATTAATGGTACAATTGCATTTTTTGAACCTGATAAATCGCTCAATACAGTTGACATTGCATTAGGCGTAGGCGAGGTAAAATGCTTAATCATAATTTCGCTTGCATTGTATCTGTAATCCAGAATAGTCTCTAAATGCGGATAATAAGCAGCTCCATATTTTAAAGTATCTTTCTCTGAACTAATAACTCCTCTCAAGTCGTCAACGTTTGTATCTGTTGGGCTGGTAGCATCATAGCTAAGCGTGTCAATTATTGTAAAACGATCCTGCAGATTTCTACATTGGTTTAAGGCATCATTATACAAGCCATAAAAATCAGTTGTATTGATACCGGTTACTTGAGTAGCATCCGGAAAAAGGATAAGTGTAGGTTCATCCATTTTTTCTAGTTCAAGCAAACCTTTTTTTAATTGTGAACTATCATTTATAGAGGTTACTTTTGCGTCAGCGTCATCCAAATCATCGCCATAACGGCCAACTGATATAATGTAACATGGACCACCGCCATTTGCAAAAAACAATTGCAGCGAATAATACATCAAAAAAGGCTGTCTGCTCGATGGTTGATTTACAATAACAGTTCTTGCTGTCGTGCCATTATCAACTATATCATTAATGGTAACACTAATTGTTGTCTCTGGTTTTGCAAAGCCAAAAAAACGTTCGTACTCCAAAAGAGATGTTATTCTTGTTGGTTTCAATTTCAAATCTCCATTAATCTTGTTAGTGGCTTTTTCTGTATAGCCAATAAAAGCAGGAATCGCTGTCTCTACCTGGGCAACAGAAGGGGGAAACTTTACGATTTCCTCAACATATACTCCAGGCGTTTTGTAAGTTGTTGCCATAATTGAATTGTTTTTTAATTATTAAATAAATATTTCTGAATAGTAATCACTATCGATTTTTAGTATTGATTTTACAGATGGATTTGGGTATTGACTTTCTGCCGGTTCTGAAGGATCAAAGTCATTAAGCGGGTCAATTTCTACAAAACCGGAGCGTGTTAGTGGTTTTACGGTTTTGGTTTCGATTATGGTTCCTGCTTTACGGTTGATATATTTCCAAAGTGTTTTTCGATTATCAAAATGAATTTTAAAATTTGGACTTATCAATTTTCCAAATTCGTCTACAATATTCCCCAAAATATTGTCGCCTTTTGCGGTTAATGAAATAAGCCCAAAAACACCTTGCTGTTCTGATGGCTGAAGTGTAGAAATTAAATTGACAGTAGTTTTTTCAGATACTAAATAGGCATTTGAAATAAGTTTGTTGTCATTTATTTTTGGAAGATATTTAAACGAAACCGGTTCAGTTAATGGTTTTACATTACTGAAAAGATATACCTGAGTAGGAGCAAAATCAAGATTAGTATAATTTTCAAATTGATAGTCATTAATTTTGATTAAAAAATTCAAGTTCAAATCAACAGGGACTTCTATAAATGGGTCGAATGCATTTGCTTCTTTGACTTTGATGTATATACTGAAACCTGTTTTAGTTTTTTTGAATACCATTTTGTAGTTTTTGAGTACAGAATTGGTTTCCAAAGTTGGTGTTATTGTCGAAAATGCGTCTGTATTAAATTGCTGAAGCATTTTTTCCTGATCAGCAGGAGGCATGCTTGCAAAAGTTTTTTCTCCATTATTCAAAAAATAATTGTGAAGAAGCGTTACTTCAAATAACAATCCGTATGTACTAGAATAACTCATGACTATTCTTTTCTTTTGGTTACACCTGAAAATTCACCAATAAGCTGTCCTTCTGCCTGGGTAATATTGCGCTCAATTTGTATCATGCTCACTTTATATAAAGCCGATGGAAGCTGTTTTCCACCCAATGTTCCCCAGATATAATTTAATTCTTCAAAAGTGGGAGTGTAGAGCTCAACCGTAAATCTAAAGTTGTCTACATTGCTCATTGCGCTGCTGTTTCTGTTAAAGATGGTATTGGCTTGAGTAAAAAGCTTTTTCCCCTGAAAAAACTCAATAATTTTCGAAATATCCTTAAGAGAATTGACGTATTTATCTCTATTTGCACTAAAAAGGATATAGAGATTTAAATTGATGACACTGTTTTTGTAAATTGTTTTAGTATTTTCAGTACTATGATTTGGGAAGTTTTTTAAAGTAGCTTCTTCGGCTAAATTGATTACGGTAAGTGCCACGCCATCTTTTAATACTTCGCCTGTATCGTCTTTTTGAGATTCTAAAAAAGCAATATTTTCAGGGACAATAGATTTCTCTAACCCAATTTCTTCGAGATAGTTGTTTACTTGTTCTGAAATTATTTGTATTACTTCAAAAATCATCTTTGGATAAAATTTATTATAAATACTAATTGAAATGTATGGAAAGGAATAAGAGGCGCAGAGTGTAATTAGAATTGGGGCTTCTGACTGTGCTTTAAACTTGTGATTAACAGGGCTTTTAAGATTTGACTAAATTAGATAAATGTAAGTGTACCAGAAAAGGGGAAAATTCCCCTTTTTTGATTTATTTAAGATATTGGTTGTTAGTTAGTTGTGTTCGATTTGTGATTCCTTGAAATCAGTAAGATTATGAGCAAAAAAAAGCTCCGGATTTCTCCGAAGCTTTTGCGTTTTGTCACTAAATAATTTAGTTATGTTCTGTTTTTGTGAGGTTAAAGTTGTTTACATCCATCTCTCATCGATGAGTTCGGGTGTTTCAAAATCAACTATCCTTTCTTTTGGAAGCATTAGTTTATCGATCTGATTTTGGCTGATATATTGTTTTTGTTCTTTAATAAAATCAGAAATGTCGAATACAAATTCAATATTTTCTTTTATCAATTTCTCAAAATCTTCTTCCTTTAAATCAAGTTGTATGGTTTGCCTTTCGAGTTCTTTTCCAAAATAATCATAATCGGGATTCCAATTTGGTGTTACTTTTTGTAAAATCTCTTTAAAGACCTCTTTTTTTATCCAAATAGCCAATACACTTTCTTGATTTTCTTTTTCTCTCGAGTTGTAATTGTGTATTATTGATAGAAAACTTTGTTGTAATGAATTTGCTTTCAAACTACTATAATCAGGTTTCTCACGATCTTGGCTTTCTATAATAGAAGCAGCTGTACTTTTTTCATTAACAAGATATAATACAATATATTCCTTTGCTATATAATTATATGGCGGAGTATCAATAGTATGAAGGTTTTTCATTAGATATCCTATGATATTTTGTCCATTTTGGGGTAATTCTTTTAGCCTTTCCGAATAACTTTCAAGCGCTATCGCAAAACCTTTATAGCTTGATTCTCCTAAGACAGAAACTTTTCTTCTGAATTCAAAATCCCATAAGTCTAGTCTTTTGATGGCGTATTTAGCTATTGTTTCATTGGCTTGTTCTTCTATTTGTTCTAAATATTTTTTAGCTTCATTAGTACCAATGTCGGCAAGTGCCCAAGTACATTTTCTTTGCAAAGGAAAGTATTCATTCCATCTAAGGTATTCAAAATCAGAAAATGCTACTTTAAATAAAGATTCTGCCGTAAGAGGATTTGAAATTTCCTGAAAATCCCTCGCCATATATTCATGATCTTTATGCCAGTCAGATTCGAAGATTTGACAAAGAAGTAAAAGAATTTCTTCATCGTCTTCATAGACGTGAATAAAAGAAATTTTGCTATTAAAAAATCCATCACCGTCTTTCTCGGCTATAAATTTTTTTATTGTAATTAAATCAGTTTCTCTTTGGTTCATTTGTTTATTAATGATTTGGTTTTTGGTTAAAGTTGTCTGAATGTTTTCTGAATTTGCTCGCTAGCGCGCAATGTCATTAAGTTAAGGAAAAATATTTTTAATACTATATCGCATAAATCTCACGCAAAGTCGCGAAATCGCAAAGGTTTTGTCATTTCGCGACTTTGCGTTTTTATAAAAATTATAGTTCAAAAAAGCTTAACTTAATGACATTGCACTCGCGCCAGCACGGGTAAATACTATCAAAAAAAAGAGACTTTCTAGTCTCTTTTTTTGAATTATTATATCTTTAAATATAGATTATTTATCAAGTAATTTTTCAAGTCTTGCCATCATTTCCTCTTTTTCTTTCAACATTCGCTCGTATAGCACAATTTTTTCTTCGTGAAGTTGAATCAATTTGTCAATTGGATGGATATTAAGTGTTCCATTAAATGAATTAGTAAAGGCGTGTTCTCCAAATGTATTAGAAATAATATTAACTGCTTGCTCTTCATCAAAATTTTGAAAAGCTTCAACAGGGATTCTTAATACTGCCGAAATTTGTTTCAACAGACCATCTTCAATAATATCTTTCTGCTCCAGTATAGAAATTTTCTTCTGATTCCAGTCATTTCCCAAATCAAAAGCCAATGCATCTTGTTTGACTCCAAGCATTTCTCTGAATCGTTTTACGTTTCTTCCCTGATGTATTTTCTGTTCCATAATGAATATCAATTTTCTAAAGGCCCAAATGTAAAGCCATTCGGATAAAAATCCTGAATTTCAAAGATAGAAAAATATCCGTAATCTAAATTTAAAAACGATATTATGAAAAGTTCATACAAACCATTTTTGGGAAGATTTGAAGAAATTAGCCTATTTGCAAGTGAATTTATAAGATAATATAAGAATTTGTGATTTTAGTTTAAGGATGACTTAACTATAGTTTAAAAAAAGTTTGTTGCAGATTATAATTTGCAACATTTATAAAATTTTTTGTAATTGCCATGTTTGTAAATTAGTGTTGTCACAAAATTTAGAAATATGAAACACTTTACTTACCCAAAACTGCTTTTGATTTTGGCTGTATTTTTTTTCAGCTGTAATCAATCTCAGAAAACGGATTCCGTAACAGAAAAAACAGATTCTGGAGAATTAGACCGGACTACATTGCCAATTCCAGAACCTCCTTTTGGCGGTAAAATTGGAGAAACTTATAAAGATTCAAAAGAAGAATGGCCAAAACTTGTTACACCTCCGCAAGGAGCGCCAAATGTGATAATCATACTTTTAGATGATGTTGGTTTTGGACAAGTAAGTACTTTTGGCGGACCAGTTCCTACTCCAGAATTGGATAAGCTTGCGGCTAATGGCTTAAAATACAATAGATTTCATACTACTTCGATTTGTGGGCCTTCCAGAGCTGCGTTATTGACAGGAAGAAATCATCACAATGCTGGTTCAGGCTTTTTGGCGGAATGGGCGACTGGGTATCCGAGTTATAATTGCATGATTCCAAAAACTACTGCAACATCAGGCAGAATTTTAAAAGGAAATGGGTATAGTACGAGTTGGTTTGGAAAAAATCATAATACACCAGATTGGGAGACTTCAGTGGCTGGTCCTTTTGACCGCTGGCCTACGGGTTTAGGATTTGATTATTTTTATGGATTTAATGCAGGAGAAACACATCAGTATTACCCGGTTCTTTTTGAAAACACAAAAGCGGTTGAGCCGGATAAATCTCCTGAACAAGGTTATCATTTTATGACGGATATGACAGATAGAGCAATTAACTGGCTGCAATACAGTAAATCGGTTGCACCTCAAAAGCCAGTCATGATGTATTTTGCTCCCGGTGCTGCACACGCTCCGCATCATGCACCAAAAGAATGGCGCGAAAAATTTAGAGGTCAATTTGACAAAGGCTGGGATGTTGTAAGACAAGAGACTTACGAGCGCCAGTTGAAAATGGGAATTATTCCGCCAGGAACAAAACTTACTCCAAGACCGGACTGGGTTACGCCTTGGGACAAACTTTCGGAAGATCAGAAAAAATTATTTGCACGTTTAATGGAAAATTATGCCGGATATCTTTCGTTTGCGGATCATGAAACAGGAAGGCTTTTAGAAGCTATTAATAAACTTCCGGATGCCGATAATACGTTGATATTTTATATAGTAGGGGACAACGGAGCAAGTTCAGAAGGAGGAATGGAAGGAACGGTAAATGAGATAAAAGCATTGAGCGGTATAGCAACACCTTTGGCTGATAACTTAAAACATTTAGATCAAATTGGTGATCCTGATACAGAACCGCATTATCCTGTAGGATGGGCGTGGGCAGGAAATGCGCCTTTTCAATGGGTAAAACAAGTAGCTTCTCACTTTGGCGGAAGCCGAAACCCAATGGTTGTAAGCTGGCCAAAAGTAATTAAAGATAAAGGCGGGATGCGCAGTCAGTTTGTTCATTTAATAGATGTGCTTCCTACAATTTTAGAGGCTTCTCATCTTCCGGCTCCAAAAACCGTTGATGGCGTAGAGCAAAAACCTATGGATGGTGTTTCTTTCTTATCGACTTTTGCAGATAAAAACGCTAAACCTGTTAGAACCAGACAATATTTTGAGATTTTTAGCAACAGAGCCATTTATGATAATGGCTGGGTTGCTGCTGCCCAGCATACTTTTCCCTGGAAACAGGACTTTGCACCTGGAAATTGGGATAAAGACAAATGGGAACTTTATAATATTGATGAAGATTACAGTGAATCTGTTGATTTAGCAAAGAAAAATCCTGAAAAATTGAAAGAATTAAAGGCAATTTTTGAGGAAGAAGCAAAGAAATATAATGTCTATCCGTTAGATGACAGAGGAACAGGCAGATTGATTTCGCCGAAACCTACTCCGTCTGATCCTAAACGTAAGCATTTTACTTTTTATTCAGGGGCAATCAGACTGGCAGAAACAGCTTCTCCGAATACTAAAAATAAATCGCACAGTATTACGGCTGAAATTGAACTAAAATCAAAATCAGACAGCGGTGTTATTGTGGCTTCTGGTGGAAGTTCAGCAGGATTTGTTTTTTATGTACAGAACGGAAAACTGGTGTATCATTATAATTATTTTGATGATAACCGTTACGTGATTACTTCGAAAGAATCATTGCCATTGGGAAAAAGTACGGTCAGATTTGATTTTGCTTATGATGGAGGGGGAACCGGAAAAGGCGGAACCGGAAAACTTTATATTAACGATAAGTTAGTCGGAGAAGGCAGAATCGATAAAACCGTCGCGGCTCGTTTTGGAATCGATACTTTCGGAATTGGAGAAGATACAGGATCTCCGGTTGCAAAATCCTATAAACTTCCATTTAAGTTTACAGGAATAATTGATAAGGTTGATATTGATTTGAAGTAGAAGAAAAAAGAAGCATAAAAAAATCCCGTTTCGTTAGAAATGGGATTTTTTTGTGACCTCTGCGATACAAGTTATAAGTCATTTTATAAATGATTTAAAAAGAACTGGAATTTATGCTGTAATTGATTTGATTTTTCAAGATTAGAATCGAAGTTTACAAAAATAACGGACTAGTTACTACTTACAAAATAGAGATTAAAACATCAAACGGTTTAAATTTTATAATCAAAAGAAGTAAAAAAGAAGGATGTAAATCCCGGTCAAAATAGCGTTTGATTTTTGTATTATATCTATTCCCTAGGCATATTTATAATACAATTGATCAGTTAAAAGATTCCCTATATTGCAAAGGAGATTGATTCGTTTTGGTTTTAAAAAGTTTATTGAAAGATTGTGGATGTTCAAATCCTAATTTGTAGGCAATCTCCGCTACAGATAATGAAGTGGAACTAAGTAGGTCTTTAGACTGATTAATTAGTTTGTCCTGAATATATTGCTGCGTATTTTGACCTGTAACTGAACCTAAAAGATCACTTAAGTAACGCGGCGATAAATTTAACTGAGTACTGAAGTATTCTACAGATGGTAAACCCTGTTCTGAAGTGATATTTTTTGTAAAATATACCTCTAATAAATGGTCTAATGCAGTTATGATGTCATGGTTTAGCGTTTTTCGGGTAATAAATTGGCGATTGTAAAAACGATTACTATAATTCAGTAACAATTCTATTTGCGAAACCAGAACATCCTGACTAAAATGATCGATATTGTTTTCTAATTCAGTGCCTATTGTATCAAATAAATTTCGGATTATTTCCTTTTCTTTTGCAGATAAAAACAATCCTTCTGAAACAGCGTAAGAAAAAAAGCCATATTGTGTTATAGAACTTCCTAAAGGGTAATTTCTTATGAAGTCAGGGTGAAAGTAGAGTGAATAACCTTGATAGCTGTCTGGATTATCTGAAGAAAATACAACTTGTTTTGGTTTTAAAAAAGCTAAACCGCCTTCCTCAAAATCATAATATCCTTGTCCATATTTTACACGTCCTTTAAAATTGGTTTTAAATGAAATTTTATAAAAATCAATACAAATCTTTTGGTTTTTTTCAAACACAGTTGCTGCCGCTTCATCATAATTTACCAGAACTATAAGTGGATGTTTTGGAGAGGGTTGTTCAAGATACTGCATCAATTGAGAAATACTTGAAAAAGCCAGCATATTTGAGTTATCGTGTTTCATCTTAACCATAAATGTACAACTTAATTTTGTATGCGACAGGCAAATTTAATTCTGTACTGCCGGGCGGATAACTATATCTCCTATTTCAACATCGGCAGGCTGCTCAATTGCATAAAGTACAGCATTAGCAACAGCATTTGGGCTGATGGCCATTTTTTCCATATTCTCTTTAATAACAGATTTCATCACATCATTTTTAATATTTTCTGCAAAATCTGTTTTTACAAATCCGGGAGAAATTCCTGTAATACGTATTTCTCCATTTGACTCTTGTCTAAATGCTTCTGTTATAGTACGCACCGCATTTTTCGTTCCTGCATAAACGCCTTGCATGGGTACAATTTTTATTCCCGATGTCGAGATTATATTGATAATATGTCCAGATTTTTGCTGCTTAAAAACAGGAATTGCAGCAGCTATTCCATAGAGAACACCTTTAATATTTACATCAATCATTTCTTCCCAGCCATCAATATCTAAATCATCAATTCTGCTAAGTTCACTCATGCCGGCATTGTTTATAAGCACGTCCAATCTACCGTAAAAACTAACTGCTGTATGAATTAAAACATCTAAATCTTCTTTTTTCTTAACATCGATAACAACATATTTCACTTCTCCAGCTGTTTTTTCTATTTCATCAGCTAGTTCTGCAAGTTTATCCTTGTTACGGGCACCCAGGACAACTTTTGCTCCATGTTCAGCAAGTTTTAATGCAATTGCTTTTCCTATTCCACTGCTTGCTCCAGTAATTACAACAACTTTTTCAATAAGTTTTTTCATTTTTATTCTTTTATAATGAAGTACAAAAGTCGTAAGTTGTTTTTTGTTCCATGTAGTCAAGTTGGAAGATATTGTAGTCAAGTCAGATAGTTGCAGCTGCACTATTAGGTATGTGGTTTGCCATTTAAAGTAGTAATTACTCTTAAACTATCTTAAAATTATTACTTTAAAATCAATTTTTTTGTTTAGATGCAGCAGTATTAAATTAAAAAAATACCTGCTTTTCTTAAAAGCAGGTATTTTTAAATAATTATAATATATTATTAATGCTGGGAAATATTGGTTTTCAGCCAAAGATTTACATCGTCAAACATTTTTTATATCGGATTAGCGAACTGTATTTAGTTCAGGGTATTTTTTTGTTCGAAGTCTGTTCCCTTTTCGAACAAAGAAAAAAGTTAATTAAACAGCCTGTTTAGCTTCACTTAGCGTAACGGTTTTGCCCAATGCACCAAATTCATGTAAGTCTCCAAATACTTCAATACGAATAGATTGATCAAGACCTCCAACTCGTAATGGTTCAAAACCATTGTCACGAATTAAATTTTCAATTTCGTCATTAATAGTGATGTCATCAGTTGTATAAAACTCAACTGCTTTTTCGGGAGTTTGAAAAGAGGCATTTACAAGAGATGCTGCTCCTAATGTTCCTAGTGCTTTTGCTAATTTTGCACCATTAGGTAATAATGTAGAAAGTATTTGTCCAGCCGATTCGTCTGAACCAATTATTTTTTTGAAACCACCATTTTCATCAAGAGCAATTGGGTTAGAAGGATCTACAATAATTTTACCTTGTAATTCTGTTGCATAGGTTTTAAAAAACTCTTTGATAGGATCAAAATAAATGGCTAACACAACAATATCTGCTTCTTTAATGGCATCAGCAATGGTTGCTGGTTGTACCAGATTACCTAATTTTTGAGAAAGCTGGTTTGCTTTTTCAATTGTTTTATCAGCAACAATTACGGAACGATTTCCTTTTGTAAGATTTGTAGCAATAGCAGCTCCGATATTTCCCAGACCGATAACTGCAACTTTTGATTTTTGTGTCATAACTATTTCTATTTAATGTTAACTATAATTTGTTGATACAAATGTCCGACAGTGGATAGTGGTTATCCAATGATGTAGTTTAAGAAATAGTCTTGATGTAGATTAAGAATTTTGGGAAAGCTTGCTGCGCTGGTTTCTTAATCGGCTTAAAAACTCAGGAGTTACACCCAGGAAAGCCGCTATTTGAACCTGAGATATACGGTTAAGAAGCTGAGAATAGTTATTCAAAAAATATTCATAACGTTCCTCTGCAGTTGAACTAATGTTTTGCAATAAACGTTCTTGTAAATGAATAAAACCGTTTTCTATTAATACTCTGAAAATACGGTCGAAAATAGGGAATTGTTTATATAGTGAGATAAGATCTTCGTGACTTATTTGTAAAACAACCGTATCTTCTAAAGCATCAATATTCAGGGTAGAAGGTTTCATCCTGTGAAAACTTCCAAGATCGTTTATCCAATAATTTTCAGTTCCAAATTCTAAGATATGGATGTTACCTTTCTTATCAACATTATAGGTTCTAATACAACCTTTGATCACAAAATTAAATTGTGTGCAAATGTCACCTTCCTGTAAAATATATTGTCTTTTTCTGTAAAGTCTGGAATGAAACTTTTCTTTTACCAAATCTTTCTCTCTATCATTTAATACATAACCCTTTTTCTTGAAGTAATCAAGCAAAGGTTCTACAGAGGTTATTGATCCTATTTTATTCATTTATTGGTTTGTAAGCTATTGCACAAAATTATTTAACAGACACAAATTTATACATTTTTCAAACGCATTACTGCTTTTCGTTTAGTATAAAAAGACTATTGATTAATCTTATGGTAAAGTTTTAATAAAGAATAAAGGGTTATGATTAAGCTATGAAAAAGTCCGTTTTTTTAGTAATAGCAATACTAGTTCGTGTTTACTAAATTGCTTGAATTCAGTTGGGGCAACTTTACAGGAAATACAAAAATCTACTAAGCCTAACTTTTAATCTTCTGTTTACAGGTTTTTGGACGTCATTAAAAACACGTTTAAGCTAAAGCGATCTTCATTTTATGAAACTTATCCTTGATTAGCTTTTCCTTTTCTTGAGTTGAAATACATTTCCTTCAGGGTCAATTCCGTCACAAAGCCAAAAGTTATAATTGTCAAAAGTTTTTAGTTCCCGCATGGGAATATTTTTTTCAATAAACTCTTTTCTAATCATTTGTAAGTCGTCGTCAATCTCAAAAACGATTTTAGTATTATTGTCAAATTTGTGATTAGGATTAATTTGCTGCATGTACTTTTCTCCAATTTTATGAAACCCAATATTTACATTTCCTGCGTTGAGTAAAACCCAAATTTCATCTTCTTCAAGAACTTTCAAATTGAAGTTTTCGACATAGAACTTTTTAAGAAGCTGAATGTTTTTTACATATAGAATTATTGCGTCAAGTTTTGCATTCATTTAAGTTATCGTTTAAATATTTTCACTATCGATCTCGTTCCTTTGTCATTTTAAATTATCAAAAATCATGAATTTCAAAGATAAATAATATCCTTTATCCAAACTTTTTTAAAAAAAATATTATGAAAAGTTGAATAGCGATTTTCATTTAATTTTTGTTATGTCTACGCTACAAATTATATACCATTTTATGAATGATTTAAAAAGAGTTGGCGTATTTTCAATTGAATTTGTGATAATTGTTTTGCTTTTTTATTTGAAGCAGTTTGTATGTCTTGTGGACGTTAAATGTTAAAAAGCGGATAGTATTTTCGATTGTTTTTAAGTTTAATAGCGTGAAAGAAATGTAATAAATAAAAAAATGGAGTATTTTCGTTTTACTCAATAACCAATCTTTTAAAGAATTGATCAAAAAATGGGACAATATATTACTCTTATTTTCGCAGATGAAAAAATAGAAATTGATAATAAAATACCACATTTTTACGAAGATGGTTACTTAATAATTCCATATAAGGATGAAACACGTAGTGCGGTTGAAAGGTTACAAGATATATGCAAAGAGGGAATGACACTTGACGAGTTATTTAATTTTTATATTGATACAGAATTCATTTTAAATGAAGATAACAAAACTTGTGTACTTGAAGAATATGAAGGATTAAATACCGATTTAGATGATTTAGAAGAGATAGATTTAGTTGAATTTTTAAAACGATTAAATCTTTCAGATTTTACAGTTTTAAGCTATGATGATTTAGCTGGAGATTACATTTTAAATTTTGAAAATTATAGTTATAAAAATTTAGATCCAGAATCCAATAGACCCAGAATAAGAATGGATAAGCCATATCTCTATAAATATGGAGGATGTTTGATGCATTGTCTGAAAGATATTGAAGCTAGAGGAAATAATTTTACTAAATAATATAAGTTTGTTTATATTTTAAGCTTTATAAAAAAAGTCCCATTTCTAATGAAATGGGACTTTACTTTTAACATCATATGCTGTTTTATTTTGAATCCTATTTTAGAATAAGATTTGCAACCTATCTTTTCACTTCACTTTCTTTTGAAGTGCCTAAAATATACCTTTCCAATTCGTCAAAATCCGAATAAAAATGTGTTACACCATTTTTTAATAATTCAGATTGGTATTTTTTTATTGTTTCTGCAAAAGAGAAAATGATAATTTTTGATTTATCACTTATACTATTTATTAATTCCACACCAGCTTTAGTTTTATCATTGACTCCTTTTTCATCATTGTTACGACCTATGTCTGTTATTATAAAATCATATCCATTCTTGTTTTTAGAAATATTTGCAATTGCCTCATTATTAGTTTTTACTAAATCTACTTCAATTCCAATAGATTCAAACTTATTTATTGCATCACGGTTATTTTCCGGATGATCGTCAACCCACAGAATTTTTGGTAAGGGTGGAGTATCATCTATAAACTCAATTTCAATGCGATCAAAACATTTTTGTTTTTGATATCCTTGATTCCCCAGGCCTACTGAACGTATTCTTTTTGAATTAATACCATTTTTGAGAAGCCAGAATACTACAGAATCCACCCATTTTTCGGATATTTTCACACCAGCGCTTGAGTAAGAAATGATTGTAGCAGAAAGATTTGGATTTTGTCTTAATTGATCTAAAGTTTTATCAAGATACGTTGCACCATCGGGTGGCAAATTCACTTTTTGATAATCAAAATAAATAATATATTTTATATCGCTAGATTGTGTGGATTTACAAATGGGGATTTCTCCTTTTTTTATCCATACCTCAATTTGATTTTTTTGATTACGATCTACTTTTGCAGAAACAATTTGTTGACCAAAAAAACTCGATGCTATTTTTGCTAATTCATCAGCTGTATTTTTATGACTGTCAAAAAAGTAACGTACTTCACTTTTGTCAGCAGGTTTATTATCTAATTGTGATTCAACATTTTTAAATTGTGAATTGATTAATTTTTGATAAAACAAGTTCATACTATCCTCTAAAACTTTGGAATTATACTGTAGATATATTATTGGATTACTAACTTTCTTATAAAATCTAAAATCGAGTTCGCTCGCAGTATTGATTATACTGTTTTTAGTTTTTAATGGTGCGAATAGTATTTTTTCATCATTCTTTTTTAATTTATTATTTATGAAGTTTTTGTCCATAATGATTTCCTGAAGAGGAAATTTTTTCTTAATCAAATCAAGACAAAGTTTATAAATAAAACTGGAGTCAACTTCACTAGAAAATAACACAGAATTTGGAATTTGACTATCAATATCGTTCTTTGTTTTTAGAGGTAGTTTTTCGAGTATATCTTTATAAATTTCATAGTTTTTACCATAGTAAAGGGCATCAATTCTAGTACAATCCTCAGAGGTGATTTTTAAAGTAATTTCCTGACCCGCTTTTATGGTTTTAGTTATATATTTATCAGTATCAGAGAAAAGCTGAAATACTAATTTATGGTTATACACATTTTGGAAATCTTTTAGCTTAATTGAGTTGCCTTTTGCTGGCAATGCACTCTCAAAAACTACTTTTGTGCCATTTTTTACAATTAGTCTTTGTGGATTAAAGGCATTATAACATTCGTTTTTAGTGAGATTAATTTTCCACGACGAAGTTACTTGGTTTCTTTCTAATCCAACTAACTTTGTTGCTTTTTTGTTCCCTAAGTCATTACTACCAACAAAAATTATTGCTAATAGGGACACCAATGATAACAGGCAAAATGAAATTAGTAACTTTTTTATTCTTTTAGCAATGGACTGTTTGGAAATGGTTTTGGTTTTAGTATTGTAATAATACTCCAGATGATCCAGATTTTTTGTCTCATTAATTTCTAAAGGACTTTTCCAGCATTCATTTGGTTTCATTGGGTTATTCCCCTGCAAGTAAACCTTTAAAGGTAAGTCAATAAATTTTTCCTGCTGATACAATTTTAAAAATTCCTTCTCTACATCTTGGTATTTTAGAAACTCTTTTGGATCAATAGCATACAAAATGAATTTGTTATAGGTGAGCTGAATCTTTCTTTCATTATCCGAAAAAGTATTTGGAAGTATAATCGACTCTTCTTCCAATAAGACAATAATGGTTTTCCTAGCCTTTATCTCAACCAAAATATCAAGCTCTTTTAACAACTCCAATCTAATCTGTGTTGGAAACATACTGTGTTGTACCCATGCTATTCGGCATATCTTAAGTACATTTTCATAAGTAACCATATTTTCGTCTATGGTAGCTCCAATTGTGAGGATGATTTCCCAGGTAATTTTCGGATATACCGCTATGGCACAAATCCATTGAAATAAAGGATTGCTTATAACATTCCCTTCTTTAGTATTTTTGGTGATGTAATCTTTTAATTCTTCAATATTTTCGAAGTCAACATAATTGATACTATAGCTATTAAAATCTTTCGCTCCAATAATTTTCTGATTGTAACTGCCTTTTTGTAATAATGAAAAAATAGAAAGTAAACCAATATCATCTACTGGAACAATATGAAAGAAGGAAGCAAGTATTTTTTCACTAACAGACCAATCATCTGATGGGATTGGTGTTATTAAAACCCGTTGTATCCAATAACTATATTCTTTGGTTACTGGCTTATACACCTCACCAAAATTAGGATCTAAAAAATTGTAACCATCATCAAATACAATAAGTACAGATTCATAAAATTTATCTTTAAGCGTGTTGATATCAATCGTAGCTTCGGGGTCGTTTTTATAAACCTTTAAAGGATCTTTATAATAATAATAAACGTCAAAATCTGCTGGGTAATTTTTTAAATAATTAGATACAAAAATGTGTAGTTTAACCAACGGACTATTAACATTACTTGTATCAATGATAATAAGATAGGATTGTTTTTTGTTTTTATTTTGATATAAAGGAGTTATTAATCCATAGTTTTTGATACTTGCATTGATAGTGCCTGGCAAATTCAGTTTGCTGTCTTCTGTGGCAATTCGTTTTTGAAAGTCCAACCCTAATTGTCGAATAGCTTCCTTTCTTTTGATTAATCTTTCCTTGTTAAAAAAAGAAATATCTATGGGAGGTTTGTTACCTATGAATAAAGGTTCCCTTACATCATTTAGGTATTTTTCTGCTTTTTTGTGGTTTAGTTTTTTGAAGTAATTCCGAATTATATTGGCATACTTTTCATATAAATAAGGGACAAATAAAGTTAGTGTCAAAATTACAAAGAGTAATACTAAGAGTAAAACTAAGGTATAAAAAAATGACGAATAACTTGGTTTTGGATTACTTGGAGGAGTTACATGTACATCTATTTTAAATTCATTACGGTCAATTACAGTAAAAAGTTGGTCACAGCTTTTATTATGATCACATTGCTGGCCCTCTGTCTTACAGCTGATGTGGTGTTCTCCTTTTTCAAATTGCTTAATCAATACACTATCATTTGAAGTCATTTTCTGCCCATCAACCACCCAGACAAACGGCTTGTTTTTTGAAGATTTAGCAACGAATTTTGTGTCCTCACCCTGATATATTTTTTTTGGGATATTAATTTTTGGACAAGGTTCGCAGACCATTATATCGGGATATTTTTTAGGTATTGTATCAAAGTCTCCAAAAGTGACTTGTACCATTTTTTTACCTGGAGTTTTAAATTTATAATTTATGGTGCTGTTGGATATTGTATCTCCCTCAATATACCATTTTACCTTTAAACGGGTAGTATCTGTTGCTTTGCCAAATAAGCGTTCGCAACAACTCTGATGAGTTGCGCTTTTAGGTAAATTCTTAGGGTTATCATAAATTGAAAATTCAATAGGGGTATCTGTTGTAATATGACCGATAGAACGGTTTCCAAAATTCTTTACGTTGTAATCATCTGTCTTTATAATTGGCATAAATAACAAAATAACAATAGCCAAAGCAGAGAAACAACTTAGAGTGATTATGATAATTCTTCTTAGTTTTTCACTTATTATTTTTCCTTCTTCAGCTTTCTGATTGTATATATCGTCAACTTTCTCCTTCAGGATTTGGTGCTTCGTATGTAACTCATTTTTCTTTTTTTGAAGTTCATTTTCAAATAATAAATAAAACTCTCGTTGTTCGTCTTCTGTTCTGCAGATAATAGCTGCCAAATAGAATTTATATTCATCAAATGTTATACTTCCATCCAATAATTGATCTTTGAGTTGAGCTACTACAACATAATCCTCAATATCCACAGAGAATCCTTTCTCTTTAAGAGAGTCCAGTAAACCCTCATAAAGAAAAAAATGGTTATTGAGATTTTTGTTAGCTTCTTCCATTATTCTATACCTGCTTTTCTGCTATTAGTTTATCTGCTTCCATTTTTTTTAGCATTTTTACAGCTTCATGAAAATCTTCATTTTTTTTCAATAGTGCCGATAAAGTCACTTGGTAATCCTGCAAAGGAAGATGTAGTAATTTTTTTCCATGTAAATAATTGATCCATTGGATACATTCGGCAGTGTAAGCTTTTTTTTCTATTGAATTGTTATGGAAAATTTTGTAGAAAATTTCAATTTTGTCATTCAATCCTTCAAATCCATTTAATTCTTCACTATTATCTATCTTTTTGTTTTCTTCAATAGTAAGTTTTCTTCCCAGCAGTTTACTCAGAATTATTTTCTTTAATGGGATAGGTTCAGGAAATTCAATATAGTGAAACAGACACCTTCTCAAAAAAGCGTCTGGCAAATTCTTTTCATCATTACTGGTGAGGAGTATGATCACATTCTTTTTTTCTTCATCATTTAATTCTATAGTTATGATTGGAGAAGTTTCCTTTATGGTAAAAGAAAGATGCTCAATTTCATGCAGTAAATCGTTAGGAAAATCTCTTGGCGCTTTGTCAATTTCATCAATGATTACTAAACTTTTGGGTTTGGCCTCTTTTAGGTCTAATTGAGAATTGGTGGCTATTTTTTTTAATCTAGCTTCCTTAATGTTTTTCAGTCCTTTAGCGCAGACCATTGCCTTCCCTAAAGCTGTAAGGGTTATGAATTCACTAATATCTTTATCACCTGCCTTATCCCGAAAATGAGAAACAGCATCATATACATAGAATAAATCATTGTATACTGACGTAGATTTTGTATTGAACTGAAATACATTGTTAAACTCAGTTTCTTCACCTTTTTCGGCTTTCATTTTATTCGCATTTGTTACATACCAATGCCCAAAATCAGTTTTTCCTGTACCAGGTTTTCCCGCAAGCAATAAAGGACGCATTAATGCCAATGCCATATCCATAGTACTTTCTAAAGCCTTTGATGGCAGATAGTTTTCAATGTCTTTTTCCCGTGTTATTTGTATCGTTTTTACCATGATTTCTAATTATAAAATTCGTTTAATGCATTTTCTATAGGTTTACGCAAATATTCCATTCGGGTAGGGAATCTTTTATCATCAGCCATTAATTCATTTTCAATTTTTTTCATGATATCTGATTGTTTGTCTTCATTTACCATTTCACTCCATTTCTCAAGATCAGAAAGCTGTATTTCATTTAGTATGCTAAATGTTTTTATGCCATAATGTTTTTTCAAAGCCTTAAAGAGTTTGGAATCTTTAACATTATAATCTTGAATTTGGATTAAAAAATAGAGATATGTTTTTGAGTTGTCAGGTTTAACAAAATCAAAAAAACTCAAAAGTTTTAGGAAGCATTTTATATAAATTTCATCATTTGCATCTAATTCCCCAAATGAGAAAGGTATTATCAACCTCTTGATACTGAAATCAGCAAGGCCATCATACAACAAAGACACACCTTCATTAATAGTTGCAAAAGTAGTTTCAGTATCCGTTTTAGGGGAAAATATTCGTCTTACCTCAGAAATGAAATTTGCAAGTAAATCAAGGTCAAAAGATGCATTCTTAAACATTCTTAAATCCATATAGCATGGATTGTTAACTGATAGATATGCTGGTATGTTTTCTACTGTTTCATCGGTACGATAATTAAAGTATTTAGGGACATCGAGTCTTGTTGCACCATAGACAAACATATTGCAATTAGGTGAATTTGCTCTTCTAACCAAAGATTTGAAGGCTCCTATTTCTTCATTTCTGTTTATTATTAGCTTAAGTAATTCTGCCGATGGCTTTACATATTTATCTGTTTTTGCGCTGGTGTTGTTGCCGAAATTGGATTTGATTTCTACAAATAGTTGATAGGCTATCTGTTTTATTTCAAATCTGTTTTTATCATTGTTTTCATATTCCTCTTCCGTCATATCCAGATACGGGAGATTACTCAGATTGATGGATTGTATGCCGCTTAGGCCTTCGTAATTATCACATTTAAATAGTTTGGCATGAAATATTTTCACATCAGTTCTTCTGATTGATTCCGCAAATTCAATATTTTTAATATATTCTGATTTAAGAAATTTGTCGTTTAGCAAAAAGAAAATAACGTTTGAAGAACGTAGTTCTTCCTTGATGCGATCATCCCATTTGTCTCCTCCGTTTAAGAACTCACGGTCAAAGGTAAGCTTGATATTGGTGTCGCCACTTTTTTTCAGTATTTTATCAAAATCAAGTTTAATGAGATCTGGTATTACCTGATTATTATCCGTAACTCCATAGGATATAAATATTTTAATAGTTTCATTCATTGTAAACTTTGTTTGGTTATTCACTATTTTGTTTCAACCTACATTCGAATAATGACAAATAGAAAGTATAGAAATAATTAATTTTTATTTCAAAATCAATAACGAATTATGTATCCATCCAATTTCTTTTTTACTGCTGCCATCAGGATTAACGACGTCTTTTCTTTCATTTACTAAATAGACTTTATACCAGGAGCCATTGGTTTCAATGAGTCCAACTTCATAATCTTTTTTAAGGCTTTTTATTGGTGTATTTTCTTTTGATGGGGTGCTTCTAAAGTTGGTGCCATTTTCTGTAACCTTAAATATTCTGCCAACAAAATCAGTTTTTCCAAAGACAGCCTTTTTGAAATCATCCCAAGGGAATGCAGGACCCGGATCTGGTTTTCGCGCAGGCGAAATATCGTCGTGACCAATAGCAGTAATCAGTTGGTAATGTTTTGTAAGCAAGTCGCTTAATGCATATACAGCATCTAGTTGTGCCTTTGGAAATTGAAACCAAAGATGATTATCAGAATCTGTCCAGAACTTATGCTTATGATCGCCAACATAAATTTTAGAGGCAATAGAAGCAGGGTACGTCTTATAAACAGGCTTCTTGTTTTTGTCTTGTCCAATATGTCTTCTGTAACTTCCGTCAGGTAATTTTTCTAAATAGCCAGGATTAACGATTTCTATGCCTATGGCATGATCATTAAATCCCGATATTTTATCCCAAACACTATATCCTGCATGATTAGCCCTTCTGTTAAAAGGGACTAGTTGAGTAATTGAACCATCTACATCTACAACAATATGTGCTGCAATTCGGTCAGGATTACCCTTGTCTTGTGGCGTCATAAACCAATTAATAGCAGATTCTGCAGTATCACCTGCAGTGTAATGAATAACCAAATATTTTGGAATAATAATATAACGTGCGTTTGGAGAAACCAGTTTTTTTATTTTTTCCGCATCCGTATCTGAAACTAGCCAATCTTTATTTATTTTCATGATAATTCAGTTTTAAAATTAATAATGATTTATTTCATTTTCCCTATTTTATTGTATAATTTATTGAAAGACAATAAGTAAATGTTAGATAATAAAAAACCAAAAAAGATGATGATGATATAAAATATATTTTTCTTTATCCAGCTTTCAATATTTATGTATTTGGCAAACTTATAATATATGGAAAGGACAATCAGGATGACTGCTACACCTACTTCCTGATAAGTAATTTTGAAAATCGGGACAGGAGATTCCCAATTTTTATAGAATATATTTATCAAAAGTATTAATATGACAATACCGAATGCCGCAACAGTATATTGCAATAGTTTAGAAAGGCGCACAATTTTGAAAGGGACATAAGTACTTACTTTAAGTTGATCCATTAATTGCGTTTCTTTTTCAGGGAGTCTACAACTTGATTCAATTTTTTTAAAGTTCCATTGTACTGGTTTATCGCTAAATGTATAATCAACTTCATGAGTAGTTTGTTGGTATCCGCTATACATTAGTGCAAAAGATTCTAATTCATTAAATGAATCCAGATCCGTTCTGACTTCTGAGAGTTGTTGTTGAATTTTTTTCATCAAACCATAATCTAATAGTTCATTGACGTCTTCGATTTCGCTGTCATGAAGGATTTTTCTATTCACATCAGTACAGTTAATCCAACTTACAGGAAGCTGACCTAATCCTTTTTTTAGATGCACTATATAAAGTTGATTAATGCTTTCGCTATACTTTCTGGATTTCAAATCAAGTAATTGTATTTCTCTTAGACGTTCCTGCAGGATAGTGTCTACTCTTAAAAAAAGCGATACTTCATTAGAAACACCTTTATAATTGTTTGCCATTTGGGCACTACCATCACTTATAATAACAGAAGTACATTCTTGTTCTAATATAGAGGCAATACCTTGATTGTCATGAACGCCTCCATCTATTAATTCTAAATCAATATCCTCATACAAATCGCTTAATAATAAAGGTTCAAAAAGAACGGGTACACAAGAAGAAGCCGCGACAGCATATCCTAATCTAAATTTTTTATAAGGTTCAGGGGCATTTTGATAATACATTCTGCGTAATCTTGGTTTTACATCAACAACATCCGAAATGTATGTTGGTGGTTCTCCCATCCAAGTAGCTGTAAATTGCCAGTTATGTCCGGTATTTACAGCTGTGGAATTCAGTATTAATTGAGGAATTTTATTTTTTCTTTTCCAATTATCATTATAGATATTAAAGTTTGAAGCATTTTTAGGATTGATAAGCAAATCATCCATATAAATTGCTTTTACTTTCTTATCAAAATATTTGTTAAATAGTGGCAAATAAAAATACTCTTCATATAATTCACCTAATCGGTAACTTCGGGAGTAATTTTTTGTATAGTACATTTTGACATTCTTAAAGAAATTGGAGAAAACCTGAACTCTTAGATTTTTCTCCACTGCAGCCTGAAACTCAATCTCAATTTCTTTAACAATTTTGACATAAGCGCATTTGTCAATATCTTTATCTTCGTTGGTTTCTAGTAAGTGTTTTAATTTTAAATAATAATAAACTCCAATTATAGAACCTCCAGATACACATGATATTACTTCGATATCTCTTAATTTGTCTTTTTCAGCCAGACTGGCTAAAACACCTATATGAAATAAGGCAGCTCTGAATCCTCCTCCGGATAGTCCAATTCCGAGTTTACCTTCTTTTTTGGATTCAAACTCTGAAGAACTTAAGTTTTCCGTTTCATTCTTTTCTAATGCTAAAAAGCATTCTTTCTGCTTTTTAGCATCTATTTTTTTTGTTTCAAAAGGATCATTTGGTAGCTGATTAAATCTTTTTTCTGTTTCCTGAAATGAGGCAATCTGATAAAGCTGTTGAGCAAATGTTTGTATTTTCCAAGTCTCCTCAATTTTAGAAACATAAAGTTCTATAAAATGTCTAGCTTTATCATATTGTCTTGTTCCAAAATAAGCTTCGGCTATAGTAGCATAAAACCAATTGTCAGGACCAATCGTTTTTACCGAGAGATCGTCGTTTACATAAGTATATATAATTTCTTTCCGTACATTTTGTGAAGTATTGAATTTTTTTATCACTTCATCTGTTACTCCTTCTATTTCCGAAAGTTGTTCCAGACTCTTAACCACAATTAATTCATTTGCATAAGCATAGTTTATAGCGGTATATTCAGAAGAAAGGCGTGAATGATCTTCTTTCCATAACTGATATCCTTTTTTATAATAGGCTCTGGACTTTAATAAATTTCGGAACTGATGGTCAAATTTCCATTTGTATTTATAAATAGCTCCTGCAATTCCCAGTGTTTCACAATCTACTGTAGTATCTAATTTGCAATGCGTTTTTAAAACATTCAAAGCTTTCTCAAATTTAAAATAACCGGATAGAGTAGTGTCTTTATAGATATTTCGGGCTAATTCATGATAAGTTTTTAGCGCTATTGTTTCCCCCTTTTTTTCTATTTCCTCAATCCTTGTTAGAATAATTTCTGTAGCATAACCAAATTGCTCATATTGAATCAGGCCTTCATATAATTCATTAAAAGTTTCCTTGTCAATTTCTTCACCTCTTAAGTAATTTTTAGCTAATCTTATTAAGTCGTGTTTATCTTTTTTCATAATGAATATAAATTGTTTAAGCTTTTTATAAGCGCTTGTTACATTTTATTTTAAAACAGTTTTAACTTTTTGTAATTGAATATGAAATAATAATGAAATACATGAAAATAGTTTTGTGAATTTGCACTGCTAACTTTAAAATTGTTGCCAAATCTATTTCAAAAAAAAAATTTAAGAATTATTTCATTTTGAAGACGAATTATAATTTTCCTTTTTTGCACTATCTATCCATTCATTGTTCTCACTTGCAAAAATTTCTTCTATTTTTCTTACAAAATTGAAAAATTCTTCTTCTTTGTATTTATCTGGAATAGTCAAAAATTTAAACTTTTCTTGTTTAATTTTCTCTGCAGTTTTTCTATATAAAACCCATTTTTCTTTAAAATTACCTATTCCCTGCAAACCAGTTAAAATAATTATAAATGCTCCAATTAATGAAATCTGTAAGTCTATATTCAATGACAAACTTACTCTTGTTAAAATCGGGAGATATGCTCCAAGAAATATCTGAAATGTCATAATTGTTAGATATAATAATCTATTACGACTACTTGCTATAGAATAGTATCGAATTTGGTCATCTACTCTTTGTATTATATAATTTTCTATTTCCATGTTTGGTAATTTTGATGATAATTTGGATTCTTTTTTTTCGATTATAGTATCTATATCTTCTATAGTCAATCCCGTTTTTACTTTACTCCAATCAAAGTCATTGTTGATTAAGAGCGCAATTTTTTCATAACTATAACCAATACTATTTTCTGATGTACCCTCTTCAATAACTGGAAGACGATCTCCAAAACTCCAATAAGGAATGTAAGGGACTTTTAATAAATCAATTGCTGATTTTATTGAAATATCCTTTGGAAGCCAATCATTGTATAATGTATTTAATTTTTCTTCAAATACATTTTTCCATCGTTGTGAAGATTCAAATTCTGTTCTGCTTTCATCTCTTGAGGGAATTGGAATAGCTACAAGGAAACTCCTGTCGTAAGGCATTTTATTTCTTGATTCTTTGGCCCTTTTAATTACGTCAATGCAACCATTTAAACTGGCATCGTTTGTTGTGAATAGAAATGCGATAATATCAGGTAGATAAATAGTACATATCCCGCCAATATCTGAAATTCCAGTTCGACTATCAATTAAAACATAATCATAGTTTTGTATCCATTCATTTCTCATTATTTCTAACTCTTCACCGAGGTTACATTCTTCAAATAAGAAGTCCCAATTTAAGTTTTGCAAATTAGTGGCGTAACTTTTATCGTCTTTTCCAGCAGAAATAATATCGCATTTGATTTTATTTCTTGTTGAAGTTGCTGATATTATACAATCTTGCCAAGAAATTTTATTATTTTTTTTTGAAAAAGAGGTAAGTATATCAACTACACCAAAGCAATCTGTTCTATCTTTTGAAAAAACAAAATCTGCTGAAGTAAAATATTTTTCAACTCCTGGAGCTTCTAAATCGAAATCAATTATTAAAATTTTCTTCCCCCATTTTGAAAGCAATGTTGCTACATTAGATAATGCCATTGTTCTACCAACTCCTCCTTTGAAGGAGTAGAAAGTTATTACCTTGCCTATATTGTTTATTATTATGCTATTCATGCTTACAACTTATATCTGTTTGCTTGTGGTGGATTTGGATTTTCATCATCAATCTCAATAATTGGAAAGTTGTCATTGAAATCTGGCACTGCTTGGATAGCTACTGCAAGTGTCTTGCATAAATCTTTTATTGTGTCCTCTAATTCCATTGCTTTTTGAGTTTCCCAAAAAGCATTGTTTGTGTTGCTATAATTTGTAACATCAGTACACTGTCTTAGTTTTGCTTGTGCGGGATAGTGCTCTCCATCATGAAAACGAATAGGAAGGATTATTTGATGGGTGGAGTTATTTAAATAGGTTGTTCTTTCTTCAAAACTTAGCCATTCAGATAAACACCACTTTGACCTGAAATATTCAGGTGTCCAAATGCAAAGTAAACATTTTGACGTTTTAACACCATTCTTCAGTGTATTTGGCCAAATGTTTCCCGTTTCAATAGTGTCCTTATCAAAAAAAATTTTGGGTTTATTGCCTCCTAATTCCTGAGTTAACCAGTATTTTAGCTTTTCCTCAAACTTTATTACCCAAGTATTAGTTACATGATGATTCTTGTAACTAATAAATACGTCATATTGATATGCCATGATTAAAAATTAAAAATTATTCAAAATAAAATTTTAAAATACTTTTGATGTAACTTATCCAATTTTATAGAGCATTTCTCTGTTTTCTGAATTACTCGTTCCTAAGAGACTCTCTAAAATCATTTTCTATAATTGGAAAATTGTATCATAAGTATTTTTATCGGAAATTTATTATCAGTAACCATTATCAAAAAAACTTCAGCAACTGTATCCGTTTTCCATTAATTATTTGGGTCGGCAGAATGCCAAGTATTTTTTGAACTTTATCATCATATTCATTTACCTTAATTCTATCACCTTCTGTACCTATAAACAGGCTTTTTGAACCAGCATTAATGCCTGCATAAAAACCGTCTTCTGTTATTTCCTGAGTTTCTAAATCTCAGGTAATCGATATTTTGGTGAATAATTAAGAAAAATGAATAAAAGGCGTTTAGAATTTTCTTTTTTGGAGTTATAGGGCGTATATGAAAAATTAACAACGATATAAATAACTGTCTAGTAGTTAGTTGTTTGATTTTTTGTTAAATCAAATTTATCAATATATAAAATATTAACAAAGAGTATTTATACTTGTTTTTTTAGTTGGAATAGGAATTCGGTTAATATTTTTCCAAAACAAACCAATTTTAAAGAAATTGAAGCGTTACTTAATTTTAACAAGGATTTAAAAACATTAGATCAGTTGATGGCAATTTCTTCTTCTAAATTTGTAAATTTAAAAAAATCAAACAGTGAGCTTAATTCAATCGGTTTTTTTATGGTCGAAATCTGGTTTTCAGCAAAAAGAGCTACAATTTATTTTCAGATTAGATAATATAAAATTGTACCTATGATTCAAATTAATATTATATCATAAAACATAATGAAACATTATTTAATATTTAGCGGGCACTTAATAGATAGACCAGATCGGGTGCAAAAGAGATTTCCGCAGGAAAATGAGGAAATTATAAGATTGAAAATAAAAAAATGTGTATCTGAAATTAAGAACAACACTAATGCAGAGCTTTACGGTATCGCTGGTGGAGCTTGTGGTGGCGATATTTTATTTCATGAAATATGTGACGAACTTCAAATTCCTACCATAATTTATTTGGCATTGCCTCCAAATGAATTCAAAAAAGAATCGGTTTCTTTTGCCGGTAAAAATTGGGATACAAGATTTGATGACTTGCTAAAAAGAAAGCAGTATAAAATACTTTCGCAAACAGATAATAATCAGCAAAACTCCCTATGGGAAAATACAAATGTTTGGATGCTAAATGATGCACTAAAAAAGGGTGGTGAGCATGTAACTCTTATTGCCTTATGGAATAATAAAGAGGGGGATAACAAAGGCGGAACAAAGCATATGATTGATATTGCTGAAAAAGCAGGCGTAAAAAGAGAAATTATTGATAGTAATTAATATAAAGTTGTTTATTAATTTGTTATTAAAACTGTTCAAAGATACAGTTAGCAGCCGCAAAAGCTTTCGGAACTAACATAAAATATAGCATACAATAAAGAGAGTAGGGTGGCAGAGAGTAACCATTATGCACGTTGCAGAACTAACAGTTTACAATTAATCTTTATATTTGATTTATTAAATTAACAAAATGAGCGAAAAAACGAAACCGTTTGCCTTAATAACTGGCGCCAGCAAAGGTATAGGAAAATCTATTGCTTATGAATTGGCAAAACAAGGTTATTCACTATTGCTTGTGGCAAGAAGTGAAGAGGAATTAATAGCACTTTCTGATGATCTTCAGGCTAAATATGGCATTAATACAGCCATTTTACCGATTGATCTTTCGATAAATAATGCATCGCAAAAAGTAACCAATTGGATAAAAGAGAATAATTATCCCGTTGGTATTTTGGTTAATAATGCCGGTTATGGTGTTTGGGGCGATTTTAGTGAGTCTCTTTTAACCGATCAGATTGGTATGATGCAACTTAACATGAATGTGGTCGTAGAACTTTCGCATTTATTAGTACCGATACTTTCGCAACAAAAAGAAGCCTATATTTTAAATATATCAAGTACGGCTGCTTACCAGGCTGTGCCTACGCTGGCTGTTTATTCGGCTACAAAGGCTTTTGTTTTATCGTTTACGCGTGCTTTGCGTTTTGAACTTGCCAAAACTTCCATTTCAGTAACTTGTTTTAGTCCGGGTCCGGTTGATACAGGTTTTGCTTCGAGAGCTGGTTTAGACGCTTTTAGCAAAATGGCCGAAAAGTTTAATATGCAACCTGATGAAGTTGCAAAAATTGCCGTAAAAGCCATGTTCAGCAAAAAATCAGAAGTTATTCCGGGTTTTACAAATATCATTTCGGTTTATGCCAATCGTATACTACCAAAGGGTTTTATCGAAAAAACTGCAGCCGGAATTTATAAAATTTAAATTTTTTCGAAAAAAAATAAAAAAAATATTCTTTGCAAAAGAAAAATTATATTATGTTTGTATTAAATTCTATTAATTCTATAGAGTATGTCAAATAAAAGTAAAAATATGTTTAATTTTCCTAAAGGTCGAATGCACACAAACATGCTAATGTATTGTTGTTGCTGTAGTTGCAGTCTTTTAGATAAAATTCAAACAATTATTCTTTCATTTAATAAATCTATATTATCATGGTATCTACTTATAAAACCTTTACCCTTACTGAGCAATTAACTAACGAGCAAATTGCCTTTTTTAACGAACATGGTTTCATCCATTTCAAAAAATTTATAAATCCCGAAACAGTTTCATCCATCATTGATGCCTCAAAACAAGTAGAGCAAAATTGGATTGAAAATGATCTTCAAAAAGTAAACGGTGTTCCAATTAAATACGGAAAAGATCTGGACGGATCTCCAATTGTACAGCGTTTTGCTTTTATAAACCAACATCATCAAACCTTAAGCGGTCTTTTACTTGATCCAAGATTTGATGGTTTATTACCATTGGCAGGCGATGGCGCAAGATTAGGAACCGAAGAAAAAGACGGAATGGTTTTCAATCATTATATCAATGGTCCGGAAAGTAAGTTTACCAAAATGGGCTGGCATACAGATGGTTTGAGAGATATTTTTTATGGTGCAAAATTAAATCCAATGCTAAATGTGGGTATTCATTTAAGCACTTTAAAACCTGAAAACGGAGGTCTTAAAATCATTCCCGGTACTCATAAGCAAGGTATTTATCAAATGCTTTTTCGCAAAAAATACTTTTTGGATCATCAAGCCGATCCGGAGGAAGTTTCTATTAATCCGGAAGCCGGAGATTTAACAATTCACGATGGACGTTTGTGGCACAGAGTTGCAGAATCATCTATTCGTGGCGAAGAGAGTAGAAGGAGGGTTATTTATATTCCGATTATAGCCGGAAAATATGCTCCTAAAAACGAGAATAGCCCAACGGTTTTCTATCAACGCTTTGCAGGTATTGTTAAATAATTATGCTGATTGTTATCGCATTTAGTTATCTGGTTAGATCAGGTAAGCTAAAAAGTACCACCGATTTTTTTAAAAATACGCAAAGAAAAGTAAAACTAAAAATTATAAAACTAGAATTGGCTATAGTATCAGGCTTTCAAATATTGAGCTAGTAATGGGAAAAGAAACACAAGTTGAAAATCATAGTGCAATTGCACAAAGAACATTTTCTGACCGTAAGCGAACTAATATTTTTAAAAAAGCAGAACAGTTTACGATTGTATTTTTGCTGCCAAAGGTACCTGGATTCATTTCGCCAAACTTGCTCACTTTAATAGGGACGCTTGGTTCGGGTTTGATTTTTTTGGCTTTTGTTTTAAGTACTTATGTAACAAATTGGTATTTGCTTTTGGGTATTATCGGTTTGGTTATAAATTGGTTAGGCGATTCTCTGGATGGAAGATTGGCTTATTATAGAAATATTCCGCGTCGTTGGTATGGTTTTGCACTCGATATTATTGCCGATTGGATTGGTATTGTACTTATAGGTTTTGGCTACTACATTTATGCTGAAAATGGCACACAAATAGTAGCCTTTGCTTTTGTCGCATTGTATGGTTGGTCTATTATAATCAGTCAGTTACGCTACAAAATCACAAATGAGTACAGTATAGATTCCGGCTTTGTTGGTCCAACAGAACTGAGATTTATTATTGCTTTAATTTTAATTATCGAAGTTTTATTTCTCGGCTCAATTACATATTTGGCTGTCTTAATCACTATTATCTTATTTATAATCAATACTATTGATAGCTTAAAACTTTTAAAGCTTGGAGATCTAAGAGATAAAAACCAAAACTGAAATGTTCCGGAAAAAATCTATTTTGACTTTTCTGCAAGCGCAAGTTGCGGCATTTGTAGGTGGCATTACCGATTATGGCTTAATGATCTTATTGACAGAAGTATTTAAATTGCATTTTACCTTTTCTATTTTAATCTCCGGAACCATTGGCGCAATTATCAATTTTAGCATCAATAGATTTTGGGTTTTCAAAAGTCAATCTGGTTACAGCAGTCGCATCAATAGTCAGCTTTTTAAATTTGCTTTAGTTGTATTAGGAAGCATTTCCTTAAAATCATTTGGTACGCTTATTTTGCAAAAATCATTTCAAATCGATTATAGAATCGGAAGATTACTCACAGACAGTTTTGTTTCTTATGGTTTTAATTATCCACTAATCAAATATTGGGTTTTTAAGGCAAACGAAAAACAGAATAAAATCGAATCAAATTAATCTGTTGGGCGTACACAACATTGTCATTTCGACGAAGGAGAAATCACACCCGATGATCGACAAAGATTGGCGATTTTGATTGCGTCCCGAAGCTTCGGGATAGTGTGATTTGCTTCGCCTGTTCGCTATCGCTCGAGTCTCCTTCGTCGAAATGACAAACCTTTGTGATTTTGCGAGAGATTTATTCGGCATAACATTATTGATTTTTTCTTAGGTTAATGACATCGTGCTTAGGGACTATGTGGTAAAATAAATACACCCAATACTTCATATAAAAATTTCATCATGAATAAAATAAAAAATAAATATTTTACAAAATCACTAATCGTTATAACGATCTTAGTAAATATAATTTCTGGAAGTGTAATGGCACAATCCAAAAATCCATCGCCATTAAATTTTCCAACGCCTAAGAATATAGACAATATGTTGTTTTATATTCAGCGTGACCCAAATATAAACACTGCTATTTATGCCATAAACTATCAGGAAAATGGAAAAATAAACAAAAGCAATCCTATAAAAGCCTATTGGATTCGATATGCCGAGAACGGAGAAAAAAAAGATTTAAATTATATGCAACGCAAATTTGCATACGGAATAGAAAGTAAAACGGTAAATAATGAGGAATTTGAGCTTCAGTTTGTATCCTATAAAAAGTTGCCTTTAACCTTGAAAAAGATAGATTCAGATCAAAAATATCATGTTTTTGTAAGTGTAAATCAGAAGAGAATTCAGGTAGAAAAAATATTTGTACGTATTGAAGGAGGTTCTTTTTGGTTACCAAATGTAAAGTATGCCGAAGTTACAGGAGTTGAGACTTCCTCAAATAAATTAATTACGGAAAGAATGTTATTGAAATAAAATAGCTAAATATACTTTGATGAATCAAAGATTAACACAAACTTATTCGAAGTCTCCAAGCTACGGATAAGTTTTTTGTGTTTAGATTATGAACCTATTTGTATAAACTAAAAACCCAATTGTCTTCAGGATATTACTAATAAAAAACAGTATAAATATTTTATAATCAAGTATTAAAGCTATTATTCGAATCAAATCTACTGGGAATTTTGTAACATCCTGTTGAAATTAAATACTTCTTAGTTTTCTCTCATTTGTACCTTTAATACTGTTATTAAAACTATTATAAATCGAAAATAATTAAGTTATGGCAGAAATTAAAATTGAGAAGAAAAAGGTAGTATGGCCTTGGATCGCAGTATTAATGATTATTGCAGGAATTATATATTACATCTATTTTGTAGATCATGAAACTCCTACTGAAAGCAGTGTAGAAATCGAAAACACTACAAGTACACAATAGAACGCAATGACTGAGAACTACCAAAATTAAACTCAGCAGAAAAACGAATATGTAGAAATACAATTAAACAAGAAATTATGGAAAATAAAGATAAAAATTTATACAGATTAGACGAATTGTCTGATTATAAAATCGCATCAAATTATTCTGATGTAAGAGGATGGAAAATTGTTGATGCTGACAACCGCACTATAGGCGAAATTGATAATTTGTGGGTGAATAAAGACATGCAACGTGTTGTATATCTGGATGTAAAATTAGATAAACGATTGCTGGAAGACAGCCGTAATGAAGTTCTGGATGTTATAGCAAACGACAACGGAAAAGAGTTTATTTATAAAGAAGGTCACAGTCATATTATTATACCAATAGGATCTGTAAGTATAAATAAAGACACGAAAATTGTTATGGCGAACAGTTTAGGATATGATACCTTTAGAAACACTAACAGATATAATAGACAGGAAAATTTTGACAGGGAATATGAAAGAAGAGTAATGAATTCCTATTCTCCACAAAATGATCCTGACTCTGTGTATTATAGTGACGATGACTCCTTTTATAACCGCAGAGAATTTGATAATAAATAAAACTTTCATCAGTTACAAAAGATAATAATTGGGTTTATGCACTGCATAGAGAAACAGAATTGTCTCAGTGAGATCGTAAAAATAAGAAAAACAAAAAAGCTTTAAATCATTGATTTAGAGCTTTTTTACTTTATGATGTATACGTTACAAATTCCAAACCATTTTATAAAGATTTGAAGAAATTGAAGGGCTTTAATTAAGCAAGAAACGGATTTTTGATAAGAGGAATTGAATATAAATTTGTTTTGATTTAAAATATAAAAAACATGAAAAAATTTAAAATTGTTCCGTTATCTAAAGAGTTTGTAAGCCAAATTCGGAAAACAAATATTGATAATTTTGGTAATCAAGTTTACGAGCAATTAGCAACAGGAAAAGGACCATGTAGAATTTCGTTGAAACCATTTAATGTCGGCCAGGATATTCGTTTGGTTTTAGCTTATAGTCCGTTCTCAGAAAATAATGCTTTTAATCAATCCGGACCTATATTTATTCACAAAAACGAAGTGGAACAATATTCGGATATTTACAATTTCCCTGCAGAATTAAAAGCAGATAAAGAGAATTTTCCTTTATCCCTAATTGGCTATAGCAAAGAACAAAAAATGATTTTTACTAAATTAGTTGGTGATAATGATATCGATTTGCTAATTGCTGAAATCTTTGAAACAAAAAGCGATGTTGAATATCTTCACGCAAGAAATTCAGAAGCTTGTTGCTTTATTTGTAAAATCGAAAGGGCGTAGTTATGTACTTTCAAAAATTGAAACAATTGTAACAATCAGCAAATTTTATAGTCTTTGATACTAATTATTTACATTTCATCAGAATCAAAATTAACTAACTAATTTACTGTATATGAATAATATTGTTCACACTTTCCTGACGTTTTTTATTGTCTTGAGTTTACAATGTACTGTTGTTAATGGACAAGAAACCAAACCAACTAAAAATGCTTTGGCGTTCATCAATGCCACTATATATGTTTCACCAACCGATCCGGCAATTCTGGAAGGAAGCGTAGTTATTGAGAATGATAAAATAATTGCAGTCGGTAAAAAGAGCGAGGTAAAACTACCAAATAGTGCTAAAGTAATTGACTGCAAGGGTTTAACAATTACAGCGGGATTCTGGAATAGTCACGTCCATTTTACCGATCCAAAAATTGCCAATGCGCCAAGTTTAAGTAATAGTGAATTATCCGCCTATCTTGAACAATTTTTAATCAAATATGGGTTTACGTATGCCTTCGACATAGGTTCATTTCCAGAGAACACAAATAACATAAGACAAAGAATTAACAACGGTTCCGTCTCAGGTCCTCTCATCCTGACTACCGGGCTTCCACTTACGGCAGAAGATGGCACTCCGTTTTATGTGAAAGCAATGAATATAAAATTGCCGGAACTGACGTCTGTAGATGTCGCTGTAAAAATCGTAAACCAAAATATTGCTGCTGGTTTAGATGGAATAAAAATATTTGCAGGATCTCCTATGGGACCCGGCAAGGCCGAAAAGATGATGCCTGTAGAAATAGCGAAAGCTGTTATCAAGACTGCCCACAAAAAAGGCAAACTCGTTTTTGCACATCCTTCGATAAATGACGGGATTTTAGTTTCATTAGAATCCGGTATTGATATACTGGCACATACCACTCCTGACGGCGGTCTGCCTTGGGATAGTCAAATGATTCAACAAATGGTTAAAAAGAATTTATATCTAATTCCAACATTAAAACTTTGGAAGTGGAGTTTAGCGAATAATAATCAATCTCCACAACAAATTGAAGATTTTGTTTCTATCGCTATTAGACAAGTAAAAGATTTTAATGAAGCAGGAGGAAATCTTTTATTTGGAACAGACATTGGCTTCATGGATGATTTTGATCCAACAGATGAGTATGTTTATTTGCAAAAGGCACAACTTAATTTCCGACAGATTCTGGCAATGCTTACTACAACACCTTCAAAAAAATATGGTTTTTCAAAGCAATATGGCAGACTTGCGGTTGGTGTGAGTGCAGATATGGTGGTTTTTAAGGGAAATCCAGATCTAGACCTCAGAACTTTGTCGGATGTAAAATATACGGTTAGAAAGGGTGAAATTATATATACAAAAACATACTGATTATAAAATTATAAGAATCACTTTTAATTTTTTGATGGAACTTAACTGCCATCACGCTCTCCGAAATGCTCTCATAAAAAGCTGCGCAATCCCGAAAGTCTTCGGGACTGACTTTGCGCATTTTTTTGTTCCATAGAAATGATTAAGATGAAAAATAATTAGAAAATTGATTAATCAACTTTTGTTTTTTTTTAATAATTGATTGCGTATCATGGATTTTAATGTTTCAGATTATAATATGCAACCACTTTTTTTTAGATTTTAAAATGTGCTATTGTAAATTTATACTTTAATGTTTTTCAGTTGATTAAAGACATTATTAAAATCAAAAAACTGTATTTATCCTTTTTAATCAATCCGAGCATATTGAGGCAAAGAAGGAATCAATAAAGGCACAAACGCCACCAGTTATTACAAAGATTTAACTTCATAATCTTTCTGGATATTAGATTTAGGATTGTTAGTGCTTTATTATGAGTTGTTTGAAAAAAATAAATAAAGAACCAAAATTTAAAAAGTAAATCATGAAAAAGAAAATTGTAATAGCAGTGTTATCGATAGCGCTATTTGCCGCCTGCAAGCAAAATAAAACTACAGAAGTGCAAACAGTTTCATCAGATGGAAATTCAAAATTTGATGATTTGGCCAATATGTCTTTTGAAGAAAATCGTCCAACAGATGAACAAGCCAAAACATTAACAGATGAATTATTGTTTCAACGAGCCTGCCAAACTTATCTTTGGGCTTTGCCTTTAATAAATACACTCAGTATGAAAGAAGGTTCTGAAAAAACTTTTGGTGCAGGCTATAACGTTTTGCCTATCTGGAAAAAACGATTGGATGCTAATACATTAGTAACAACTCCAAACTCAGATGTTATTTATGCGATGAGTTATGTTGATCTGGGTAAAGACGGACCAATAGTTTTTGAAGCACCGCCTATGTTGCAGGGAATTTTATTAGATTTTTGGCAACGTCCAATTCCTGTAGATGGAGGTAAATATTTTGGAGACCTTGGTTTTTTTGGTCCCGATGCAGGTAAAGGAGGTAAATTTTTGATATTGCCTCCAAATTACAAAGGCAAAGTACCGAGCGGTTATTTTGTTTATCGTTCAGGAACTAACAATGTATTTATTTTTCTTCGTTCTTTTTATGAGCTTCCTACTGAATTGACACCTGCAGTTTCTTTGGTAGAGAAATCTAAAATTTATCCTTTAGGCAAAGAAAACACTGCAATACCAATGAAATTTCCTGATGCTTCAGGTGTTAAGGCAAATATGCTTCCCGCTCGTGATTTTTCGGCGTTTCAACAATTAAAACACCTTGTAGATACGGAAGATTCGGCAAACATTGGTTCGCCTGACTGGTTGGGAATGTTGGCTTCATTGGGCATAATAAAAGGACAGCCTTTTAATCCTGACGAGCATACTAAAGACATTCTTGATAAAGCGGCTAAAACAGCATATAAAATGAGTCGTGTAGTAGGTATGAGCAGCAAAGTTAGTGGGCGTTCGTTTCTAATGTATCCTGACCGTCAATGGGTAAATCCAATGACTGGTGCTACTGCTGATAATATTTCCGGACCATTTACAAAAGAGTTAGACTGGAAACGTAAGGAAGGTGGTTATATGGATCTTGATACTCGTATATGGTTTTTTACCGATTATTATTCATGGAGTCCCGGAATGGCATCACAAACACCTGGTAAAGGAGCTAAATATGTGGTAGGTTTTCGTGATAAAGAAGGTAAATATCTTAATCCTGCTACAACATATAAAGTAACACTTCCGGCGAATGTTCCGGTTGCAAATTTCTGGTCACTTACTTTATATGAAGCTGAAAATGCTTCCGGTTATGCTAACGGACAACCGTTCCCGTCACTTGGTTCAAAAGATAAACCAGTACAAAATGCAGACGGTTCGACTGATTTATACATAGGTCCAAAGGCACCGGAAGGCAAAACGAAAAATTGGCTAAAAACGATTCCGGGCAAAGGCTATTTTGCCATCCTTCGTCTTTACGGCCCGACCGAAAAAGCTCTTGATAATTCATGGGTACCGGGTGATTTTGAAAAGATAAATTAATTTGTGCTCTTTTATCATAAAGAGATAAATGTAAATAGAGACTATGAACATGAAATATAGTTTTTTAACGCTTTTGTTTTGTTGTATTTCGCTTTCGGTATTTGGTCAAACTGATGAACCAGAGAAAACTTCTATCGAAGAAATGAGCAAAAAAAGACAAGATCCTGTAAGTGGTTTGCGAAGTGTTTTTCTGCAAGAAGTTTTATTGCCCGTTGCAGATGGAACTGCGAGTTCATTTTCTATTCAGCCTGTTTATCCTTTTAAATTGGGAAGTAATCTAAAATTGATAACATATACAATTATTCCTTTTCAGACTGTACCGCCACTTACTCCCGGCGGTACACATGAAGGGGGAATGGGGAATATTTTGTTCAACGGCTATTTTTCCAGTATTCAAAAAAAAGGGAAATTTAGTTGGGGAATTGGTCCTGCAATGCAAATTCCGACACGAACAAATCCAGCTTTAGGAAGTAACCAATTGAGTGTTGGTCCAACTGCTCTTTTGTATTTGGCAGGTGATAAATTTTCAGGCGGAATTGTAGCTCAAAATTATTGGTCTCTTGGAGGTGATGAAGTAAACAAAGTAAACGCCGGAAGTATTCAATACATTGCTTATTATAATTTTTCTAAAGGATGGTTTATTGAAAGTAATGCTACAGTATCAGTCAATTGGTTGGCGTCAAATGAAAATAAATGGTTGGTTCCCATTGGCGGAGGCCCAGGCAAAACATTTCAAATAGGAACAAAAAGCAAACTGTTTTATTCCGCAGGTGCTCAGGCTTTTTATAATGTCGTAAGACCTGACTTGATTGGAAATTGGCAGGCAATCTTGCAATTTCAGGTCATTTTTTAATCCCGTGCTCTCCGAAGTGTTCTCATGAAAAGCTGCGCAAATGTCTCTGACTTTGCGCAATTTTTTTGCTCCCTACAAATTAAAAATCTGGTAGAAGTCTCCTGACTTTTCGGTTAGTTCTTATTATTGTCTTGGATTTTTTGCATTCAGGAAAAATATTCTAAGAAAGTTTTAAAGTCTCTGTTTTTCAATTACGTTTATTTAAAAAGGCGCAAAGTCAGAGATATTTTCGCAGCGTAAAGATGAACACTTTTTATAAAAATCTATACGAATGTCTACTAACTTCGTAATAATTCTTAAAACAAAAAAAGAGACTCGAAAGTCTCTTTTTTGTTTTTAATATATCTTCTATAAATAAATTATTTATTAATTAATTTTTCAAGCCTGACCATCATTTCATCTTTCTCTTTTAGCATACGTTCGTACAATGCAATTTTTTCTTCGTGAAGTTTTAATAGTTGGTCAATTGGATGAAAAGTACAATTATCATTTCTTTGATAACCATACAATACTGAACCATTATCAAACGTATTTGCAATTACATTTACCGCTTGTTCTTCATCAAAATTTTGAAAAGCTTCAACCGGAATTTTTAATACAGCTGAAATTTGTTTCAACAGATTATCTTCAATTACATCTTTCTGCTCGAGCATAGAAATTTTCTTCTGATTCCATTCATTTCCGAGATCATAAGCCAATGCTTCCTGCTTTATGTTAAGCATTTCTCTAAAACGTTTGACGTTTTTTCCCTGATGTATTTTCTGTTCCATAACGAATATCAATTTTCTAAAGACTCAAAGATAAAGCCATTTTTTGAATTAAAACTCTGCGTTTCAAAAATTAAAAAAAAATCCGCGTGCTCTCCGAAGTATTCTCATGAAAAGCTGCGCAAATGTCTCTGACTTTGCGCAATTTTTTTGCTCCCTACAAATTAAAAATCTGGTAGAAGTCTCCTGACTTTACAAGTTAATTATTTGTACTTGTATTTATAATACCTTCATTAAAATCGTACAGTTTGTGCCTCTATAAATAATTGAGATTTCCTGTGAAACTTCGTTTTGTGAAAACAGGTATTTATACGTTGTGTAAAGTTGTTTTTATTTTGTAATTTCATTCTTGTTAATTAAAATCAAGATGCTCAATCACAGCATCTAATATAATGCTTTTCTTTAATTATCAGTTTTACTTGATTTGTGTCTGTTTGACTTTAACAGATATGCCTTCGATAGACTCACTTCTATACGCCATATCAATTAGTTAGAAATTATATCAATATAGTTAGAAATATTGATACCTGCATAATTGCATTTTTATTTTAATCATTTAATCAATAAGCAATGGACTTAAAAGAAAAACTTAATCAAATTGGTCAACAGCCAGACCTAATTCTTATTATTACAGATGAGCAACGTGCTACACAACATTTTCCACCTGGATGGGAAGAAGAAAATCTCCCAACTCTAACATTTCTAAAGCAGAATGGTTTTAGTTTCGACAGAGCATTTTGCAATACCTGTATGTGTTCTCCCAGTCGCGCAACCTTATTTACAGGAATATATCCTGCCAAACATGGAGTTAGCCAAACGCTAACCGAAGGTGGTCTTTTATCTCCACAAGAACCAACACTCAGCAATTCTGTTCCCAATATCATGAATGTGCTTTGGGCAGAAGGTTATGATGTGCAATACAGAGGCAAATGGCATATGAGTAAAGGAGTAGCGCCTAATGGTACTAAAACAAATTACGAAGATTTAACCGCTGCAGATATTTCGCTATATGGTGCAATGGGCTGGGTTGCTCCGGATGCAGGCGAAGATGTCAATCCGCTTAATTTTGGTGGCGGATATGCAAATCATGATGCAAAATATACAGCCGAAGCCATACAATACCTAAAGGAAGTAAAAGCTCAAAGAGCAGCTGGAAATCATAAGCCGTACTGTCTTGTTCTTTCACTTGTTAATCCGCATGATGTATTAGCATATCCAAAAACGGCAGGAACTTCTGGATACCATTCGTCAACCTGGACTGGCAGAGAAATTGGACTTCCAGCTACCGTAAACGAAAATTTGCTTGAAAATAAAAAACCAATGGCTCAGGAACAAATTTTAGTAAATATGGCTTTAAGTCTGGGCGAAATAGCTTCTCAGGACGATAAACTAAACTATATTAATTTTTATGGTTATTTATTAAGTCATGTAGATGAGGAAATTGGATATCTGATTAATGAACTGTATAAGGAAGATGAGCATGGAAATAAACTGGCAGATTCTGCAATTGTGACCTTAACTTCAGATCATGGTGAAATGGGGCTCGCTCACGGTGGATTGCGCCAGAAAACTTTTGTAGCCTATGAAGAAGCGTTAAGAGTGCCACTTGTTATTTCAAATCCAATATTATTTAAAGATCACAAGATAAAGCAATCAATGGCATTAGCAACATTGGTAGATATTATGCCCACTTTTATCGATATCGCAAATGTATCAAATCCGCCTACAGGACTTGCGGGTACAAGTTTACTTCCTGTAATGGAGAATAATACTCCCGTTCAGCATAGTATTTTATTTACTTATGATGACATTAAGGCTGGTTCTAATAGCAGCTGGACAATTGTAAAAGCAGCTAATCGTATCCGTTGCATCAGAACAGAAAAATGGAAATTCGATTATTACTTTGATGCAGCTACAGCTTATTTCAAACAATATGAACTCTATGATTTAATTAATGATCCATTAGAAATTACAAATCTTGCTTACGATCCGGCTTACAGCGAAATCAGAAGAGATTTAGAAGAGCAATTACATCAGCTTGAGGTAGAAAAACTTTGGGTTAATATGCCAAAAGATGTTTATAGTACTACAACATTCAACTAAAGACTAAATAATAACAATAAATCATAAATTATGTCACAAAATATAAAACCAGAAGTTAGCAAAGTAAGTTATGCAGATTTTAATAATCCTGCAGGACAAACAACAATACAGGGAATAAGAGGAGTTTCGGAGTCTGAAAATGTATATATTGCAGGCAGTTTATTAGGTCAGAATAATCTTGTTCAGGGATTAATTTACGAAGGAACGCTTAAAGGAAGCGGTAATGAAGGAAAATGGCATATTGTTAATTTTCCAAGCACACCAGAAGCTATAGTTAACAACACTTCTTGTTATGGACCTAATAACGGACATCATGGCACAATACAAATTGTGGGGTCTTATAAAATATCAACTTCTACAAGTAAAGCACCAAGCGGAAACCTCGGATTTTATTACGAAGGTCCTGTTGATGGTTCAGGAACTTGGATTCAGGTGTCACCTAATGGTGGAAATACTAATAATGTATTTGTTCACAGCGTAATGGGCGGTCTTGCAGTTGGTAATTATGATGTTGAAAATGATAAAAACGGATACGCATTTTTGTATGATGTTGCGAATAAAGAATGTACCGAATTTAAATTACCGGATTCATTAACGACTACTTTGTATGGTATTTGGCATAATGAAGGTGATACTTATACGCTTGCCGGAGGATATACAACACCTAAATTTGGAAAAATAAGCCAGGCCTTTCTGATTGATTACAACTCTAAAACAAAAAAAACTACTAATCTAAAATCATTTAGTTACAAGAATGAAACGATTTTGTCTGTAATTACGCATTTTGAAGGTATTACGATTTCTAAAAATGGTGGTTATAATATGCCATCGGATTGGGTTAACGTAAATGGAGAAAAAAACGGAGCATCATTTGTTTCTGTAAATAGAAATTCTGACGGATCATTTGGAGAAGCAAATTGGATAGATATCGATTTTCCCGACTCAACTGCTACAAGTGCTAATACAGCATATAAAAATAATATATTAGGTGTATATGTAGTCGAAGATAGTGCTGGCGCTAAAACGGTATCTTCTTTTGTTGCAAAAGTTAATCTTGAAAAACAGATTGTAATGTAATGTTCTGCGATATATACCAAAGAAAACCCCAAAAAAAATCCCATTTCACAGGAAATGGGATTTTTTTTGTGAAGTTTACTTCACAATTTACAAATCATTTTATGAATGATCTAAAGAAACTGGCTTATTTTTAGCTGAACTTATAAGATAATTATTTTAGATTTTTATTATAAAGCGGTTTCTATGTATCGTAAGCATTAAATATTAAAAAACTTTAAATCTAATTCAGATAGTTTCTTAAAGAACTTATTTTTTTTCAGCGTATTTTTTATTATTGAATGAAAACAAATATCAATTTACCAACTCGATATCATTCATTTTCCAAGATTTATCAAAAAAGGTTTTATCAGGACCATAGAGCCTAAAAAATACAAACCATCGCCCTTCTTTTCCCGTAGTAACCCAATTGTTTTCTTGTTCTTTTGGGGCGGTTGGTGAAAAATAAATGTCAACAGAACCATCTTGATTTTTTTTTGTTTTAGTGTTATACGAATCTAAGCTAATTATAGGCGCTTGTTTGATAAAGCAGGCCGTTGTATAATCGTAAACTGTAATTGACCAATATTGCTTAGCAGGAACATTTGGCGGTACGTGTAAGCGATATGTTTTTCCGCCCACTAAAGGAGAGCCTGTTTTATCACTATAAGATAAAATGTAGATTGTTGGAGCACTTTTGTCTGCTTTTTTAGGAGGAGCCCAAGCAACAAAGTTAGCAAGAGCCCGAGCATCATAGTCTAACATATTTGCATCCTGAAAAGAAAATTCAGTTTTAAAGTTTGTAGAAGTTGGAATTGACCAATGTGTGCTTTCCCAAAAATAAGGAACTAAAGTTTCTTCCAGTAGAATATTAATATAGTCATTTGCCTCTTTAATAGCTGATTTAAAAATGGCAGTAGTTTCTTGATCAGGTTTAAACTCTTTTCCTTTTTCAATACCAACAGAACGAAGAATATTCATCATTGCCATATCTCGTGGAATAATGGTTTCTTCGTTTACCATTTTAGCAAGTATTGCATAAAAAGTTTCATCCATTTTTGGATAACCATCCCATAATTTACCATATACGTCAATAAAACGTTGTTGAGGAGGGTTTGCAGCTTTTGATAATGGATATAACCTGATTTTTTTGAGTAGTGAAATTGCAGCATCTTGATCTTCTTGTGAGTTGCTATTTGCAATAGTACGCAATAACCAGAAACCACCATAAGTATTTTGACGCACTACAAAGTAACCTGTTGGAATATTACCGTTGTAATCAGGAGGAAGAATTAAATATTTACCACCTTTACCTTTATCGTCGCCACCTCCGCCAACAATAGCTAACGGCACATCCCACATGTCGCATAGTTGTCCGTAGATTCCTGCCTGAACTGCGGCGGGAACTTCCAGAACAATTGGTCCATCTTTTTTAGTACTATAAGCACTGTAAATATAATGTGTAGAAGCATTTGGTGTTGTGGTTTGAAATTTCCAATCGGCTGGTTTTGAAAAGTAAACAATATCATTGTAATTTGCTCCTAATTTCAGGTAGCCTTGCCTAATAGCATCACTAGCCACAATTGGAATTCCCCAAAGTGCCGCTTCAACTGCTCTGGAATGTTTTAAGTTGTCTTTTATATTAGCAGAATTTGATGATTTTTTGAGGTTGTCATTTATACCATCTTTAGTTTTATTTTGATTGCATGACATTATAAGAATCAAAATTGCACCCATAATAATTTTATTCATAATGCTTTTTTTTAAGTGTCTTATATCAGTTTAATTGGTCTCTCGTTTTTTGGGAAAAAGAGTAATACTTTCTAGCTAAAATAAGAAATATAATGCTAATATAAAAGTTAACTATCTATAAATAAGTATTTTGCTTTGTTTTTAAGATTTGTTATCAGATTTTACAAAAAGTGATTCGTAAGATTAATTCTTCTTAAATTATTCCAGAATTTTCTAAGTTTTTTTGTATTTAATTAATTCGAATAATAAAGTTAAAGCCTTTGCGGTAATCGAGAGATATTAAACTAAAAAGACTGCTTTTCTTTCATTGGCTTTATGAATTTGGTTTAGACATCCTACTGGGGATTGAAGCAGAGAAAATCATAAGGTTATAAAGGGAGTACCAAATTCTTACCCGGCTGCCCGCCTTCGACATTTCTCTCTGGCCATATAATATCTAATCTTGAACGATTTATGTACCATTTACCATCTAAAAGTTTGTATTCATCGGAATATAGACCTAACAACAATAAAGGACTTTCTCCATTATTCCTTTCACTAACCAAATCAATCAGGTAGCAACGCCCTTCAGCCGTATCAGGACTTGTGAGTTCAACCCATTGATTAGTAACAGCATGAAGGAATGGATAACTGCCATGTTTCTTCAGATCGTAATCTGCAAATGCCTTTTCTAATCCTGCTTTGATTTCAGCACGTCCTCGCCATGGATTTCGATCTGTCTGGCAAATGGCATTTTCAGAAAATAGTGAAATTACACTTTCTATATTATTGCTATCAAGGTAATGTGCATATCTGATTCTCAAATTCTTGATTTCTTCAATTGCAATAAATTTCTCAATCTTAGTTATTTCCATAATTTCTTTATATTATTTACTAGCTCTTTAAATTTTTTGCAGGCTAGATTGTTTATTTTAAGAGTTTCTCCGAGTAGTTTCAAATACTAAAAGCTTCATAAAGAACTATTTTGTATTTTTGACAAAATTAAACCATACATGCCGAGAATACAATTACGGCATAATCATTAACATACGGCATATTTTTGCCCTATTAAAAAATAATCATAATAATGTACGATCGCAAAATCATAAAGGAATATAAATGTGGCATGGAAGTAACGATGGAAATTATTGGAGGTAAATGGAAGCCTTGCCTAATTAACTACATTCATTCAGGATTAAAACGTCCCAGCGAACTACAAAAGGCTATTCCTAATGCGTCAAGGCGCGCACTAAACATCCAGTTGAATGAATTAGAACAACACGGTATAATTTCAAAAAAGATATTTCCGGTATTACCTCCTAAAGTAGAATATTCACTCACAGAAGAAGGAAAGAGTCTGCTGCCAATTACTTTAGAAATGGATAAGTGGGGTATGGTTTACAAAGATAAATTCCTTGCAATTATATGTAATGTTGAAGATAAAGATGAAGTTAAGGCTTAATTGGAACTCTTTAATTACCATTAAAAAATCCCATTTCGTTAAAAATGGGATTTTACTTTTGTGACCTCGACGATACAAATTCACATAAATTTTATGACTTGATGTTTTTATAAGCTTCGTTTCCTTAATTCAAAATCCTATATTCATTCGGAGTATTTCCAACATGTTGCTTAAAAAAACGAGTAAAATGCTGTGGGTATTTAAATCCTAATTCATAAGGCACCTCATTGATTGTCTTTGTAGCGTCGAATATTTTGTCTTTTGCAGTTTCAATAATTTTATTCTGAATATATTCCTGAGCAGATTTTCCGGTTTCTTTTTTAATAAGATCACCAAAATAATTAGGAGATAAATTAAGTTCGCCGGCATAGTAAGCAACAGAAGGTAATCCTATAATGTTAGGTTTGTCAGAAGAAAAATAGCTGTTTAAAAGTTCTTCAAATTTCTCAACAATTCCTTTATTGGACGTGTCTCTGGTAATAAATTGCCTGTCGTAAAATCTTTCACAATAATTCAAAAATAACTCAATATTTGATGCAATAAGCTTTTTGCTGTGTTTGTCAATAGATTGTTTTAATTCCACTTCAATTTTAGTAAAGCAGTCAAAGACAAGTTGTTTTTCTTTTTCTGATAAATGAAGCGCTTCACTGGTATCATAACCGAAAAAACTATATTCAGTAATACTTTTAGCAAGTGATGTTCCACGGATTAAATCGGGGTGAAAAACTAATCCATGTCCTGCGGGCTGGTAAATATCTACTTTATTTTCTACATCGATAGTTTGTCCGGGCTTTATAAAAACTAATGTTCCTTCCTGATAATCATAATAATTACGACCGTATTTTAAGTCTCCGCACTTTACCTGTTTTAAAAATATACAATATAATTCAAAGTTCATTTTAGAACCGGTTCTTTCTTTTGCTTTAGAAAAATCAACTATACTAACTAAAGGATGTAGTGTTTCATGATTATTAAAATAATTATATTCACTAATTGTCTCGAAGTTAAATACTTGTCCCATATCTTTCATTGTTTATTACACAAATTTAGCTATTTAAGTATAGCTTAAACAGCAGTTAGCTCTCAATCAGTAATCTTGGTAGGAGATTCCGTAATCTGTATAACAATGCGGTCAGTTTAAGTTCGGAAATTTGTAATAATAAAATTATAAATCAAATTACTATGTACAACATAAAATTAAATAATGGTGTCGAAATGCCCATTTTAGGATTTGGCGTTTTTCAAATGCAGGACATGTCAGAATGTGAACAAGCAGTAGTAGATGCAATTGAAACTGGCTACAGATTAATTGATACAGCGGCTTCTTATATGAATGAAGAGGCTGTTGGAAAAGGTATTAAAAGAAGCGGAATTGCAAGAGAAGAATTGTTTATTACTACAAAACTTTGGGTAAGTGATGCGGGTTATGAAAGCACTAAAAAGGCTTTTCAGAAATCACTTGAGCTTCTGCAATTAGACTATCTTGATTTGTATCTTATCCACCAGCCTTATGGCGACATCTATGGTTCCTGGCGCGCTATGCAGGAATTATATCAGGATGGAAAAGTAAAAGCAATTGGAGTTTCAAACTTTCATCCTGACAGAGTTATGGATTTAATTAGCAATACAGGGTTTGTTCCTGCGGTTAATCAGATAGAAACACATCCGTTTCATCAGCAGAATGAGACTCAAAAATTCCTTCAGGATAATAATATTCAAATTGAATCGTGGGGACCTTTTGCCGAAGGAAAAAACGATATTTTCCAAAATGAGATTCTAACAGCAATTGCACAAAAATATACTAAATCTACTGCGCAGGTTATTCTAAGATGGTTAACTCAAAGAGGCGTTGTTGCGATTCCAAAATCCGTTCGCAAAGAAAGAATGACAGAAAATATCAACATTTTTGATTTCGAATTATCAAATGAAGATATGACAGCTATCCAAACTTTGGATACCAATGCAAGCCTGTTTTTTGACCATAGAGATCCTAATATGGTAAAATGGTTAAGTGAGCGAAAATTAAACAGATAACAAATACCAACGAACATTTAGATGGATAGAAGATCAATATTAAAAACAGCAGGTTTAGCATTGGCGGGAAGCGTTTTGCTTCCGTTTCGTTCTCTCGCAAATTCAAACATTGATGAGCTAAATTCAGAAGAAAATAACACATCACTAGTTCCCGGAAAAAGAAAACTTGGCAAACTGGAAGTTTCGAGCATTGGTATTGGCGTTCAAAATATGAGTCGTAACTACCAAACTACGATTCCTTCAAGACCAGAAATGCACCGAATTATAAGATCTGCGTATGATAATGGAGTAACTTTATTTGATGCTGCGGAAGCTTACGGGCCTTTTGAGGTCGAAAAAATACTGGGCGAGGGCGTTGCTTCTTTTCGAGATAAAATTGTGATTTCTACAAAATTTGGATGGAATATAGATCAGGAAACCGGAAAACGTTTACCGGGTTTAAACAGCCGTCCTGAACATATCAAAATTGTAGTGGAAGGAATGTTGAAGCGCCTTAAAACCGATAGAATTGATTTATTGTATCAGCATCGTGTTGATCCGCAAGTTCCTATAGAAGATGTGGTTGGTGTTATACAAAGTCTGATTAAAGAAGGAAAGCTTATACATTACGGACTTAGTGAGCCTGGTCAGGAAACAGTCAGGCGAGCACATGCCATTCATCCAGTTACTGCCATCCAAAACGAATATTCTCTTTTATGGAGAGGTCCTGAAAAAACAATTATTCCTCTTTGCGAAGAACTCGGAATTGGTTTTGTTGCATGGAGTCCGCTTGGAGTTGGTTTTCTGACCGGAGCAATTGACGAAGGAACAAGGTTTGCTCAAGGAGATATTCGCGGTATTGAATCAAGATTTTCTCCTGAAAACCTGCCAGCAAATATGGCTTCGGTTAAATTAATTCAGAAATGGAGTAAAGAAAAACAAGCTGCGCCAGCCCAAATTTCTTTGGCTTGGCTTCTTGCGCAAAAACCTTGGATTGTGCCAATTCCCGGAACAACACAAATGGCGCATATGTTGGAAAATACAGGGGCAAGTCAAGTAAAATTTTCTGCAAATGAATTGCAGGAATTCAATACAGCATTAAATGCAATTCAAATTTTAGGAGAAAGATTGCCAGCGGGAGTTTTAGCTTTCTCTGATGTTGAAGCACCTCAAAAAAAGTGATAGTCTTCGAAATCCATCAATAGAAAAAAAACGAATTAAAATTTACATCATTATGAAAAAATCACTTTTTTGCTTACTTATACTTATCCTAATTGCAAACAAGTCTTTGGCGCAAAATACTGCTGCTGAAAAGGAGGTAATTCAACTTTCACAGCAAAAATGGCAGTGGATGTCCGATAAAAACGTTGATAAACTTACACCATTGTTTGATGATAAATCTGTTTTCGTTCATATTGGAGGAAGTTGGGGTAAAACTCAGGAAATCAATGTGATTAAAAGTGGAGGAATTTATTATAAGAAAGCAGATGTTCACGAGGTTTCAGTAAATATTATAGGCGATACCGCAATACTTTTGAGTAAAATTACATTATTAGCAGTAGTAGGAGGAAATGAAGTTACGAATCCATTTATTGTGACAGAAGTGTATATAAAAGACCATAATGGTTGGAAATTAGGATCATTGTCGTTCACTAAGTTAATGACAGCTGGACAATAAATTTTAGAAATTGAGAAAAGAAAAATAAGATGAAAAACATAATCAGTGCAAGATGGGGAATTTTCTGTTTGCTATTTGTAGTAAGCAGTTCCTCGCTCACAGCGCAGAAGAAAGCCAAACAAAAACCAATAATTATTGAAGAACAGGGAAGTTTTGCAGTAGGAGGAACCATGATTGAAAATCCGGGTACATTTGATCCTTACAATATTACTCCCGCAGGACAGACTTTTAGAGGTGATCACGCTTATGTTTTTTATCAGGTTCCTGTTGACGCAAAAAAATATCCATTAGTAATGTGGCATGGTATAGGTCAGTTTTCTAAAACTTGGGAAACTACACCAGATGGACGTGAAGGTTTTCAGAATATTTTTCTTCGTCGAAAATTCCCTGTTTATTTAATAGATCAGCCCAGAAGAGGAAATGCAGGAAGAAGTACTGCAGAAGCTTCGATAAAACCAATTCCTGATGAACAACAATGGTTTGGTGTTTTCCGTGTAGGGATTTGGCCCAATTATTTTGATGGTGTTCAGTTTTCCCGCGATCCGGAAACACTTAATCAATATTTCCGTTCCATGACACCAAATCTGGGAACAATTGATATAAAGGTTACTACAGATGCAGCTTCTGCACTTTTTACAAAAATTGGTCCTGCCATTCTGGTTACGCATTCACACTCTGGAGGAATGGGCTGGATTACGGCTATTAAAAATGAAAATGTTAAAGCTATTGTATCTTATGAGCCGGGAAGCGGATTCTTATTCCCTGAAGGCGAAGTTCCTTCTCCAATTGCCAGTTCAGCAGGTGCTCTGGAAGCAACAGCCGTTCCACTGCAGGACTTTATGAAACTGACCAAAATTCCGATAGTAATTTATTATGGAGATAATATTCCGGATAAACCATCAAAAAATTCAGGTGCTGATGGATGGAGAGCACGCTTAGAAATGGCAAGATTATGGCGTGATGCTGTAAACAAAAAAGGGGGAGATGTTACTGTGATTCATCTTCCTGAAATCGGAATTAAAGGCAATACACATTTTCCTTTTTCGGATTTAAATAATATTCAGGTTGCTGATCTCATGGCTGAATGGCTGAAAGAAAAAGGATTGGATAAATAATTTTGCCAAACTAAATTCAATGAAGAAATGATGCTCCTGTGATTAAAATTGTTTTGCTCATTTTTATTTCTTTATATGATTAATAATGAGGCAAAGTTAGAAGTACGAGTTCCTGTTACTGCTTATACAAAATCGGGAAGACATGATACATTTTTACGTCCATTTTTTAAAGTTTGACTTTATATAATATAACTGCTGAACCCGATAAGTCCAGTAGTTATATTATTGGTTTTTTACTTAAAATTATTCAACGAAGGATAATATTCCAAAATTTGTTTTCCATTTTAAACCTAATTTCGGTGTTCAGTTTTTTGTTTAAGGAAACAAGAAGTTTCTCCCCAATAAAAATAAAATTAGTGTATTTTTGCATTTCCAAGCAAACAAACATTCTTGAAAAAGTATATTATCATAGTACTTTGTGGTTTAATCTTTCTTCCCTCTTTAGGAAGTATGTTTGTATATGCTTCATTCAAACTAAATCAGCAGGAAATTGCCAGAACAATTTGTGTACAGCGCAAGCAGATTTTTAATACTTGTAATGGTCGATGCGAACTTCAGAAGAGTCTTAAAAAATATTCTGATAACGAAAAACAAATGCAGGACAGTCTTAAAGAAAAATTAGAGATTGTCTATATCTGCAACTCCGAAGTAAACTTTACTTTTTTACCTCCTGTAGGATATCACAAAAATGTTTTTGCTTTTTTAAGCAGTAAACCAATTGGAATTTCCTCTGCTACTTTTCGCCCGCCCGCCACTATTTTATACAGCTAAAATTCTTTTCAAATTCATTAAGAAAAATTTGTCATTGCCTTTTGCAACGTGACAATACTGCTATTGCTATGAACTAAATTGATTTTTCTGCATTCATTTATTCTTAATAAGATAAAAGATTAATAGAAAATTTAAAGGTTCTTGACAATTGGTTTTGTAAAGTCATGTCCCGCATCAATCTGTAACAACAGCTTTATTCTATGCTGTTTGTTATTGGGTTGGCAATATCCTTATTTGAATACCAACAGAATTTTATTGATCACTCTTCATTGAAATTATACACGCAAAAAAGTCAGCAGTTTATAACATAATTTGCTGGATTAAATACTAAAAACATGAAAAAAATAGCTTTGATTCTGTTGCATTCTCTACTTGTAATATCATGTGAGAAAGCACAGGAGAAACTTCCAATATTAGGAAATCCAATAGTAAAAGGAAATGAAACGCAATATCCACGTATCAAAGACTTTTTGTTTACTAATCAGGATAGTCTGAAAATTACCAACAAGACTTTTGACGGCAAGATTTATATAGCCGATTTTATTTTTCTTTCCTGCCCTTCGATCTGCCCGAAAATGAACACACAACTTAAAAAAGTATACGATGTTTACAAAACTAATGATGAGGTATTATTTCTTTCTCATACCATTGATCCTGATCATGACACAATACCACGCCTTAAAGCTTATACAGTCGATAATGATATAAAAAAGAACTGGCATTTTGTGACGGGAAATAGAGATAGCATCTATAAAATTGCAACCGAAAGTTACTTTGCAACGGCATATCCGGATAAAAATGAGCCGGGAGGTTTTGTGCACAGCGGCGGATTTCTGCTTATTGATAAAAATAGGCACGTTCGTGGGGTTTATGATGGGACAAATCCAAAGGAAACAACAAGACTAATTGCCGATGTAAAAACTCTTTTAGAAGAAAGTGAGGCCCAATAATAATTCACTAATGAAAAAATGTATCACTTTATTTATTCTCATGCTGCTTGTGTTTCAAAATACTGGCAGTATCTGGATTATTGGTGATTTTTATATCAATAGGGATTATATAGCCAAAAATGTCTGTATCAACAGGTTTGATTCCATTCCGATTTGTAATGGAAAATGTTATCTGGATACTAAATTAAAAGCTAATGATAAACAGGAACAGAAATTTCCAACAATAACGTACAAAGAAGTTCAGCTTTTTTTTGAAATTCCTCTTGTATTTTTATTTAGACCGATACATTTTGTAATCAAAAAGAAATATCCGTTGCTTCAGCCGTGCGGTCAAAAGTCTAATTATGTTTTTTCGATTTATCATCCTCCCAGATTTGGTTAATACTCTCGTTTTAGTACTAATCATAAAATCAAAAAAATGCAAATATCAGAAATACCCGAGCGCGGCCTGAGTTTATTCACAGGTAATGAGAGTCATTTCTGGATGGATAACATGGCTAATCTGCTGCAAAGATTTCCTTTACTGGAATACCCTCACAGGCAGAATTTCTTTATGCTTCTCTTTATAGATGACGCAGAAGGAGAAATTAGTATTGATAATCAAAAAATCCGTCTTGACAGCGCTAAAGTCATCGCAATAAAACCACGTTATATAAGCTTTATAGACATTAACAGAAAAGCCAAAGGGAAAATAATCTGTTTTACGGAAGAATTTTTTTCCCTGCGCTACAACAATAATATTTTAGACCAGTTTTCATTTCTTCATGATACTTCAAAGTTATTTGTCAGGCTTAGTGAAGAGGAAGCTAACAAGTGGGAATATCTGCTTGAAATATTTTTCAAAGAGTTCAGTCTCCATAGAAAAGAATCGGTAAAAGTACTCCGATCTTATCTCAATATTCTGCTTTTTGATTTAGAAAGGCTTTATGATCCCTCGGGATTTGTTGTAAACAATTCGCCTAAACAGCAGAAGGTAAAAGAATTTGAAAAACTCATTGATAAAGATTTTAAAATAAAAAAAATGCCTGCAGCCTATGCAGATCTGCTCAATGTAACGCCAAATTATCTGAACAAGATATGTAAGGAAGTAACCAATTATACAGCGGGCGACCTGATACGAAAGCGTATCGTAATAGAAGCACAGCGACTGATTCATTTTACCAATTATTCTATAAATGAAATTGCTGATCAGCTCGGTTTTGAAAATGCGTCTTATTTTGTTACTTTTTTTAAAAGACAGACAAACAAAACACCAGAGCAATTCCGCAGATTATCAAACCAATAAAAAATAAAAAAATGAGAAACAATAAAATTTTAATAGCAATGCTTTTACTATGTGTATCAGTATCTGCTCAATTTGTACAAAAACCGCTTCCTTATAGTTATGATGCCTTAGAGCCGTACATAGATGCCAAAACAATGGAAATCCACTACAGCAAACATCATGCGGGTTACGTAAAGAATTTAAATGATGCGATTAAAGGTACAGCACTGGAAAAAATGACACTTTATGATTTATTTTCCAAAGCATCATCATTGCCTGTTGCAGTACGAAACAATGCCGGAGGACATTATAATCACGAGATGTTCTGGTCGCTATTAACGCCTGATAAAAACACAAAACCTTCAGATGGACTTCTGGTATCAATAACTGAAAAATTTGGAAGCATGGAGAATTTGAAACAGAAATTAAACCAGGCTGCACTCTCACGTTTCGGCTCGGGTTGGGTATGGCTTTATGTTTCAGGAGAAAAGCAGCTGGAGATTTCTACAACTGCCAATCAGGACAATCCACTCATGGATGATGCTCAAAACAAAGGCATTCCAATATTGGGAATAGATCTTTGGGAGCATGCTTACTATTTGAAATATCAAAATAAACGAGCCGATTACTTATTGGCAATATGGAATATAATTAACTGGAATGAAGTTAGCGCCCGCTATAATTCGATTCTAAAATAACCTTAAAAACTACTATCATGAAAAAAATCCTTCTATTTGTTACCATTACAGCGGTGTTAAGCTGTAATAAAAAAGAGGAAAAAGCACATCCTCACGATCATCCTCATACTATGGAATCTGAAACCATGTATAAAGATCCTAAAAACCCACTCAATAAATTAACTTATGCCAGCAAAATTGACTTTAGCTGTAATATGGATGTGAGTAAATACGGTGTCACCGATACAGTCACTTATAAAGGTAAATTATACGGTTTTTGCTCTTCGGTTTGCAAAGATGACTTTATGAAAAAACCAGAGGAATATCTGGCTAAAAACAAGAAGTAATTCTGAAGGAAAAAAAAAGCTAAAAAGTGTTACTTTTTAGCTTTTTTTATGTGATTCTTAATAAGTTCTAGTCAATGGCTTTATTTGTTTTCGTCAAATCAAAGTTTAAATTGGTATTCAATATAATTCCATTATTGTTTTGAAAAACATTTTGTCCGTCTATCTGTCTTCCCAACTGTACGATTTGATTTAGATAACCACCTTCAATTCTTATATTTTTATTAAACCTGTAGCCTAATAAAACTCCAATTCTGTTTTGATCAAAAACGTTCATATTAACATTTTTCCCAAATCCAATAAAAATTTCGTCATAGAAAGCTAAATAAGGTGTTTTGTCCTTTATCTCATTTCCTTTTAAAGGCACCTGAACTCTTATCATATATCGCATTCGGTTCAATAACGGAAATTCGTCTTCTGTTGTCTCATTTATCGAACTGTACCTGCCTACAAATCTTTGTTCTAACATAAACCTATGCGAGAAATCAACGATTCCTTCTTTATGACTTAGCTGTACCATTTCAAAAATTCTATGTTCTGTAAAATCTCTGCCCATACCATTTATAGGGATTTCTCCATAAGGATAGGTTTCGATCCAGCCATAACCAACACGAAACTGCACTCTTGAATTTAAGTTATAATTCAATCCAACCCTTAATAAACTTTGCTGCCATTCGGTAATGGTTTCATTTCTGCGCCATTGGTATTCAGTATGTATTCCAAATTTTTCTGAGATCTTGAATGTTCCAAAAAAATTATACCACCCAATGCTGTTATTGGTAGTGATACGATTATTTTGCCCGATTACAGATTGTAAAGTACTAATTAAAAAAATGAGGGACAATAAATAATTTTTCCTGCTCATTATTTTAAGAATTCAAGGGTTCCGTCTGTCAAATTATAAAACACACCTACAATTTTTATCTGTCCTTTATCTTCCATTTCTTTAAGAATTGGACTTTTTTTACGAATTTGATCCATAGCATAAAGCACGTTATTTTCTGAAACGTGTTTTACAAAGTTATCATTTTTAGATGTTTTTTCACCAATAAAATCCTGACTCATTGCTACAGCAGGTTTTATTTTTGAAAGCATTGCTGTAATATTTCCAAGTTTTACATCATCGATAGCACCTTTTATAGCGCCGCAATGCTGATGTCCCATCACTAAAACCAGTTTTGCACCTGAAACTTTACAGGCAAATTCCATACTGCCTAATAAATCTTCATTTACAAAATTTCCGGCTACGCGTCCCACAAAGATATCTCCCAAGCCCTGATCAAATACATCTTCCACAGGTACGCGACTGTCTACACAACTTAATACAACTGCTTTTGGAAACTGACCCGGTGCTGATTTTCGGGCTTGTTTACTATGGTCACGCACCGTAGTGACACCGCTTTGAAAACGTTTATTTCCTTCTATAAATTCCTGTAAAATTGCGTCAGGCGTAAGTCTGGTTTGTTCTTCCTTCGTCATTACATGAGAAACTACAGGTTTTAAATCTTCTGCAGGAATAGAAGTTGAATTTGATTTTTCTGTTTTTGTACCATTGTTGCAAGAAACCAATAATACTGCTGTGCAAAGCATTACTAATGATCTGAATTGATTGTCCATTTCTTTGTTTTAGATTAAATGTGCCTACTTTGTAAAACGGTGTTCAGCATGTCCGTTTATTATTTTTTAGAATGTTTATATAAAACAGCAAAAGAGATTTTTTCCCTACCTGAAAGCGGTCTCTTAAATTTAATTTTTCACTGAAGTGTAAAGTGACAATTCCTTTAATCCTTCTTTTAGGATAGTTTAGCGATGCAAAAATAACTGAATTCAAACATGTCGAGTGAATTAAATAGCAGCCGTTATTAAAGAGGAGTAACTATGAGAAAGAAGAGAATTTTTAATTTTAAGTAATTGTTTATTAGTGTTTTATGATTTTAATAGTAGAGAGGAAGATAATATATAATCCGGAAATCTGATAATAAGGTGTAACCAGTAAAATCAATTGATTGAAAAGCTAAATTCAGTAGAATAAAATGCAATATAAATAGTGATTTTAACGAATCTCGAAGTAACGTTTTTTAAAATTTCCTGCTTGTTTGTTTTTAGCTGTTTTTGAATTACTGTGCGAGATTTGCAGTAAAAAAACAGAATAATTTATGGACTTTCCAATTTTTCATTTAGACTGGCTCAACAATAGGATGCTTATCGCCATCATTGCCATTATTCACGTGATGATTAATCACGGTTTAGCTGTGGGTTTTATGCCTCTTATAACCTGGCTGGAACAGAAAGGGGTTAAGAACAGCGGCAGGGAACAAATTACAGATTTAGACTGGGACAACAGAATTTATAATATGATGAAAGTTGCTTTTATCATCACTACAACAATTGGAGCAATGACAGGAGTAGGGATTTGGTTCTCCGTTGCGCTTGTAAGCCCTACATCTATAGGAAGTTTAATACGCGTTTTTTACTGGGCATGGTTTGTAGAATGGCTGGTATTTGTTACCGAGGTAATCTTGATCATGATTTATTTTTTGACATGGAAAAGCAGCAATACTTCGCTTAGAGCTAAATTACTACACATTCGTTTTGGATGGTTTTTAAGTTTGTTTTCGTGGATTACTATGGCAATTATTGTTTCTATTTTGAGCTTTATGATGGATCCCGGAAACTGGAATGCACATAAAAGTCTGCTCAATGGGTTTACCAATCCAATTTATCTGCCTCAGTTATTGTTTAGGACTCCTACAGCCATGCTTGTGGCGGGAAGTTTTGGAATGATGCTGGTAACGCTATTCTTTAAAAAGGGCACGGAAATCAGACTTAAAGCGGTGAAATATGTCTCAAAGTGGATTATTCTATGGGCTCCAATTTCGCTTCTGGGAGCAGTAATTTACTATCGTGCAATTCCCGAGGCCATGACCGCCAATATGAGTACGGCTGTAGGTACAATGGATTTCAATAAGTATTACGATTTAATGAAATACTTTATATTATTTGGAATTTCCTCTTCTCTTATAATGGCAGTTCTAGGCATATTTAAAGCCAAATGGATTAAAAGTTATATGGTATTATTTCCTGTGATTATGGCTTTTGGCTACCTTGGATTTTTTGAAAGAGTGCGTGAATTTGTCCGAAAACCTTATGTAATTGGAGGCTATATGTATTCCAACTTATTATTAGAAGAAGATTATCCTGTTTACCAACAATACGGACTTCTAAAAAATGCGACCTATACTACAGTAACCGAGATTACGTCCGAAAACAAAGTAGAAGCCGGCAGAAATGTTTTTGCAATCGCCTGTAGCCGCTGTCATACCACTCAGGGAGTCAATAGTGTTGTGGATGTTTTTGAACGCATGTATGGAGTTGGAAAACCGCTGGATATAAACTCCATGGCATCTTATATTCCCAATATGCATAACGGAAGAACCTATATGCCTCCTTTTCCCGGAACTCAAGAAGAAAGTGAAGCTCTGGCAGCCTATATCCGAAGTATTCAGGACACAGGAGATGTTCTCGAAGGAGCACAGTCAGAAGGTGTGGAGGTAAGTGAACTACAAGATACAAAAGCAGTTTTAGCAAATAAAAAATAACAAAAGTTTAAAAATGATCAATTTATATATTGCGTTGTCAAACAACGTTCCGGTTCCAAAAGATATTCCCTTACCGCTGCCAATGCCTGAATGGTTTTTTGTAGTTGTTCTGGTACTTTCATTCCTGCTTCATATCCTTTTTGTTAATCTGATGCTTGGAGGTTCTATTTTGGCTTTGATTGCCCAGATAAAAGGACTTAAAAATAAGGAATACGATACATTGGCACATGAAATAGCCAAAACCATTACAGTCAATAAAAGTATTGCTGTTGTACTTGGTATTGCGCCGCTTTTGAGTATTAATGTATTGTACACGATTTATTTTTATTCGGCAAATGCACTTACCGGTTTAATGTGGATTGCGGTAATACCGTTGGTGACAGTGGCGTTTCTGCTTACTTATTTGCACAAATATACTTGGGAAACATTAGAGAATCATAAAGCAGTTCATATTTCGATTTTGGCACTGGCAACAGTTATTTTTCTTTTTATCCCGTTTATCTTTCTGACCAATATCAATCTAATGCTTTTTCCTGAAAAATGGGCTTTAGTAAAAGGCTTTGTAGATGCATTGTTTCTGCCGAATGTTTTTCCGAGGTATCTGCATTTTATCTTGTCTTCACTGGCAGTAACGGGATTGTTTATATTTTGGTACAACAGCCGCAAGAGTTATCCGTTTGAAAATATATACCAACAATTTACCCGATACGATATTCAGAAAAAAGGGTATTCTCTTGCTCTTACAGCTTCCATATGCCAATGTATGATTGGCCCGTTGGTACTGCTAACTCTTCCTTCTAAAGGTATGGGCTGGAATCTGATTTTAGTCATTTTCTCCGGCGTAGCTTTTGCAGTTCCCGCTATGTGGCTTATCTGGAAGAGATTGACCGGTGAAAAAGAAAACATCGAAAAAGACTTTTATAAAATAGCAATGCTCCTTGGAATTACGGTTTTGTGCATGGGTTCAGGAAGGCAGATTTACAGAGCAAATTCGCTTGAAAAACACCGCGAAATGGTGAGAATTAAAACAAACGAATTTCAAATTTTGAAAAAGAAGGCTGTAGCCAAAATGAAAGCAGAAGAAGCCGGAGCTGCTTCGGCAGATATGTCAGAAGCAGAGAAAGGGCAGAAGGTATTTAGCCAGTATTGTGCCTCCTGTCATAAAGTAGATGAAAAACTAGTAGGACCGCCGGTTTTGGAAATGGCAAAAATTTATAAAGGTAATGTGACCGATTTGCAGAAATGGATAAAAAATCCGGGTAAAAAACGTCCTGATTATCCACAAATGCCAAGTTTTGAATCTCAGTTGGATCAGCAGAAACTAGATCAGCTGGCAGAATATATTCTGAACATAAAATAAACTAAAAACAATTCTTTATGATTCGTTTCTGTTATCTCTTTCCAATAATTGTTTTTATGTGTTTTACTGGCATTTTATACAAGGTAAACAAGTATGAAAATGTAATAAAAAAAAGACCAAAGAACAGCATAGAAACATTGCATAGTGTTTCCTCTCCATGTTTAGAAAATAACTTTTAACTTAAAAATAAAATAGTATGATACAAGTTTTTTCCATTATGATTTTAATTTTTGTACTTCTTGCAATTGTTTTTCTGATAAGAATAAAATCAATTACACTGAAGCTTGTTAAGTCAAAAGAAGTGAATAACAAAGAAAATCCACTCGAAAAAGATTATCAATTTATAAAGGGACTGTATTAGTTAAAAAGTGTCCACCAAAAGAAGTTTCTTTTAAATTTTGATAGTTTGGAGCCCTGTTGATGCTGACACACACAGGGCTTCTTTTTTGTTTATAAAAATTTAATTAAACACATATAAACATAGATTTTAGGTATTTAAAAAGGAAAATCAAAAGAAACTTGTTTCTCGCACATAGTCCACAAGCCCTATGTCATTAAGGTAAATCTATAATCTATGTTGAATAAATACCTCACAAAGGTACAAAATCGCAAAGGTTTTTGTCATTTCGACGCAGGAGAAATCTCCACGAGAAGCTCGACAAAGATTGGATTCTCGCTGCGGAGTTACTTGCGAAGATTTCTCCTGCGTCGAAATGACAATATTGTGTTTAAGCTTTGTGACTTTACGAGAAAAATTATAATTCAAAAAAAACTTAACTTAATGACATTGCCCGAAGCCTCGAGATTTATTAATGCAATTGAAACGCCTTTTTGAGGTCAGTAATTCTATGTTTCTAGGTGTTAGATTTAATCTGAGTAAAAAATGGTGCTTATCAAAATGGTATGTATTGAAAGTGTTTTGGTAGCAGATATCGCTACACTAGTTTTTAATTTTGACAGATATAAAAATTAAAAAAATAATTAAAATGAAAAAGGCATTACTACTAATAGATATACAGAAAGAATATTTTGAAAATGGAGCATTGGAACTTGTAAATCCAATTCCGGCAAGTGAAAACGCAAAAAAATTACTGGAACATTTCCGAAGAGAAAATGATACTATTGTTCATGTACAGCATATATCTGGCGAAGGTATTCCTATTTTTGTTTCCGGAACGCAAGGAGTAGAAATCCATGAAAATGTAAAACCACTTGAAGGAGAGAAAGTAATCACCAAACAATTTCCTAATAGTTTTAGAGGTACTGATCTGCTGGAATATTTACAGTCAAAGGAAATAACGCATTTGGTCATTGCAGGAATGATGACTCATATGTGTATAGATGCAGGGACAAGAGCTGCTGTTGATTTTGGATTTGAATGTACAGTAATTGGCGATGCCTGTGCTACAATGGACCTTCAGATTAACGAGCAAAAAGTTAAATCTGTCGATGTGCACAATGCATTTTTAGCGGCATTAGAATTCTTTTATGCCAAAATTCAGACAACAGATCAATATCTGCTTTCTTAAATAAATTTAGAATTCAACTGTATAAATGGGCTGTAATTTATTACGGCTCATTTTTGTATTTGGCAATTATTTGCAAATGAAGTTGTAAATTTACTAAAGCAGGCTAAAAGGAATAGAACGATTTTAAGAGATTAAAAAGTAATGAAAACAATAAAATTTCATAAAACCGAATGTGGTGTTGAGATGCTTCTCAATGTATTGCATGGAGATGTACTAAGCGAAAGATATTTGGAGCGCGATACTTTTAACACTGATTTTTTTGAAATTTTGCTTTTTAAAAAAGCAAAGGGATCTTTGATTTTAAATCAACAGAAAATCAATATTACCGACAATACAGTTGTTTTTATTTCTCCTTTTCAGAAAAGGCAATGGACTGAGGAGAAAGAAGGTTTGGACTTTACTGTTTTGGTTTTTCAGGAAAACTTTCTAAACGATTTTTTCTCAGATAAATTCTTTACGTATCGGCTTCTTTATTTTTATCAGTTAAATTATCCCTTAAATATTACTGTTGAAAAAGAAGAACTGCAAAAAGCACTAGAGCAACTTATGGAAATCAAATCAGAATTGGTAGCGCGAAGGACAGACAGTATCCATATCATACGCTCTCTTACCTATTATCTGCTTTTGAAGTTCAACAGGGTATATGCCGAGAAAAATAATCTCTCAATTGAAAGAGCCGAAAATAATTATGCTTATCAGTTCAAACAATTACTCGAAACCCATATCAGGGAAAAGCAGAGGATTGACCATTATGCAGATTTATTAAATGTGAGCAGGATTTCAATTAATACCTGTGTGAAAAAACAGTTTAATGTTACCGCTACAGAACTCTTAAAACAAAGATTGCTCTTCGAAATAAAAAATGACTTAATACATTCCGGAAAGACTGTCGCGGAGATAGCGTATAATCTTAATTTTTCGGAACCTGGACATATGATGCGGTTTTTCAAAACCCAAACAGGAATTACAAGCACCCAGTTCCTTTCAGATTATCAAAATGGTATATTTTCCTAGTATTTTAGTTAGATTGTTACAGAATAAGATAAATTTGCAATAAAAGAATTGTTATACTTTAAAAATGAAAGTTTAGGGTATATTAATTTCAAAACCTTCAATCTGCCTTGAGGCAGTTAAATTTTTAATATGCTCAAAAAATATAAATCCAATAAAATATATTACCAAAGTACAATAACACTTGCAGGACCTGTAGTGATTTCTCAGCTGGGACACACACTGGTACAGACTTTTGATACCATTATCATAGGGCATTATGCAGGAACGATATCATTGGCAGCAGTCTCACTGGTTCATTCGGTTTTCATGGTCGTTTTAGTCATTGGATTAGGCGTTGCATATGGCCTGACACCTTTGATTGCGCAAGAAAATGGAAAATCAAATTTTAAGGAATGCGCTGAGCTTCTTTCAAACAGCTTATGGCTTAATGTTGCGGCCGCAATTTTTCTTTTTGTAATTGTTTACTATGGCTCTATGTTTGCCATGCAACATGCAGATCAGGATCCTCAGGTGGTAGAAACAGCAAAGCCTTATTTGCTTATTTTAAGCTTATCTATTTTGCCTTTAATGGTATTTCAAACCTTTAAACAATTTGCAGAAGGACTGGGTTTTACAAAACAAGCAATGTCTATAACGATATGGGGAAATGTACTCAACGTAATTATAGCAGTGATTCTGGTAAAGGGTATGTTTGGGATTGAGCCAATGGGAGTTCAAGGAGTAGGAATTGCAACATTAATAGATCGGGTTTTAATGATGCTGGTTATGATGTGGTATGTACTTCGATCAGAGAATTTTAGAGTTTATATAAAGCATTTCTCTGTTAAGTTTGTTGATTTTTCAAAAATTATAAAGGTTGTAAAAATAGGATTGCCTGTAGCGATGCAGTATGTTTTTGAAATTGGAGTATTCGCAGTTGCGGCTTTAATGGCTGGTAATATAGGCGCAGTTGAACAAGCAGCCCATCAAACAGCGATAACCCTTGCAGCAATGACCTATATGATGGCAGGAGGAATTGCATCGGCGGCAACTATTAAAGTTGGAAATAGTTTCGGAAATAAAAACTACAAAAGACTTCAGAAGTTTGCATATGCATCTTATCATTTAGTAATCATTTTTATGATGTTTTTTGCTGTAATTTTTACACTCTTTAATCAATATTTACCTTACTTAATAACAAATGATTTAAATGTTGTAGCGCTGGCAGCACAATTATTGATAATCGCCGCGATATTCCAGCTCTTTGATGGTACGCAGGTTGTTGGTCTTGGAACATTAAGAGGAATGGGAGATGTAAATATTCCTACTTTGATAACTTTTGTTGCTTATTGGCTTGTTGGTCTGCCTGCGGCGTATGTTTTAGGAATTCATTTTGATGCAGGAGTAAAGGGAATCTGGTACGGTTTGACCCTTGGATTGTTAACATCATCTGCTTTATTGTATTTAAGATTCAGGTATGTAATCAATAAAGTTTTAGAAAATTAATTAATAGGTCAATATAGATTTCTTAAGTAATTCAATCATTAAAATGAATGTCTGCAATTTAAGAATATTAAAAAAGCAGCAAAAATAGGCTACTATTCTTGCTGCTTTTTTTTATAAATTAGTTAATAAAAAACTCTTTATGCGTTTTAACCCATTCTTCGATTGGAGTCATTTTTACAGGCAGTTTTTCTAAAACCTCTTGCAATTTAGGATTGAATTTTGTTGGATATACCGGAAGACTTGCCAGCATTTCATAATACCCTTGTACACCTCTGGCACTTTCTTCTCCAACAAGAATGCTTAATTTATCTCCAAATTCTTGCGGAGGCATTGCGTAGAAATCAATTTTTTCTCCTAATCCAATAGAGAATTTTTCGGCAAGACCATTTCCTTTCAGATCATCCAAACCGCTAACCATAAAGGATTGTCCTGAAAGTTCTGGTTTATATAAAGCTTCTACCACAAAAGCACTGACATCTCTTGATGCAATATAACCAATAGGCATATTTTCAGGAGTTGGGTACGCTACTTTTCTTTCGCTTTTTACATAATCGGTTGTATAAGGAGCCAGTAAATTTTCGGCATAAATAGAGGGTTCAATTATTACATACGGTACTCCGCAATTTTCAAGATATTCCTTAGTGTCCAGCTTTACATCTTCCATAGGAATACCTAATTTTTGTGGTGCCAAAAATCCGCTGGTATTCCAAACTATCATTTTTACACCATTTTTCTTAGCTGCATCAATTACATTTTTGGCAAGTTGAAATCCATCTGCAGGATTAGGCAGCGAGACAGGAATTAGCAAAGCAACAGCATCAATTCCCTTAGTGATTTCTTTCATTTTTGATGCATCAGACATATCGCCTAATACAGGGATTGCACCTGCGTCTTCCAGTTTTGAAAAGTTTTTTTCTGAACTTGTTGCAGCGTAAACAATTCCGCCTTTATTTTTTGCTTCTCCAATTACATGGAATTGCTGTGAACCTGTGGCTCCAAATACTAATATTTTCATTTTATTTTTTTATTTAATTGTTTTAATTTTCGGTAAAACTAATTAATAACTTACTTTTGTACAAGTACTTACGTTTTAGTTGGGTACTTACTAAATAGTTAGAAATACTGATAATCAATGGAAAAAAATCTAAAAATAATTAATGCATGTGATGAAAACTGCCCGGTAAAAAAAGCATTAGGTTTATTGGGAGGAAAATGGACAATGATGATTTTGTATCAGCTTAATACCAGAACCATTAGATATGGAGAACTTAAAAGGGCTGTAGTAGGTATTAGTGAAAAAATGCTGATTCAGGAATTGAATGCTCTGGTAGAAAACAAATTGGTCAATAAAAAGGCTTATCCTGAAATCCCTCCAAGAGTAGAATATACATTAACAGAACTGGGTTTGAAGACTTTACCAATTATAGATCAAATAGCTGCTTTTGGTTTGGAAAATTTGGTTTAGTTTGCCGATAATATTAAAAATAATAAACACATATATCCTTAGAATTTGATGAATATATTTTTAAGATTTCCCCGTATTGTTCTACTCTTGTGGCTGATGTGGCAATTTCCTGCTTATTCGCAAAACGGGTCAACGATTTCGGAGAGCAAAATGATTCCAGAAGTTTTAGCAAAGCAATTTCATGACTTGTCCAAAGACAATGCTTCTGATTTAGTGTACTTGCAAACCAGTAAAAGCATTTATGAAACAGAAGAAGATGTATGGTTTAAAGGCTATGTATTGGATTCGCAATTTTTTTTGCCTTCAGGAAATAGTAAAATATTGTTTGTGCAGTTGATACAAGACAAAACTGATAAAGTTGTTTGGGAAAAGAAGTACGAAATAGAAAGCGGTTTTGTTAACGGGCATCTGTTTTTGGAAAACAATCTCGCGGAAGGGACTTACACTCTGGCAGCTTATAGCTCCTTTTCTTATACCCGAAATAGTAAAGAATTTTACGCTATAAAGAAATTAGAGGTTTTAAAATCAATAAATCGTAAAGAAATCTTTAAACCGGTTGAGAAAGACAGTACTTTACATTTTGATGTTTTTCCCGAAGGAGGAAGGTTAGTCCACGGAATTGAAAGCACAGTGGCATTTAAGGCTGTCGATTCAAATGGACTGCCTATTGATGTTTCAGGAAATTTGTACGAAAATAATAACCTTCTGCTTGATTTTAAGAGCACTCATGGAGGTATGGGAAGTTTTGTTTTTACACCTGATGCAGACAAAAAATATCATATTCTGCTCACATCGCCTGCATCTGGCAAGAAATTTTCGGTAGGGGAAATATACCGCAGCGGGAAAACTTTGCAATTAGCTGGTCAGACGAAAGAAAATTTGATTTTTAAAGTTTCGCAAAGTGCTGCCTTAAATGAAGAAACTGTATATCTGAGGTTACAGGTACGGGGAATTGTTTACAGCATTGCAGTAGGTTTATTGAAAAAGGAGCTGATCATTAAGGTGCCCTTAAAAGATATTCCGCAGGGTATTGCAGAAATTACTCTTTTTAGCGAAAATTCAGTTCCCGTGGCAGAGCGCTTGGTTTATATTAATCCAGATCAGAAATTAAATATTAATGCGCAACTCGATAAAAGCGGCTATGGCACAAGAGAGAAAGCAACTCTAAAAATAAAAGTAACAGACCAGAACGGCCAACCAACAGCAGCTCATTTGGGACTTAGTGTTTATGATAAATTGTACCAAAACAAGGGGGACGCAAAAAACATACTCAGCCATTATCTTCTTTCTACCCAATTAAAGGGAAATATTTATGATCCGGCATACTATTTTAACGAGCAAAATAAGAATCGACACCAGGCGTTAAACCTGTTGCTGCTAACCCAGGGATGGCGAAACTATGTGTGGGAAGAATCCAATTTAAGAGAGAAGGGAAATACCCTGATACCAATTGTTTCTGATGAACTGAAAGCAAAAATCAGTTTTAAAAAAAACGATGTAAAAACAACCGAGACACCGCCGCAAGGCATAAAAGTATTTTCTGCAGACGTACGCAAAGGATCCGATATTGTGCTTGCCGATGAAGCAGGAGTCTTTTTTATTACACCCGATCATTTAAGAAAGGGGGAAGGAGGGTATACTTATCTAAAATTGATGACGCCTCAGGAATCTAAATATTATATAGATATTAAGGACTTTTCTTTTGAAGAAATCAGCAAAGAGCGTAAAATAAAAACAGCAATTTATCCAATACCAGCATTATTAAATAAAAAAACGGAAGACTTGCAGATTATTGGAGATCGGCCGGATATAAACAAATTGAATGAAGTTTTAATAACTTCAAAAAAGAAAATAATATTTCGGGATAAATTTATAGGGAAGCTCGACAGTTTAGCCAGAATAAAGCCTTCTACAGATTATGTATGTGAAAATGGGATATTAAATTGCCCCAAACATCCGCCTTATCCAAATTATAAAGCTATAAATAATACTAATAACCGACAGTTTTCTGAAGCAGAGCTTCTAGTTATGTTCAATATTGCAGCAATAAAGGGATATTACGGCAAGAAAGCATTTTACGAGCCTATTTATGATGAAGTAACAATAAATGATCCTAATGCAGATTACCGCAATACTTTGTACTGGAAACCGGATTTAATTACAAATGAACAAGGAGAAGCGACCGTGTCTTTTTTTTGTTCAGATATAAATACTTCTTTTTTAGGAAATATAGAAGGTGTTAGCGCAGATGGTTTGCTTGGAACACAAAATTTTGAATTCTTGGTTAGAAAAAAATAAATCCAAAAATTGGATGCGATTTAATGCTTACTTAGAAGATTTAAGACACGTTAAAATTCCAAATGTTTGCTGTAGTTCAGTTTCGAAGCTAAGCTTAAATATTAAAATAGTACACTAAACAGTAAAGAAAAAGGCACAAAAAAATCCCATTTCGTTAGAAATGGGATTTTTTTGTGCCTCTTAGTGAACAATTTACAAACCCCATAATTTATTGAAGATTGTGTAAATAACATTAAAAATTAAGAACTGACAAATTAATTTCTCATGTAAGAAAAAACAGGTAAAAATACTTAGTTTGCTTCTGAAATTTTGCTTTAATATTGTAAGAATATATTTGAAGAGGTTTTAAGTGTTTTGTGATATGAAATTGAGTTGAAAAAAATAAAAACCTCCCTTTATTTTAATTAATTATTGTTGATTCAGTAACGTTTTATTTGTGTTGTTGTTTTATTTTTAGGTAGTTATGTTTTTTATGATGGAGAGATGCTAACGTGATGTTGATTGCTTTAAAACAGTAAGACTGAATAAATAAATGTAAGAGAATTAAAAAATCTAGTATACCCCCGAATCTATTATAAGAATACATGATTGTTGATGAAGTGCCAATTCAGATTACCAACTGAACGTTGGTTGCAGAATTAAAATCATAAATTATTAACCATAAAACCTATATTATGTTACAAAGAAATGACCTTGCGGATGGTTTAAATGAACCTAAATTAGCCGCAAATTTAGTTGCAGACGGAAATGAATCCTTATTGAAATTTACTCCTGGTGATCAGGGTAGATTAGAAAAGTTGATGTCAAAATATAAGCAACTCCTGATTGAAACCCCAATTAATCCTTTTCGTGAAGAGAATCTTCAGGAAATTGTTAAAAATGTAGATTATGGAGTTTTAAGTATGCTGGAAGGTACATGGGTTAGTTATAACGATAACCATGGTAATCTGGTAGGAAGCGGTATACATACTACCATTATGCCTTCTCCCGGAACAAATGCAGGAACAATTCCTGGGAAGTATAGTTTTGAATGCGAAGAGTATATCGAAAAACTAACCTTTAATCTGGTTCCCGGAGGAGTTCGTAATCGTGGAGGAGCAAACGAGCAATTTTGCGGAGCTGTTAAATATGATCAAAGTATAAAAAGTGTCAATAGAGTTCCGGGTAATTCTTCTTTGGAATATACTCCGATTCACGAAGAAAACGGAATGTATTTATGGCTGAGCCAAATATTTAATTATGCCGCTACCAAAAAAACGATTGAAGAAGATCGTGGTATTCATGCCGTAGCAGCAGATGATCCGAATAGACATTTATATAAGAGTGGTTATCAGGATGAGACTCTTTTTTTGGTTATAAACGATAAAGGTGTAAAAGAATATGTAACGCTGGAAAATCTAAACGGACGTGAGTATTATAATATTAAAGCAGCCAAAGAACTTAAACCGGGAGCGGGTCAGACAGGAACGTATTTTATTCCTGATTATTCTATCTCCAGAAGTGGTGTTATTCCTCATGGAAGTACTGTAACCTTGCTGGGTGATCTAAAACCAGATGGAAATAACTTTTTAGTAATTGGTGCTCCGGCATTTCCAAGCGGGGATGAAGCCTGGAAGTATGATCATCTTTCAATTTCCCAAACAATGGGAGGCGCGGGAGCATCTGAGGACGACCCTATAAATCTTGATGCGCCACCACCAGCATGGGTATTTGAAAAACTGGATCACAAAAATGACCCGCAAGAAAACAGAATTTATACTCAGCGCATACTTGCCCATCATTTATATCCTTATTCTGTGCGACCAGATTTACGTTTGCGCGATAATAACAAAGGAAAGGTGATTAAAAATCACGTACGTATCGATTTGTCTTCCAAAAATAAAATAGGAGCGCAAGGAGGGATATTAAACGTTCCATTTGTGAATCGTTTTGTTCCGACTGTCGAAATGAATATGAGAATGTGGATTGAAACAGTAGAAGAAAACGGAATAGAAATTCTTCAGTTGCAATACGAACAGATTATCTTTTTTGAATTTGATTTTGGAGATAACGGTGGTACTACAAGCTGGCCACATATACAAGTCAATACACTTCGTAAGATAGACGATGTTTCTCCAGAGCAAAGAAGTTTAATCGAAAAACAATTTCCAAGCTCAAGTATCATTACTTCTTCAGCGTCAGCTTCAGAATGTCCTTATCATAAATCTTAAAATTATATCGGAATCACAGCATTTTTTCTATTAAAATACTGTGATTCTTTTTCATTAAAAAACAAAGATTAACTAACTAAAGATACTATGAATTACAACGAAAAAAGAGATCATTTTATCTCTCCAATATTAGAATGGGCAAAAGCCAACGCACCACAACAAAATGTTGCCAATAGCCTGATTATGGCCGTTGGCGACGCCAAAAGCAATTGTGAGCGTTTAAAAGACGGCGAACCTTTTAAGGTGCCATCTCAGTTTAACGGCAAAGACTATATTACGATGCTGTTACAAATCGATGCCGAAATTGAGCAGGGACTTATGTTGCAATATTTGTACTCTGCCTATAGTATGGGAGGAGCAAATGTTCCGGAAAAATATCAGGAAAAAGTGCATACGTGGCAAAATATTATTCTGGGTATAGCCAAGGAAGAAATGGGGCATTTCATTTCGGTTCAGAACGTATTAAAAGTAATTGGAGCACCTTTAAATTTTGGAAGAGAAAGCTATCCATGGGACAGCCCTTTTTATCCTTTTCCTTTTACGCTGGAAAAATTCTCTCTTAAATCACTTGCAAAGTATGTATATGCTGAGGCACCCTGCGAATGGCTTGCAGGTGATGATGAACTGGCAATTGAAATTAGAAATTCTGTAGATTCATCAGTATCAGATCCTCATACTGTTGGAGCATTGTTTGTGGTATTGCTTCAGTTAATTAAAGATCCTGCAGTAATATCAGATGAGACTTTTCAGGCTGCGACTTACAATTATCAGGCAAAGTTTGATGAGTGGGGACGTGGATATAAAGGAGGAAGCAGAGGAAGTGACGGACAAAGTATTTATACAAAAAGTCCTGATGTATTGGTAGCTCCGTTATTATCCCGTGACGATGCCTATCAGGCATTGTCTGAAATAGCAGAACAAGGAGAAGGTCTGGAGACTGATGATGCTTTACCATCTCACTTCGAACGTTTCTTGCATATCTACAAAGAGTACAAGGAGATATTAGAAGAAACCAATAACAAATTTGACCCTTCCAGAAATGTGGCTACGAATCCTTATGTAGGTTCAGAATCTAATTTAAAAGAAGAATTAGATGCAGCTGATTCGAAAGAGGAAAAAGAAAGTGATGAAATTAAAAGTCCGGAAGCAATACTTTGGGCCAACTTGTGTGATATTCGTTATCGATTATTGCTTAACTTTTTAAACCACAGCTTTTTATTGGATAATGGTTTTAATAATTCAGGAAATTCTTCTCCTCGTGGTATGATTATCAATTCGGCATTTGGTGAAATGTATAATTTGAGAAGTTTAGCTACTATTCTGGTTCAGACTCCAATCTCAAAGAGTAGTTCTAAAGTAGCGGGGCCTCCGTTTACACTGCCTTATACATTTGATTTGCCTTTTGGAGAACACAATCGATGGAGGTTGCACAGAGATCTTCTGGAAGCTTCAAATAACATCATCGTGAAGTTAAAAAACTATAAGATCCAGCCGCACATTCAATATTTGAACGGACTGCAAGAGGCTGATCAAAAATTGCTACAGGCAATTGCACGTTTAACAGAAGAGAATCTGGTATAGTTTCAGATCATTTTTATTCCCATTAATTATTAAAAGTACCACGATATGAAAATTATTGAATTAAGAATTCTTCCACCAATTGCAATTGGCAGACTAGGAGAATCAAAGAAACCAATGGATGCGTACGATCTTCAATTATCAAAAGAAAAACCACTTGATTATAGAGAAATTATTCCAAAAACGACATTATCAGTTGATCCGCATACAGGAGAAATTACGTCTCACAAACCCTTAAAGATAAAATTTAAAGAAGTACTGGATCTGGAAGACAGAAAAGGAAAGATTCATCCTGTTTCTCCTTTCCTGGAAGTCTTTGCTATTACTGATGAAAAACCGGACGAGTTAGTACCTCTTACAGAAGAATTGCTTAAAAAGTCAGGATTAAGTCTAAAAGATATTTCCTGGGATGTTGATGTGGCAAACATAAAAATATTCAGAAGAACGGGCGACGTAAACGATAAGATGACTGCCAAATTAAGTGATATTAATTCGCACGAACTTAAACCATTATTAGCGGACTGCAACAACTTTCTCCCGGAAAAAAAATTGCCATTAGGCTCTGTTCAGTATGTAAAACCAACAAAAGATTTTCCAGAGCTAAGATTGCGTTATACACCAGCCGGAGGAAAAGTTTATGGTTCCAGTTTACATAGAAATACAGCGTCTGGTATTGACGATACAGCAATAGACCCTACTTTTAAAAAGGAAAATGGAGAAGGAGATGAAGATAGAATATTGTACGATATCAGTAAAGGAAAAGGTAAGTGGCGTGGTTATCAAGAAGGCAGTAATCCAAATATATTCTATACTGTTCCGGCACAAATTTTTGCCGGGTATGGTTATACCGACGATAAAAATGAAAGCTGGCAGGTAAGCTGGGGCTATATTGATGATGAATGTGATGGTTTTGTAACGGTTAAACTAAAAGTTTCAGACAATAAGACCTTAACAGCCAAAGCACATATTAGTGCCGGACCTCCTTCTTTTGCACCTGATACTTTACCAATTCGTGTAGTTTCAGATGAGCTTGAGCAAATTATTGAAGGAACCGATATCGAAGGAGAAGTTAGTATAGAAGAAGCCGAAGAAATTATTCGCAGGGCTTTTGAAACCATTCGTCTGATGAATACAACGATTATGAATGGCAATAGTTACGAGGGGAAACAAAATGTTGCCAGTACAATGGTTCGCCAGAATACAAATGATTTCGGACGTCTTTTTGAACCTATTATGGCCACTTCACTTGTTGACAATCTTGCTTTGCAACTCTTACATGAAAGAGTATTCAACGGATTAAGTTCCGGAGCTTCTCCATGGTTTGGAGATGTATTGCGGAAACCAACTGAAATTGGTGATTTATCAAGCACAGCACTTCGAAAAATGCCTGCCTTAATGCGTGGTGCAGATGGAAGATCACTAACTTTTACGTACCGACAAATTAATACAATCATAAAGGCGGCGACTAAATCTATCTTTAATGACAGTAACCCTGATACTTTGCCGGTATCTTATGGTTCGCCGCTTAAAGCTTCAAATTTAACTGCACAATTGCATTACAGAGGAGTTGGAAATCCTATTGCGGTTTTGCCAAGAACAGCTATTTCAAACTGCTTTCCGGGACTTGAATTTGATTTTAGAAACCTTTGGAGAAGAGCTTTTAACGGCATCGTTCTTATGGAAAATAATAACTATGTACTTGAAGCAACAGATTCAAATTTAATTGGGCATAGGTTGGTAGCTATAGAAGGAAAAGCTACAATGGTACAAACTTTTGGACCTGTATTTCCTGATGGGGATAATGTACCTTTAAAAACAAATGCCAATCCTAATGGCGTTTCGTTTATGGAATGGTCAAATTCTATGGTTGAGGTTTTGCAAAAACAAGGACAGGAAGTTACTTGTCATTTTACGTTAGAACAGTCAATAGAAGAAGTTCTAGTAGATTTAAGCCAATTGAATGATCCTAAAAAATATATTACGGTAAAACTGGTTGTAAATAAAATATTTGATGGCAATAGCGCAGCATTTTCAGATACTGTTTTAAAACCTGGAGAACTAACACAAGGTCTTTGTGCTCCGTGGCAAAATGATTATCGCGAATGTTCTTGCTATTATTGGGCAGCCAGCAGGCCTGATTTTGTAAATATCGTTCCGGACGAAAATGGTTTGAGTACCGGTGATTTATGGATGTCAAAAAAACGAACAGGATCTTATATTCCGGACGATTGGAAAAATACCAGATTAATCTCGTATCAGGATCTTTTTGAAAACTGGCAGGGAGAACTTAATTTCATTATTGAAGGAAAAGACGCTATAGAAAGCAGCGTAGTAAAACCTAAACCGCAAGACAAAAAATGATAGGCGCTATTGAAAGATTTTCTCAGGAAAAACAAAATAACCTGATTGCCACTAAACTGGCACAGGTTATTGTTCCCCAGTCCAGACCGCGTTCTGCCAAAGCACATTTGGTAAAAGGCGGGCAGGCGACTCAGATTTTTATTCCAAACGGAAGCAGACTTTATACTATTTCTCCCGAAATAGAGCAAAGAATAGCTTTTTTAATGAATGAAAAGGACGAAAATGCCTTGCAAAACGAGCTAACACTTTTAGGCATTGATGCTCCGGAATATATTACAGACGAACCTTTGAAAAGTCCGCCTTTGCATGCTTTATCATTAGCAATAGCTCAGAAATGTAATATGGGATGCACCTATTGTTATGCCGATCAGGGTGACTTTGGAGGACCTACAAAAAGTATGTCTTTAGAAACGGCTTTTAAGGCCATAGATCTATTACTAAAAGATTGTCCCGAAGGAGGAAAAGCACAACTTACCTTTTTGGGCGGTGAACCTCTTATTAACAGAAAAGCAATTAGAGAAGCGACTCTTTATGCTGAAACAGCTGCAAAGAAGAAAAACATTCAGGTTAGTTATTCGATTACTACAAACGGTACTTTAGTAACAGAAAGTGATGCAGTGTTTTTTGAAGAATACGGTTTCTCAGTCACTATAAGTTTAGACGGAATAGGCAAAGATCACGATCTGAACCGACCAATGAAAGGAGGAAACGGGAGTTATGACAGAATCATAAAAAACATTCAGCCTTTGCTGGCCATGCAGAAAAAAATGCAGGTCTCAGCACGAGTAACTGTAACGCCGGAAATTACCAATCTTCCGGAAGTTTTAGACGAGTTTGTTCGTATGGGATTTCACGGTGTAGGTTTTTCCCCTTTGTTGAAATCCAGTAACGGACAAAATGAAATGAATAAAGAACAGCTGTCTGTCATGCTGGAAAATATGATTGCCTGTGGACTTAATTTTGAAAAAAATGTATTAGAAGGAAAACGCTATCCTTTTTTGAATATGGTAAATGCATTAAAAGAAATTTCAAAAGGAACCCACAGACCTTATCCTTGTGGTGCCGGTGCCGGATATATGGGCGTATCTGCCGATGAAGAACTATTTGCCTGCCATCGTTTTGTAAATGAAGAAGCAGGTAAAATGGGCAATTTGACAGATGGCGTACAACCTGATCTGCAAAACAACTGGCTTGCCAATAGACATGTAAATACACAAGAACCATGTTCGAAATGCTGGGCTCGTTATTTATGCGGAGGAGGCTGTCATCATGAAGTAATTGACAAAGGAAGACCTGCTTGCGATTATATCAGATCATGGTTGTTTTATACCATACAAGCCAACGAAAGATTATCGAGATTAAAACCCAATTGGAATAATTAATTGATAATGAAAAGATTTCCTGAAACTTTTGATGTTTTTGTTCTTGGAGCTGGTCCTGCGGGATTATGCGCGGCAATACGTTTATTAGATATGGGCTATACAGTAGGAATGCTGGAGCAGGAGGAGTTTCCCAGATCGCAAATTGGGGAATCTCTTTCTCCCGGAATTCGTAATATTTTCGATTATTTAAATGCAGGTCATTTATTAGAAGATGCCCTGTATCTCAATACTATTTCTGCCAAAGTTATTTGGGAGAATAAAGGATATATATACGAACGTCCGGGACAAAATAATGGAGGTACAATTGTAGACAGAAGCAAACTCGATCAGGAATTACTTCAATTTAGCGTTTCAAAAGGATTGTATTTGATCCAGCCGGGAAAATTAAAACAGTCGATCAGTTCCCAAAACGGATGGACTTTAGACATCGTAAATAATTCATCTGAAATTAGAATTAACTCAAAAATAGTTTTAGATGGAAGAGGACGTAAAGGAACGCTTCTGAATGAAAGAGTTCCTATTGCGCCTCCTGCTATTGCAGTCTGGACACATATTGATAATAATGCAGTTTTTAATGAGGCATTTGTCGAAGCCGTTGATGATGGCTGGTTGTGGGGATCTCCGGTATGCGGAAATCGCTATCGCATAATGGCTTTTACTGATACGGTACAATTCAAAAAAAGTGAATTGCATCTTTTGGATTTAATGCGCAAAACCGAATTATTTGCACCATTTGTAAATCAGTTAAAAGATAATGCTGTTGAAAGCTGTTCTGTTACCTCTTTTGTTAATCAGACGCCTTGGGATAATCAGTTTATAAAAATTGGTGAAGCCGCTTTTACATTAGATCCGCTTTCGTCTACCGGTGTCGAAAAAGCAATGCGTTTTTCTTTGCAGGTTGCAATTGCAATAAATACTTATCTAAAAGACCCGGATTCAGAACATCCAAAGAATTTCTATGAAGAAAAATTGATAGAGTCAGTTGTAAATCATGCGCACTGGACCGCTGATTATTATCAGAATGCCTGGGCTTGCCATGATAAAACTGAATTCTGGATAAAAAGAATCAATTTTCGATTGGATATTTCGAACCATAAAACAGCATTTACAAACAAACTAGAAAAAGAATTTAATACAGAAAAATCAATATTTGAACATAAACAGACAGCACCAATTCCTGTTGATTATATCTTACACCAACTTTGGAATGAAGAAATAGTAGTTTCTCCAAATATTACATTTAAATCTGTTTACGCTATCGATAATGATTGCATAGTGATAAAACAGGCATTAATACATCCTAATCTGGAGCGACCTCTGGTTTATTTGGATCAGGTAGAATTATTTCCACTTCTTAAAGGCATGAATAGTAAAGTCGTCTCCGATATTGTTATTTATCTGAATAAATTTATGACAATAGAAAAGTCTAAGAAAACAGTGATATTTCTTTTATCGAATCAATTGCTTACTGTAGCTCAAAATTCATATAGCTTACGTTAGAATTTTTACATTCAGGAGAAATATTCTAAGAAAATTAGTTCTAAAGTCAGATACTTTATGAAGTCTCTGTTTTTCAATTATATTTGTTTAAAATGGCGCAAACTCATAGACATTTGCACAGCGTAAAGAAAAACATCTCGTAGAGCGGGGCTGTTTTTTTAACTTTTCTTGAAAATTTTGTATTTTGGTTTTTCGTAATCAGTTATGTCCAAAATAATATCATAAACGCCTGTTGAAATTTCTATATTATCTCCTTTTGGCATTATTCCGTCGCTCATATCTTTTCCAAAATTTAAAGTCCAATCGTCATTAAAACGAAATTTAAGCTCTCCTGTTTTTAAAGTCACATTTTTAATTGTCCAAATTCCTTTTGTTTCAGTTTCAAAAAGTTTTGCATCAGGGCCTTCCCAGCCTTTTTCTGTGGCAGTTCCTACAATTCCCCAAGAAGGAAATATTTTATTTGCTTTTTTTAGTTGATTTCCTACATGAAAACTTAATGACTCTATTTGTGAAGTCTTGTTTCTTTCAAAAATTACATCACCCATTAATTCTTCAGCGAAAAATAAATTTTCTTTTACAGGAAATAGAATAGTTGTGGGTCCGTTGCCACTTTGCAATTTTAATTTATTGTTTTCAACTGTAAGGTACATTACAAAATTGTCTTCTACTTGATAAGTTCCCACATATTGCTTTAAAGTTTCTGAGCTTACGTTGGCTACAACTGGAATTTTATAATCTTTATCATATAAATTATACAAAGTTTTTATAATAGCATAAGTGGCAGTGTTTAAACCTCTTTCTGTATTTGTAAGCAGTATAATGCAGATATCATCTTCGGGAATTTGAACAAAATTGCTACAAAAACCAGCTGCATAACCACTATGACCAACTGTCATTTTTTTAAACATTGGCATTGTAATCCAGCCATAACCATAATTGTTTTTGAAAGGCGTATATGCTTTTTCTAAACTTTGTTTGGAGATAATTTTGTAATTTTTTAGTCCATTATAATATTTGTTTAAATCTTCAACAGTTGAGTATATTCCACCAGCTGCAAAAGGCATAGGTGGATCATAAACAATTGATGGTTTTTGTTCTTTTTCTGTAAAAATCTCATAGCCAATGGTTTTATTTTCACTTTTTAGATTTTTAAAAGCAAAACCACTTTGTGTCATTTTCAATGGTTTAAATATGTATTTTTCAACTGCTTTTTCGTAGCTTATTCCAGTAACTTTTTGAATTATATAGCCTAGAAAATAATATCCCGAGTTAGAATAACTCCAATCAGTTCCAACTGGAAAATCCAAAGGTTTTGTTTTTTGAAATTCAATAAATGATTTTTCCGTTTGGTCTTTCATATCATTTCCTCTGGTATAGTCATAAATTCCAGAGGTATGGGTTAACAAACTTTCAATTGAAATAGCACTTGCATCGGGATAATCTGGATAAAACTTTGAAAGCTTATCCTGTAATGAAAGTTTTTTTTCTTCTACTAATTTTAAAATTACCGTTGCTGTAAAAGTTTTTGTAATGGAATATATTTGAAAAATGCTGTTAGCGCTATTTTCCTTTTTTAAAGCTACATTTGATAATCCATAACCTTTATCTAGTAAAGTTTCTCCTTTTTCAGAAATAAAAACAGAACCGTTAAATAGATTTTGTTGATTGTAAAATTCAAAAAGTTGTTCTAATTTTTCTTTCTTGCTTTGTGTAAAACCTAATTGTGTTATAAATAATAAAATAAAAGTTATTGATTGAATTGATTTCATGTTTTTTTTGACTTTTTATTGAATTCTAACTAACGGTTTGCCTTTTGTGACAGTTGCGTAAATGTATAATAAAAGATTACAAATAAAAATTCCGAACTGAATTTTAAGCAAAATTCAGAGCACAAGCTAAACTAGCACATCCAATAATATCCCTCGCTCTCCAAAGAGTTCTTGTAAAAATCTATGCGAATATCACCTTCGATATTGTTATTTATCTGAATAAATTTATGACAATAGAAAAGTCTAAGAAAACAGTGATATTTCTTTTATCGAATCAATTGCTTACTGTAGCTCAAAATTCATATAGCTTACGTTAGAATTTTGGTTGTACCATCCATCCAGAATTTGAGTTGAAAAAATTTGAACCATAAAATATTAGATAGTAAACGAATCAACACAAAAACCTGTGGAGAAATTTAAAATATTTTGTATTGACTAATTATTTTAACTGCAATCCCGATAGCTATCGTGAGCAAAGTTTTTTTATACATATCGGATTTTATAAAAATACAAAGTTCGCAAAGCTTTGTGTTGATACAGCTTTGCGAACTTTGTGTTTTTTAAACTTACTATTAGATAAGAATCTTAGTGTACTTGCGGTTAATACTTAAGAATTAAAACAGAATAAAAAGCATAGAAGTGTAGTTAATTATTTCTACTTTCTTTAAACTAAATATATTGAGTACGATAAACTGCCGGTGAAACATTCGCCATTGCTTTAAAAAAACGGACAAAATTAGATGGAGCAGAAAAATTATGATCATAACTAATCTCAGTAATAGTTTTGTCTGTTGTCAGTAAATCATATTTACAGGATTCTACCAATTCATTTTTAATAATATCACTTGCATCTTTGGCAAATATTTCGTGGCAGAGCTGGTTAAGTTTATTCCGGTTTATATTCAAAAGTGCAGCATATTCTTTTACGGTTTGCTTTTCTTTGATATTTTGTTTTATTAATTCCTTGAATTTTAGCATATTTAAGTTTTCATAAAGATTGCCTCTCAAATCATAATTTTTAGTATAATCTCGGTTTAAAAGTATCAATAATTGGTACAAATAGGCCCTAAGAAGCTGATGGCTGTCATTTTTAAGATTGCTAATTTCTTTTTTTACTGCCAATAAAAGGTTTTCAAACATTTGTATTTCATTTTCTGATAGCGAAAGTATTGATGAAAATGTTCCTCCTAAAAAGTAATAAAGACGATGAAGAAAAAGAGGGTCTTTTAAAAAAGTTTCTATAAAAGCACCTTCGAAAAAAATTACCATACATTTTTTTACTGCACCTAATTCCCATTGACGCGGCAGACCCGGACGAAGGAAAAGAACACAAGGCGCATTAATCTCGATATGTTTTTCTTCAAGAAGAATACTTCCTGTGCCTTCCATAAAAAAGAAAATCTCATAAAAATTAGTAATATGCAGTTCTTTCATGCCAATACTCTGATCTGAAATTTCAGAGAGTTCAACACAATCAAGCAGTAATTCTGCACCATATTTATTTTTCTCAAAATTAACTTTTAACATATTTATTGTATAAAGGAATTTAAACCAATTTAATATTTTGCAATCACTATTTTTCCTTCTAAAACGATCGGAATTATAATGCTTTTTTGTTTTACATCAACAAAAAAATCTGCAGGACCGTACACAAGAGGCAATTCTAGTTTTACAGCTGTATTTTTCTTCAAATTAATTTTTTCCAAAAAACCTGCTGCATGATCTAGTGCAGCCCAATTTGAAACCAGCAGTGTATTTTCATCCAAAAGCCACAATCCGTCAAAAGCTCCGCTAAAATTTCCAATTCTTTCATAAACAGCTTTGTTTTTTTTCCATTTTACAACACCAATCTGTCCTGCATTAGGATTTTCGAATATAAAACTGCAGACAAACAATTGGTTCTTTTTCGTATCATAAAAAATTCCATTAACGCCTTTTAGATTGACTATTTCAGTTGCTCTTCCTGTTTTTAGATTGACTTCAAAAATAGCTCCTGTATCAGTAGCAGAAACAAACAAAGTAGTACTGTTTTTTACAGTCAGATCATTAGTAAATACAGTATGATATTTTGCAAGACTTATTTCTTTTACTTTTTTACCAGTTCTTAAATCAATCCCGACAATTCTTTCCAAATCGGCAGTGTACAAAATGTTATTGAGTACAGCCGTACCTTTTGGCGCATTTAGTTTTTCAGTGGTAATACTTTTTACTATAATTTTTCCATTGCAATCTACTTTACTGATATATCCATCTCCATCCGCCGCTGCTGGATCAGGATTTGTACCAATATTAGTTATATAAAAATACTTTCCGTCAGAATTTATGCTCTCAGGCTGTGCAAAATCTTTAATAGTTTGTGCTTTTATGCCTGCTGAAAGTATTGTAAAAGCGACTATCAAAAAGAATTTTTCCATAGTGTTTATTTTATGAATTTGAATATTATTCTTTTGGTTATGAAGATAATTTAAATATTTGAAAACTTTAAATAGCAGTTATTAAAAAAACGGTCTTAAAGACCGTTTTTTTTTTATTTTTTTGCCCAGTCCCATTTTAGATAATAAGCCAGGTAAATGTCAATCAAATGCTCACCTCCGTAATCTGGATATTCTGCTAATATTTTTGCTTTATACTCTTCTTTTGATTTTGACTCGGAAAGTGTTTTGTTTACAAAATCAAGATATTTAAGATCAGTTTCAAATATACTTCGATCAGTTGGATTTCCATGTCCTGGCAAAATCAAAGTATATTTTTTATTGCTTTCTTCTTTTTTAATTGCTTTTCGCCATCCATCAGTATTTCCAGCTATAAATAGATGTGTTTTGTTGTAGACAATATCTTGTAAAATATTGGTTTTTACTTCTGGAATTTTAATTACAAGTGAAACAGCATCTTCATTATTCAATGATTTTTCAAAAATAAAAGTAACGCCATCGATAACTTCTTTTCCTGTTTTTTGAACATGAGATGGTTTGTTAAGTGAGGTAGCAATGATGCTGCCAAATTGTTTTTGCCTTTGTTCTAAAACCTGTTGTCCTGCTTTTTCGATTCCTTCCTTTGTTTCTTCGAGGGCATAAACCGGAACATTCGGAAAAGCATCTCCAAAACCAAGATAATGATCAGGATGGTCATGTGAGATATAAAATCTGGTAACTGGTTTTTTTAGGCTGTCGGTTAATTTTTTGACTTGCTGCGCATAGGGAGCATAAAATTGACCATCAACTACAATTAATTCATGCGGCAGTTCAATAACGTGTGTAGTATTGGTAAACATTTCAGGTGGAGCAACAACGGTATAAATGCTGATTTTTTTAGTTTTCAAAGCTTTTATAATACTGGCTTTTGGCAATTCCTGCGCTGTCATTGTGGCAATTGCCAATAAAAATGCAACAGCTGTTTTAGAAAAATATTTCATTTGAGTAATTTATTGAATTAATAGTAAAGTTTCTTTTTTTAAATTATTTAGCAGCATACAAAATTGGCAGATAAATATCGATTAATTTAGCACCAGCATAGTTAGGATAAAGTTTTAGCACCTCATTTTTATACTCTTCTGCATTAATAGCGTCGTTTTTAACTGTTTCAATTTGATCCAGGTATATCAATGCATTATCAAGATCTGAACTGTTAGCCGGTTTTCCGTGTCCTGGAAGAAAAATGTCATAAGCAGTGTCTTCACGGAGTTTTCTAAGTGCAGTTTTCCATCCGTCAATTGGGCCTGTAACAAAAGCGTGTGTATTATGATAAAGAATATCCTGAACAATAGCAATTTTAAGCTCAGGCAGTTTAATTACTAAAGTTGACGGACTTTCTGTATCAAGGACACGTTCAAAAATAAATTTAACCCCGCCGATATTTTCTTCGCCCGGCTCAACTATTTGTGTAGGAAGTGAAAGTCTGCCAGCAATTAGATTGCCCATGTGATGTTGTTTTTCTTTCAATTCTTTTGGAGCATTTTTCTCCAAAGATGCTTTAATTTCTTCAAGAGCGTAAACAGGCACATTTGCAAATGCATCACCCATTCCTAGATAATGATCAGGATGATCATGTGTTACGTAAAAACGGGAAATTGGTTTTTGAAGGCTATCTGCTAAATTACGGAATTCGTTTCCGTACTGGGCAAAGAACTGTCCGTCAATCAATATTAATTCATCAGGAAGTTCAATAATATGCGTTGCATTAGCAAACATTGGAGCTGGAGAAACTAAAGTATGTACTTTAACCAGTCCGGTATCTTTGACTAAATAAATTTTAGCCGGTGGGAGTTGATTTTCCATTGTATTTAAAGTTTTTATCAATTATAATACAAAGGTATTTCAAAGGCTTTGCTAAGTGCTATCAATGCGCATTACTGCTTATCAATTTGCACTACATGGCTTGCATCATAAAAAAAAGCATCGCAGAAAATTTAAAGTAAACCATGTTATCGATATTTTTATTTTAATTCTTTTTCCAAGCCAAACTTACTTTATCTAATAGTGTAAATAAAAAAATGGCGTCAATTGTCTTCAATTGACGCCATTTGGCTTTGTGAGTCTTACTTCACAATTCAAAAATCATTTTACGAATGATTTAAAGAAATTGGCTTACCATATGTAATGTCTGTCTTTCATTGGCTTTGTAAATAAATAAAAAAGAATTCCACCAGAAAAATAAAGTAAAACATCAATTATATCAGAAGTGTATCGTGAGTTATTTTGTGGTAGGTAATATTCAAAATAAAAAGAGTAATAGGTAGAAATGCACAATATAAATAGAAGTGAAAACTTAAAATTTTCATTCTTTCTAAATCGCCTGAATAAAAATGTTAAGAAACCTAATTTAAGATATCATTTACAGAGTAGTTTAAAATTAAACTCATAAATAGATTATTAATAACGGTAAATTTACAGTTTTTTCAAGGTTGTTACTTATGATTTCTATGATTTGATATTGGCTATACAGCTTATAGGTCAATAATCATTATCCATAACGCTTCCTAATTGGACTTAGTACCTAATATAAGGGATAAATATTTTTAACATGCAGATAAGAAAGAACAATTATTATGGTGCTTTAAAAGCATATCCTACTGTAACAAAAAAACTTTCGTTATAAATTTTCCATTGCTGCTTGGTATTTGCATTTTCTATAAGAGGAATAAATCCTCGAATAAATTTTCCGCCTATATTAATGCCATTTGGTAATTCATAATTTAAACCTGCTACAAATCCCGCATCTATTTTCTGACTGTAATTGCTTTGAGTTTCTCCATTGCCATAAAAGGATTTATCTGTATATAAATTCCCATTAGCGTCTTTTCGTTGTATAGAAGCATTTAGTAAGATACCTACGTAAGGCCCTGCATAAACTTGCAATCCTTTATAATAAAAGCTGGGACTTGCAGGAAACAGATCAATAGACTGACGTTTTAGTTTGCTTGCAAAAATAGGATTAATGCCATCATCGATTTGGATTGTCATTAGTTTTCGGGTGAAGAATATTTCATGTTTTAATCCAAAGTATTTAGAAGTTTTATTATCCAAAGTGATGCCTATTGTTTGTCCGGTTAAACTTCTTGAAGAGCCACCATTAGAGAAGTTATCTATATTTTTGCCTGTTAATGATGTCCAGTTTATGCCTCCATTTATTCCAAAAGTAAGACCTTCTTGTTGCGCACTAATTTTTAGTATAAAAAAAAGCACGATGCAAATTGTAAATGTATTTTTCATTTTGTTTGTTATTATTTTAAAAATTAATATCCCAAATTCCAGCCGTCTTTTCTAGTTCGACTAGTGCGGCGGCATAATTGTATAGGGTTTGATAATAATTAAGTTGTGTTTCATTGTAGGTTCGCTGTGCATTTAATACTTCAAGCAAACTGGTTTCTCCTCGTTTATAGCTGTACACTTTTCCATCAAGTATTCTTTGGGCATCAGCCAATAAACCGGTATTAAATTGGCGAACTTGTTTTTGCGCAGTGAGATAATTAAACCACGCTTTTCGTACTTCTACCTGAATTTGCAGTTCTGTTTGCTGATACAGAACATCGGCTTGCTGCAAACTAAATTCGGCAGCTTTTAGTTCTCCTTTATTTCGATTTGAAAATTTAAGCGGAATAGTAATACCTGCAGATACAGCATTTGAAGATGGAGTAGGAGCAACAATATTGGTAACTACAGCTGCACTTTCCACCCCTAAACTTAATCCTAAATCCAATACTCTGTTTGCTTTGGCTAGCTTTAAAATATCTTGTGAGACATTCTTGTTTTTAAGAGCTGCTAATAAGTCGGCTCTATTATTTTGAGCAGAAGTTATAAGTTCATTCAAATCAAATAAACGGTCGAATTTGGTTAAATCTCCTGAAGGTAAATACAACGAATCTGCTTTTTGATTCCCTACAATTATGCCGAGCTGCAATAGTGATGTTTTCCAATCGGCTTCACTTTGATGCACCTCATTTAGCATAGAACTGCTTTCCAGTTTACTTTGCTGTGCATCAATCTGGGTTATACTCCCTAATTTAAACCGAATACTATCCGTTACAGCTATATTTTTAAGAATAGTGTAGGAATTTGATTGTACCTCATAGATTTCTTTTTGCTTTAAGCTTGCCAGATAATTTAAAGTTGCGTCGGCTCGAAGATTCCGAAAATAATCTTCAAGTAAAGCTTTGGTTAGCTCGCTTGTACTTTTTGCCAGATTTATTCGGGCTTTTCGTTTTCCGCCAAGTTCCATTGTCCAACTTAGTTCTGATGAAAAACCATATCCCATTTGCATTCTGTGTTGCCCATTATCATTTGCTCCAATGGTGATTTGTGGATCTGGGAATACCCTTGAAGCTTCGACATTGGCCTCGGCTATATTTACATTAAATTTTTCGGCAGCATATTCTAAATTGTTTTTATTGACTAATGATAAAAATTGAGGATATTTTATTTTTATTGCTCCAAATAGGGTGTCAATTTGAGCATTTGACGGTGTTGCTATAGCTAACAGTATTGTAAGCGCGACCCACTTATATTTTATATTTTTAATCATAATTATTTCTTTTATTAATTATCGATTTTATCTTGAATGACTTCATTTTTCAAACCAAATCTTTTCTCGATCAGATAATACAGAGAGGGTAAAACAAATAAGGTCAGGATTGTAGAAAACAACAATCCGTAGACAATTACCGTTGCCAAAGGTCTTTGTACATCGCTACCAATGCCGGTTGCTAATGATGCAGGCAATAACCCTAATACAGCAACAGTAGCAGTCATTAATACAGGTCGAAAGCGTTGTTTGGCACCATTTGTTACTGCGCCAAGTAAATCCATTCCGTTTTTGCGAAGCTGATTAATGTGTGAAATCATTATAACTCCATTTTGTATAGCAACTCCAAACAAGGCTATAAAACCTACTGCAGAGGATACATTGAGCGTCATACCGCGTATATTAAGTGCCAGCATTCCTCCAAATAATGCCAGTGGAACGATACTCATTAGTAATCCAGCCTGACGGAATTTTCCAAATGCACCATATAATAATACAAACATGAGTGCTAAAGCCAACGGAACAATTATTGACAGATGACTATAAGCTCGCTCTTGGTTTTCAAATTGTCCGCCCCATTTTATTTTAAATTGCTGGTGATCGTATTTTACTTTGTTTTCAATTTTGGATTGAGCCTCACTCAGGAAAGAACTTAGATCTGTACCTCTTAAATTTAGGCGAACAGTTAGATGACGTTTGTTCATTTCTCGGGCAATTGTGCTTTCTCCTGTATTGAGTTTGATATCGCATACTTGCGATAAAGGAATTTTAATTCCCTGAGCATTAGTCAACATTAGGTTTGCTATTTTTTCAGGAGTATTGCGGTTCTCTTCATTGTAACGTGCAGTGATATCATAGACTTTATTGCCTACAAAAATTTGAGAAACGGCTTTTCCGCCCATCGCAACTTCTATCAACTCTGAAACATCATCTACATTCAGTCCATACTGAGCAATTTTCTGGCGGTTGGCAATGACTTGTATTTGCGGTAATGGCGGCTCTTGATCTATGGCAAGATCAACTGCACCTTTTATATTCTGAAGGGTTTTGATAATATCTTCGGCAATTCGACGAGTTTCTTTATAATCTTCTCCATATACTTTTACAACCAATTCGCTGTGTGCCCCGGAAATTTTATCCATTACGCCATCAATCATGGGTTGCGAAAAACCAACATTGTAACCTGGCATAGTATCATATTCTGCAGCAAGTTCTTTGATTAAATCGGCTTTGGTTTTTCCTGATTTCCACTCGCTATAGGGTTTTAAACCAATACTGCATTCGTAGTGCGAAGGAGTCCAGGCATCAGTTCCATCATCATTGCGTCCGGCCTGTACCATCATATAGGTTACTTCATCATGTTTTAAAGTTCGATGGCGCAGTGTATCACTCATTTCTTTGGACTTCTCTAAAGTGATACCCGGCGGTAATGAAACCTGTAGCCAAATTGATCCTTCATCCAGCGGTGGTAAAAAATCTTTTCCAACCAATAGCGTAAGAATAAAAGCAAGCGTTAATACACCCATCAAAGGAGCAAATACTTTTTTAGGAGATTGCATTATTTTTTGAATGCGATTATAATAAGAGTTAGTGAGTTTATCCAGCCATTTATTATGATACATTTTTTGTGGCTTGCGATAGATAAAATAAGCCAATCCGGGAATTAGCAATAAGGCAACTAATAAAGCACCGAAAAGCGCATACCCAACAGTAAAAGCCATGGGCGTAAATAATTTTTTCTCCACTCTTTCAAAAGCAAACAATGGCAGGTATGCCGTAATGATAATAAGAGTGGCAAAAAAGATAGGACGCGCAACACTTTTTACCCTCTCGGCAATACTTTTTTCAGTGAGCTCCGCATCTTCATTGTCTTCTCGCTTCTTTAGGATAGTTTCCATCATTACAATGGCACCGTCGACAATAATTCCAAAATCAATCGCTCCCAGAGAAAGCAAATTGGCAGGAATATTGGTGAATTTCATTAAGATAAATGCAATTAAAAGCGAGATAGGAATCGTAATAGCGACTAATAATGCACCTCTCCAGCTACCCAGAAAAACAATTAATACTATAATTACCAGTATCATTCCTTCGAGTAAAGTATGCGAAACGGTTGAAAGTGTTGTGTTTACCAAATCGGTTCTGTCTAAAAAAGCATGAATCTGAACTCCCTTAGGAAGATAGTTTTTGTTTAAATCATCAACGGCTTCATTTACACCTTTTAATACAACTGATGGGTTTTGGTTTTTTAACAGCAGCACAATCCCTTCGATGTTATCCGAATAATCAATTCCACGTTTGTCTGTATATCCCAACGCGCCTTTACGCTCAAGATTTCCGTATTTTAATGTGCCAATATCACTCAGATAAATAGGAATACCATTTACAGATTTTACTACAATACGACCTATATCATCCAGGTTTTTCACCAAACCTATTCCGCGCACGACATAAGATTGATCTCCGCGATCAACGACACTTCCGCCTACATTTGCATTGTTTTTTTCAATAGTTTGGGTTACTTCACTGAGCGATAAACCATATTGTTCCATTTTTAAAGGATCAAGTTCAACTTGATACTGCGTTGTGATTCCTCCAAAATTTGTAACATCGGCAACACCCGAAACCTGTTTGATTCGAGGAATAATAGTATACTCTTGTAATTGACTCAATTCACGTAAATCATGATTTTTACTTTCAATAATGTAACGGTAGATTTCGCCTGTAGGAGAGGTAAGAGGATCCAAACCGGGTGTTGCTCCATAAGGTAATTCAATATCATTTAGACGCTCCTGAATTCTTGTTCGGGCAAAATAATCTTCGATGCCATCATCAAAAACAATAGTGACCATAGATAAGCCAAAAGTACTTTTGCTACGCATAACATGCATTCCAGGTAAACCATTTATAGCACGCTCAATAGGAATTGTAATTTGCTGTTCGATCTCTTCGGCTGCCAGACCCGGAACTTGCGTGACCACTTGCGAGGTTACATCGCCGATGTCCGGATAGGCTTCAACTGAAAGCTGTGTCCAGGAATAATAGCCAAATAGGGAAAGGAGTAAAAATAACGCCAAGATTAACCAGCGTTTTGCAATTGTTGCTTCAAATATATTTTGTTTCATTTTTTTAAGATTTAAAGGCGCTGAGGAACTAAGGTTGTAAGTTGACCTTTATAGTTGTTTTTTTGCCACAGATTAAAAATATTTATTGTAAAGTATAAGAGACTGAGACTGTTCAATGAGACTGAATACTTTTTAACTTATTTTACTTCCAGGAGATAAAATGCTCCTTGGCTTATGATTGTTTCATTTGGTTTTAATCCGGAAAGGATTGCTATTTTTCCATTATTGGAAATTCCTGTTTCTACATAACGTCTGGTATATTCTCCCTTAGCAATTTGGACAAGTACAAAACTTTTATCATTAAATTGTAGTACGGCTTTGGCAGGAACAAACAAAGTGTTTTTTGGAGTGTCAGTAAATTTCACAGTTACATACATTCCGGGCTTTAGGGCATGATCACTATTGAGGCATTCGATTAATACTTGTATACTTCTGGTGGTCTCGTCAACGATTTCATCGACATGGTAAATTTTTCCAGTAATTTTTTTGTTAGGATAAGAGCCAACCTGAATTTCGGCACCATCTAATTCATGTATAAAATGAATGTCTTTTTCTTTCACCTGTCCTGCAACCCAAACCTTTTTTAAATCGGCAACTTTAGCTCTGGGAGTATCATCTGCTTTTATGTATTGTCCCATTACAACTTCGTTTGTAATGATTTCTCCGGCGATAGGAGAAGTGACTATTAGTGGTTGACCAAAAATTAGTTTATTTACATTTACCCCAAATATTTTTAGGCTTGCAATTGTATTTTGATATTCTTTTTCGTTGACTTCGAAATTGGTTTGTGCCTCTTCCAGATCTTTTTGTGAACCCACACCATTTGCCTTTAAATCCTGCTGGCGTTTTAATGAAAGTCTGGCAGCCTGATAAGCTGATTTTGCCTGAAAGAAGTTTTTTTGAGCATCGATAAAATCAGGTGAAACCATCTCAAAAAGAGGTTTGCCGGGTTGGGTTTTCATCCCTAGTTTTAAATGTACTTTGGTAACCCTTCCAGAAAATGGAGGTGCAATTTCAGCATAAAAATTTGGAATAGCTTTTACTGTACCTGCCGTTATTAATTCTGATTGATAGGGCTGATTTTTTATTGTTTCGAGTTTTAGTTTCGATGCAATTACAGATGTTGAAGGAACAATAATCGTATCTCCTTTGATGGCGTAATTTTCTTTTTCGGTTACAATCTTGTTATCATTACAAGCAGTAAGAATTGTTATTGTTAGTAGAAAAAGTATAATATTCGGATATTCTATTTTTTTACTTGGAGCATTAAATAGTAGAATTCTGCTGTTGCATTTTGTTTTATGTGTCATGGTAGTATTGATATTATTTAGATATTTTACGATTTGTATGTACAAACAATAACAGGGCTGTATCTCAAATAGATTAGAGAAACAAGTCAAATTAAATATTGAGTTTTGGGATCAAAAAAGAATTCAGATATGTTTTTTTTTTGATTTTAATTCGCTGGCGAAAAAGTCAATGACATCTCTGCAGAAGCGAAATTTATAGTTTTTGTTTACTGGGAAGAGGAGGTATGTCCATTTTAGATTTTTATTTAGTAAAATAATTTTCGTTTAGAATGGTGCAAAAATAAAACAACCCCTGAAGAGGGGCTGTTAGAGATGTTTTAGAAAAAAATTAGAATTTTATTAGAAAGATCTAATTGGTACTATTTTTTAAGACATGATAAGGCTCACAGTAAATATCGTTCCTGATTTTTTATCGGATGTAATAGCTATAGTTCCCTTGTGAAGTAAGATGATTTTTTGGGTCAAAGACAATCCAATACCATTTCCGTCGGCATAGAGTTTATTTGATCCGCGGTAAAATGGTTTAAAAATTTGCTTTAAATCTTCTTCTGAAATTCCAATGCCCTTATCTACAAATTCCAAAATAATCTGCTCTTTTTCAAGTCTGATAATAACTTTACTTTGTTTGTTTTCTGAGAATTTACAGCCATTTTCAAACAAGTTTACAAAGGCAACTTTTAGCAGATATTCGTTTCCATTGATTGTAATTTGATCTTCATCTTCAAAATCATTTTCGAAATGAATTGCTATATTATAATTTGGATTTGATTTTTGAACCTGTTGTTGGGCATCAAGTAAAATTTCATCGATGCGAACTTGTTTGAATGCTATTTCCGAAGGATCATAATTTGCTTTGGCAAGATCCAGCAAGCTATTGGATAGTTTGGCTATCTTTTTAGCATCTTGCAGTGTGTTTGAAATTACAACTTTATATTCTTCATTATTGCGTTCTTTATTAGTAGATAGTTCCAGTTCTGTAATAATAGCAGAAAGAGGCGTTCGTAATTCGTGAGAAATATTAGAGACAAATTGCTTTTGCGAATCAAAGGAATTTTCCAGACGGTTTAACACTGTATTAAAAGTGGAAGCCAGTTCTGATATTTCATCTTTACTTTGGTTAGTATCTAATCGGAGATCAAGATTTGTGGCAGAAATATTTTTTGCCTTGCTTGTCATTTTAACAATAGGCTCAAATGCTTTTTTTGAAAAAAAACGACCAGCGATATACAACAGTAAAATGGATATAATGAAAACAATAATACAGGTTTTAAGTAAATTATTTAGTTTAATATACCCAAATCCGTCATACGCAGCTGCAGTAATGACATATTCTTTTCCTTGAAATTTATACTTCATTCCAATTACTTGCCAATCATTTTGATAAAATTGGATTTCGCTTTTTAGGGCAATTTCATCAATCATTGGTTTGGTTTCCTTTACAACATCTATATCAACAGCATCGTGATATAATAATCGGAAAGAGGTTGTATAAATAGCAACTTCGACTTCATTTAATGTAGCTCTATTGTTTCTGTAAATATCTTGTAATGTTTTGCTGTTTACTTTGGCATTAAAAAATAAATTAGCTTTGGTAACGGCTTCTTTTTTTAATAGTGTATAAAATTCTTTTTCTCTGTTTTGCTTTGCAGAAATTAAGATAATACCAGCAAACACTAATAAAATAGTAGCTGTAATTAATGTAAATAATATGGTTAGTCGAGTTCGGGTTTTCATTCTGTTTTCAAAATAAATCCCATTCCTGATCGGGTATGAATGAGTTTTTTATCAAAATTTTTATCAATTTTCTTTCTCAGATAATTAATGTATACATCAATAAAATTTGTACCGGTATCAAAATGAGTATCCCAGACTTTTTCTGCAATTTCAGTTCGGGATAAGACACGCTCCGGATTTTGAAGGATATATTCTAAAAGTTTAAATTCTTTGGGTGTAAGATTTATTTCGGTATTATTCCTTTTTAAACTTTTGGTCTGGAGGTTCATTTCAAGATCAGCATATTTTAAAATAAAACCAATATTATTTAAAGTGCTATTGCTTCGTTTTAATAAGGATCTGATACGAACTAGAAGCTCTCTCATTTCAAAAGGTTTTGTTAAATAATCATCTGCTCCGGCATCAAATCCTTCTACTTTATCATCAGTTGTACCAAGTGCGGTGAGCATTATTATGGGTAAGTCGGGTTTGATTTGGCGTATTTCTTTACAGAGATCCAGCCCGTCAAGTTTTGGCAATATAATATCGGTTATAATCAGATCATATTGATTATTAAGTGCTAATTTTTTTCCCGATAGACCATCATAAGCTAATGTTGGAATAAATCCGTGCTCTGTAAGACCTCTCTGGATCAGCTCAGCAACTCTTTGATCATCTTCTATTATTAAAATTTTCATCTATGCAAAGTTATAAGATTGGGATATAATAAATGAAAACAAAATAATTATTCAAGGATAATAAAAGCCTGTACATATTTTATTAAGTTCTTTTTTAGAAATAATAATTTCTGATTTATGTAGTTTTGAAAACTTGAAATATAGTTAAAAAGAGATAAAAATTTCTAATATTGTTTTTCAAAAATACTGTTTTTCCTTTAAAGCATTATTAATTCTTTAGTGCTGATTTTGGAGTTTGTTTAGTAGATTATAAAAATTTGTTTTAAAGAAATGGAATATTATCTATCCAAGAGAAACCGAGCGTAGAAGCGTTGATGAATTGATTCGAGACACTCTTTCTATTAAATAGATAGACTTTCATTTACAGTTACTACAACCAATTTGGTCAATAGGTTTAATGGAATGTTAGTTTTAAAATGTTAAGACATATGCATTCTTATAACATTAATAAACTTTCGTTATCATTTCATTTATAGGCAAACGAACTTTTTTCGTAGCCGCCATATAGTCTTTTTCCGAATCACGGTATCCTAAAGCAAGGATAACGGTAGAATGCAATCCTTTTTCTTTCAAACCCAAAACGGCATCGATAGTGGCGGCATTAAATCCTTCGATAGGAGTGGCATCCACTTTCAATTCTGCCGCAGCAATAAGTGCAGTTCCTAGCGCAATATAAGCCTGTTTGGCAGCCCAAAGTGCTTTTTGTTCTGCGTTAATATTGTTAAAATAGGAATGCAATCCATTTCTAAATCCTGATAAGGCACCAGAATCAAGACCTCTTTGCTTTTCTGTCATTGCCATATAATCGTCAATGTAAGTCGAAGACATGTCAGTGAATGCAGCAAAAACCAACAAATGAGAGCAAGAGCTAATCTGTCCATTATACGAATCAGCACCTAATTTTTGCTGAATTTCCGGGTTGCTTACAACAAAAACACGGTAAGATTGCAGACCGCAAGAAGATGCTGAAAGATTTATAGCCTCTAAGATCTGATCGACCTTATCTTCTGTTACTTTAATGTTATTGTAAGCTTTTGTGGCGTAGCGCCATTTTAAATTTTCTATCAAATTCATTACTATGTCTATCTTAAATTTTGACAAATATAGATGATATTGTTTTCTTTTTTGAGTTTTTGAAGTGCTCACGGAAACTCCAAATCAATCATCTTAGTTCACTAAAGAATATTTATCTGTTTTCCTTCCTTATTATATTTGTTTAAAGATTAATAATCTTTTAAGATATTAAATAAAAGAATAATTAACTGATTTTACGTACAAATAAAAATATTTAATCTTTTATATTCAAATTTGCAGGGTAAAAAAACTAAACATTATCATCAGATGAGAGCGAACATACAAGAAGATAGGGGAATAAACGAAAAGCAGGATATTGAAAATACCCAGAATACAATCCAGAATGATTTTGCATTCACACTAAAGAGCACTTGTTTAGATGAAAACTATCACCCGTCAAGTCAAACGCGTTTGACAACCAATTTTGCAAACCTGGCCAGAGGAGGTAATCGCCAACAAAACTTACGTAATGCATTAAATATGATTAACAATCGATTCAATGCATTGGCTCATCTAGATAATCCAAAAGCTGATCGTTACCTTGTAGAACTTGAAATCATCACAGTAACGATGCGTATTGATGATAAGAATGGTATTAACAATTTGCCGTTGATTGAAGTTTTAAAAACGAATATTTTTGACCGCAAGACTAGCCAGCGTATCGAAGGTATTGCCGGGAATAATTTTTCGTCTTATGTTCGTGATTATGATTTCAGTATTTTATTAATCGAGCACAATAAAAATAAATCTAATTTTTGTATCCCTGAAAATTTTGGTGATTTGCACGGAAAACTTTATAAGTGCTTTGTGAATTCAGTCACTTATAAAGAGCATTTTAAGATGTCACCGATCATTTGTCTAAGTGTATCGAGTAACAAAACTTATACTCGTACGGAGTATCAGCATCCGGTTCTGGGTTTTGAGTATCTGCAGGATCAGTATTCTATCACAGATGAATATTTCTCTAAAATGGGCTTAAAAGTTCGTTTTTTCATGCCTTCGAATAGTGTGGCACCGATGGCTTTTTATCATTCCGGAGATCTGCTTGCTGATTATACTGATCTTGGACTAATCAGCTCAATTAGTACGATGGAGACTTTTCAGAAGATTTATCGCCCTGAAATTTACAATGCAAATTCAGTGGCTGGGAAAATCTATCAACCTACTCTTAAACACGAAGATTATTCACTGACTCGCGTGGATTATGACCGTGAAGAGCGCAGCCGATTAGCTATTGAACAAGGTAAATATGCAGAAGAGCATTTCATTAAGCCCTACAAAAGTCTCCTGGAACAATGGTCTGCTAATTTTACTCTTTAATTGATTACAACGCATTAACATTATACTACTATGAAGAAATTATTATTACCTACCTCTATTGTTGGAAGTTTACCCAAACCTGCCTGGCTTGCACCACCCGAAAAACTTTGGTCACCATGGAAATTAGAAGGCGATCAGCTACTTGAAGGAAAACAAGATGCTTTACGCATTTCTCTGCAGGAACAACAATTGGCAGATCTGGATATCATTTGTGACGGCGAGCAGACACGCCAGCATTTTGTAACGACTTTTATCGAGCATTTAAGCGGTGTAGATTTTGAAAATCGTAAAACAGTAAAAATCCGTAACCGCTATGACGCGAGTGTTCCAGTGGTTGTAGGTGATGTTGCACGTCAAAAAGCAGTTTTTGTTGAAGACGCTAAATTTTTACGTAAACAGACTAATAAGCCTATAAAATGGGCATTGCCAGGTCCGCTGACAATGGTAGATACCTTGTACGACGACCATTATAAAAGCAGGGAAAAATTGGCGTGGGAATTTGCGAAAGCACTCAATGAAGAAGCAAGAGAACTTCAAGATGCAGGGGTAGATATTATCCAGTTTGATGAACCTGCATTTAATGTGTTCTTTGATGAAGTAAACGATTGGGGAATGGCAGCATTAGAAAGAGCCATTGAAGGTTTACACTGTCAAACTGCGGTTCATATTTGCTATGGTTATGGAATACAGGCAAATACTGATTGGAAAAAGACATTAGGCTCAGAGTGGCGACAATACGAAGAAATTTTTCCGAAAATTCAAAAATCTAAAATTGATATTGTGTCTTTAGAATGTCACAACTCCAATGTGCCTTTAAATTTAATGGAACTTGTTCGCGGTAAAAAAGTAATGGTCGGTGCCATTGATGTAGCAACCAACACTATAGAAACACCAGAAGAAGTAGCTGATACTCTGCGTAAAGCTCTTGAGTTTGTAGATGCCGAAAATCTTTACCCTTCTACAAACTGCGGTATGGCGCCGTTATCTCGAAACATAGCCAGAGGCAAGTTAAATGCTTTAAGCGCAGGAGCAGAAATTATACGCAAAGAACTTGGGATTTAGTCTCAATATATTAATAATGGAATCCGTGCCTCCACGGAGGAATAATATTTAAAAGACATTGAATAAATTATTAGAAGTATTAAAAAAAGCAGGGTTCGACGGTTTCCTGTTAATGATAGCCACCATGATTCTGATGGCTTATTTTTTGCCAAAGCCAGGCATGGTCAAAGAACCTGTTTCGCTGGAGGAGATTGCCAATGCTGGCGTTTCTTTTATTTTCTTGTTTTACGGCATGCGACTGAGTGTTGCGAAACTAAAAGCCGGACTTTCCAACTGGAAAATGCACATTGTCGTTCAATTGACAACCTTTTTATTTTTTCCGCTTATTGTTTTGGCATTTCGCCCGTTGTTTGTCAATAACGGCTTCGAGCTGATTTGGCTTGGTGTATTTTTTCTGGCAGCTTTACCGTCTACAGTATCCTCTTCTGTGGTCATGGTTTCCATCGCCAAGGGAAACATTCCCGCAGCTATTTTCAATGCGAGTATTTCCAGTTTGATTGGAGTAGTGGTTACGCCGCTCTGGGTTGGACTGTTTATAGCTTCTGCGACAGGCGATTTTGATGTCACTCAAATCGTCATAAAGTTGATTCTGCAAGTCTTGCTACCTGTCATCATTGGCATAAGCCTCAATTCCCGTTTAGGCGCCATTGCCGAAAAATACAAGAAACAGCTCAAATATTTCGATCAGTCAGTTATTCTAACGATTATTTACACATCGTTTTGCAAGTCATTTTCCGAACATCTTTTTGAAGGCTTCACCGCTCTTGAACTTGCTGGACTCGCTGCAGGGATGATGACGTTGTTTTTTGCCGTATTCTTTTGTGTCGGATTAATAAGCCGCTTGCTTGGTTTTTCAGAAGAAGACCGTATTACTGTCTTATTCTGCGGGTCTAAAAAATCATTGGTTCATGGCACCGTTATGTCAAAAGTACTTTTTCAGCACAGTACTATCACCGGCATCGTATTGTTGCCACTCATGCTTTATCATGCCTTGCAATTGATTGCCGCTAGTATCATCGCTCAGGGTATGGCTCGACGAAAAGAAGTATAATTTTATTTATAACATTCCCTGTCATAAAATAGTGTGCTTTAGATTTTTATGCTGTGAAAATAAACTTTGCAGTATGTTGTCTTTTTATTTTTTATAAAATAAGATTTTTATGTTGTTTCTGGTTATATTTGAAGAATTTTATTCTTTTTTAGAAATAAATTAAACCTGTTTAAAGTAAAAAAAGCTATGGAACAAATAGACGATATTGATCTTCAGTTATTAAATATACTACACGATAATTCTAAATACACTGTAAAAGAGCTTGCTAAAATGGTAAATCTTTCGGCATCGCCTGTTTTTGAGCGTATTAAAAGATTAGAAAACAGCGGTTATATTAAAAAATATATTGCCCTGCTTGATGCAGAAAAATTAAACAGAGGCTTCATTGTTTTTTGTAATATCAAACTTAAACAGCACGATCGTAATATTGGGAATCAGTTTGTTAGTGATATTATGAAAATAGAAGAAGTTGTGGAATGTTACAATATCTCTGGTGATTACGATTTTTTAATGAAAGTTTCTGCCAAAGACATGAAGCATTATCAGGATTTTGTATTTAATAAATTGGGATCAGTTGAAAGTATAGGGAGTACTCAAAGCACCTTTGTCATGTCGGAGATAAAAAATTTGTACGGATAGTTCCGCGATGGTTTATTTATTTGAAATTGGCAAAGCTTTTTTATCTGTTTTAGACTTTAATATTTTGGTTTTTATATCTTGTTGGGGATTGATGTAAAATATGATTTTACAATAAATGTAATAAGGTTTAATTTCTGCAATAAAATGGTTTATAAACAATTATGCAATTCAAAAAAGAACTCCAAAATCTGAAGATTTTGGAGTTCTTTTTTGAAATAGATGTTAATGAAAATACTGACAGTTAGACTTCCAAATGCTGTTTTAGAAAATGAAGACTTCCTTTAGCCAATTCTTCTGCATTATGCGGAGATTTTTGCCATAAAGAAACCGCTTGCTGCATTCCTGGTACATCTGATGAAAAATTTTCCAGAACAAGATTTCCTTCAAAATCAATTTCTTTAAGAGCTTTAAAGAGTTCATTCCAATTAACATTTCCTTCTCCGGGCATTCCACGATTGCTTTCGGTAATGTGCATGTGTTTTAGTAATTTTCCGGAACTTAAAATCGGATCATAAAAATTACTTTCTTCAATATTCATATGAAAGGTATCCAGATGAACTGCAAGATTTGCTGCATTTGTTTTTTCTATGAGTTCGAGTACATTTTCTGCAGTATTACAGCAATAGCTTTCATAACGATTTATGGGTTCTATACCAATAGTAACTCCAAGTTTTTGAGCATATTGAGCAGCTTCCTGCCAAACATCTGCGATAATCTCTTTTTCATTATCTGTAATTGGATTTCCTGTAAAAACTCCAATTCCTCCGTGAAGTACACCTCCTAAAAAAGTAGCATCCAAAGCAGCGGTTTTATCCAATGCTTTACAAATCAATGTTAATGCTTCTTTGGGATAAAAAGGAATATGCGCTTCTTTGGGCAGGTTTAAGGAACAGGCAACATCAAGATTATTTTCTTTAAGCTGTTTTTTAACTGTTTCTGTATCAAAATCCATGCTATTAGGCAGAAGGATTTCAATCATGTCAAAACCTGTTTGAGCTGTTTTTTTTATAGCATAATGTCCTGCTTCGGCATTCCAAAGAGGTGTTATCCAGGATAGGAGAGAAGCTCCAAATTTTATTTTCATTGTATTATTTTTAAATTAAAATACCCACCATTCAGATCGCACACCAAAATAAGTTCCGAATCTTTTTTGTCCTGCTTGTTGTAAAAACGGTGAATACATAGCATTTTTGGCATAATCATTATAACGGGAAACTTCGGCAATAAATCTCAAATGCGGTCGCGCCCATGGACTTCGCTCGGCAGTTGGTACAATAGTGGGCGCTAATGCAAATTTTACCATTGAAGCTGTGGGATTATTACCATCTTGGCGCGCTGTATAATGCAATTCAGAGACGAGATGAAACCAATTTGTCATGTAATAAATGACTCTTGTTCCAACTGCTAAATCTGTTTTATAGTTGTAAATATCCCGGTTATAAAAATCAGGCGCTTTATCCATTGTATCAGCGCCTCCTTTACTTTTCGTGTAAACAGCATACGGATTAACACTTATTCTGTCAGAAAGATTCAGCATAAGATGTTCTACCATTGTAAAAGAATAAGCTCCTTTATAGGTTTTGTCATCAGTTCCCGGTGCGCCAAAAGTACGCCAGGTTTGAGTATTTCCATTGTCTCCACCATTGGCAATTCCGGTTCCATAACGCATAGAAAACTGATTGAAAGATCCTATCTTTCTGGTTTCAAGCTCCGAATTTATTTTAAAACCTGCCACAAAACCATTATCAGATGGAAAGGTGGGAGTTGCATTTTTAGTCACTGCCGGTACATGGTGATATTCTGCCAATATTTTTACAATATGTTTTCTCGATAAATTAAAACTATGTTCGGCAACCATAACTTCGCGTTGACGATAGGTTAGTGATTTATTGCCTGTTATAATATTAGAATAAGAATAAGGTGTTCCCGTTCCAGAAGATGTAGTATCTATAGCAGCCGGAAAAAACATAGAAAACGAGCTTTTTTTATATTTTATACCAAATCCCTGTGAAGAGTGATCGTCAAAATAAAAATAATCGGCTATGTGAACATCATCGTAACGCATATATCTTGCTCCCGCCCAAACGCTCCATTGACTTCCAACAATATTACGCGCTTCTACAAATGCTTCCGGTAAACTAACAATCATACCATCTGTGGAACCTGTATTTACATTGCCTAAAAATGTACCATTAGAAGAATAAAAAGCAAGTCTTACCTGAAAGTCAATAGCCGTTTCATCTTTATTGGCATTTACCGGCATAAAATGAAAGGCCGGCAGTAAATCTAGATAATCTCCCTGATCCATTCTTCCGCCAAGAGAACCCTGATTTAAAAGATTCAATTGGCGACCTGTATGACCTTCAATATCCGGAGAATAACCAAATCCGATTCTTCCGGTAGTACCAAATGAGAAGTTTTTATTACTGATAACAATCTGACTCTTAGCAGAAATAGAGCATAAAACTAAGACTGTTAATGTTATAAACCTGTAAAAAACAGCAGGTATCATATACTGCTTTTGTTTATTGCAAGTTCTCCTAATCCAAGTGTTTTTGGCTTGTAATATTTGACAGCAAATAAAAGTATAACCACATAACAAACTATTGGTAAAAGATAAGCATAAGCAATATTTGTATTGGCTACAAATCCCATAATAGGAGGGAACACCGCTCCGCCAAACATTGCCATTACTAAAAAAGAAGAAGCTTGTTCCGTTTTATTTCCCAGTTTTTTTAATCCCAGACTGAAAATAGTTGGATACATTACACTTAAAAAGAAGTTAAGCATGATTAAGGCTCCAAACGAAACCCATCCGAAACTTTGTGAAATGATCACGCAAAGTAACATATTACAAATGCTATATACTGCCAATAATTTGTTTGGCGCAATGTAACGCATTAAAAATGTACCAATAAAACGTCCAATCATCATCATTGCCATACTTAGCGAAAAGTAATAAGCCACCTGATTGTCAGGAAGACCTGTTTTTTCTACACCATAATTAATAAAGTAAGCCCAAGTTCCGCCTTGTGCTCCAATGTTGAAGAACTGTGCTGCTACTGCCCACATAAAATGACGCTGACGATATAATGGCGCATTAGGTATTACATCGTGGTTTACGGAATCAGTTGTGTTTTCTGCTTGTTCTGCATGCGGATCTTTTAGAGTTGGTACTTTTACAAACCAAAAAGCCAATGCGATAGCAAGAATTACAAATCCAATAATCATGTAAAGTGTTTTAACAGATTCCAGACCTTCAGCACCTTTTGTATTTAGTATGAAAAAACCACCTACCAAAGGTCCAATTATAGCACCTAAACCATTGAATGATTGTGCAAAATTGATTCGCTGGTCGCTTGTGCGTTCGTCTCCAAGGGAAGCGACGAAAGGATGCGCTACCGTTTCAAGAGTTGCAAGTCCGGAAGCCAGTATAAATAAAGCAGCTCTGAAAAAAGAAAATGATTCGTTTTGAGCAGCCGGAATGAATAAAAAAGCACCCAAAGCATATAAAATAAGCCCTAGTAAAACTCCTTTTTTATAGCCGTATTTTTTCATGAACAAACCAGCCGGAATTCCCATAACGGCATAAGCGCCAAAAATGGATAATTGTACCAATCCGGATTCTGATTTACTAATGTGTAAAACATTCTGAAAATGTTTGTTCAGTACATCGCCCATTGTAATAGCAATCGCCCAAAACAGGAATAGTGAGGTTACAAATATGAACGTAATAGTATATTTTTTCTCTGTAAATTTAGCTTGTGACATCAGATAGTGAATTAAATTGAAGAAGAAATTAGTTTGTGATCTTGGCGAAAAGCATTAAAATCCGTTAAGGTATAAGAAGGACAAGCGCCTTCTTTAGAAGTAATAAAACCTCCTAATGCAACGGCTTGCGCCATAATTTCTTCCGGACTTGAATTGGTAATTCTCTTAGAAAGAAATCCTGCCAGAAATGCGTCACCGCTTCCTACGGTATCTGCTATTTTAACAGGAACTGCCAAAGCCTGATAATGATCGTCACCATTATAATAAATAGCACCTTTACTGCCTTTACTTATGAGAACTTCATTTATATTGAACTCGTCTTGTATGTAGCGAATACTGTCATCTTCATTGACATAATCTCTTCCTAAAAAGTCCAGTATCAAACGTAGTTCAGCTTTGTTCATCTTAACCAAATCTGCTTTATAAAGAAGTTCTTTAACCACAGGAACAGAAAAGAATGGAGGTCTGATATTGACATCAAAAACTTTAAATTTTGCTATTTCCAAAAGCTGAAAAAGTGTATTTCGAGATTTTTCTCCTCTGGTAATCAGACTTCCAAAAACAAAGGCAGCGGCATTACTTACTTTATTAATTTGGTCGTCTCTATATTCAATAAAATCCCATGCAACAGGTTCTGTAATGTCATAATGTGCCTCGTTATGTTCATCGATATGAGCCAGTACAGTTCCGGTAGGATATTGATTATCGATTTGAGTGTTTTCAGTAGCGATATTCCAGTCAGATAACTGTTTCATAAGATCGCTGCCTAGTTTATCATTTCCAATTCGGCTAATCATGTGGGCGTCGACTCCCATTCTCATCAAATTGTAAGCTACATTAAAAGGCGCTCCTCCAGCACGTGCTCCGTCAGGGAATATATCCCAAAGTACTTCTCCATAGCAATATATGGACGATTTAGTTGTTTGTTCTTTCATAAGTGGTTAGGTTAAACGTTTAAGCAAAGTTTTAAATAAAAAAGTATTATAGATTATTAAATTTTGAAAATATTAAAGTGCATTTGAATTTCTTGTATGCTGTTTTGTATCGTAATAAGTGGAATGAGTAATTTCATATGAGATTAGATTAAACGTTTAAGCAAAATGCTAAATAAAAAAGTTATTATAAATTATTGATTTTTGAAGAGGCTTTAATGTGCATTTGAGCTTCGAGAGTAATATTTTGTACAGGAAGCAGCGGATCTTTAATTTTATTATGAAGGAGTTCAACTGCTTCAATTCCAATATCGGTCAAAGGCTGACTTACATAAGATAATGGCACGCTGAAAAGTTCGTATGCTTCCGTTTCGTCAAAAGCCACAACTGCAAGATCTGTAGGTACAGCAATTCCAAGTTTCATGATTTTTTTTAAGCCTGAAACCGCCAATTTATTACTTACAAAAAATACAGCATCAGGTTTGTTATTGCCTTGAAATATAGTATTGAAGCCTTTATCAATATCCTGATCAATTTGATCCTTGTTAATATTCAATATGTTATTTGCGTTGTACGGTATATTGTATTTCTCTAAAGCATCTTTAAAACCCTGAGTTCGTTGCATCAAATGATCCAGCGTTGAATCATAAGCTACAATAAGTATATTGCTTCGTTTTTCTTTGATAAGATGCTGCGTAACATTATAACTAATATCATAATTATTGATCTGAATATTGTCTGCCTTAATCTTTGGAAGATAACGGTCTATAAACACAAACGGAATATTTTGTTTTTGTAATCTTTGCAAACAAGCTTCTGAATTTTCAACAGGCGCAATAATTAATCCTTCCGCTTGACGGTGATAAAACATACTGACAAGACTTTCAAATTTTTCTTTATTTTCGTCAGAACTTCCTATAATAAGTGTATATCCTTTTTTAGTAGCTTCGTTTTCAATTATTCGCGCAATTTGCGAGAAATAAGGATTGGCAATATCAGCCACAATTAATCCGATAATATTGGTTCGTTGTGTTTTTAGATTTTTTGCAGCAGTGTTGGCACGATAATTTAATTCTTCGGCTGCTTTGATAACCTTTTCTGCAGTTTCTTTTCCAATGCGGCCGTTAGGCTTATTATTAAGCACATAAGAAACCGAGGCGATAGACACACCCGCTTTTAATGCTACATCTTTTATGGAAACTTTTTTCACTATAACGTTTTCTTGAAGGGCAAATATAATAAAGTTAAACGTTTAAGCAAATTTATTTAAAAAATAATTTATGTTTTCGAAAAGATAAGCAATTGATTGCAAGTTGTAGCGCTAATAATTTTTCGATAATTCAATGTAGTCCCTGGTTTCAACCATGGGAAACGGTTGTGGTAATATATTGTGTTCCTGTGGTTGAAACCACAGGCTATGGTTTTAGATAATTCCTCAATAATAATTCAATATAGCCCGGGGTTTCAACCATGGGAAACGGTTTTGACAATATATTATGTCCCTGTAGTTGAAACCAAAAAGCAATAATCGTATTTAGTAATCGGGAGGAAAGTTTTATTTAATATTAATTTCTCCATTTTTTCTGATGTTCCAAATGATGGCGCTTGCATGTTTTCTGGTTTCTTCAATATCTACGATCGGAAACGGATAATCCTTTCCAATTTCACATTCATACAATTGCTGATCTATCAAGCCTAATTTCCACGGTTCATGAAGTAAGTGAGGCGGAATATTGGCTAATTCGGGAATCCATTTTTTAATAAAGATTCCGTCGCTGTCATGTTCTTCAGAATTTTTAATCGGATTATAGATTCTAATTGTTCCTGTTCCTGTAACGCCCGCCTGCATTTGCAACTGCGGATAATGAATTCCGGGTTCATAATCCAGAAACTGTCGGGCTAAAAAATGAAGATCGCGCCAGTCTTGCCAAAGATTAAAAACAAAAAAGGAAACTACCAAAGCACGCATTCTAAAGTTGATGAATCCGGTTGCAATTAAACATCGCATACAGGCATCAACAATAGGAACACCGGATTTCCCTTCTTGCCAGGCTTTTATATAGATTTCATTTTTAGGTTTTATGAGTACATCAAAGCTATGATCGATATTTTCAAACTCAATACGGCAATCACTTTCAAATTTCTGCATAAAATGACAATGCCAATGCAGTCTTGAAACAAAATTAAGCATCGCTTTTTGGTTTGGAGACGCTTCATAAAACTGATTGGTATACTGATATACCATTCTCATACTGATGTTTCCGTAGGTGAGATAAGGCGAAAGTCTGCTACAGCTTTTTCGGCTTAAACTAGGTTTAGAAATGTGTTTGCTGTAATTTACGTGACGTTCTTCTGCAAAACTTTTTAAATAACGCCAAGCCCAATATTCACCACCTTGCTGAAAGTTTTCATTGCGTTCCGTAATTTCTTTAGAAAGTGTTTTTCCTTTTAAATTCAGATAAAAATCAGCATCTAAACTTTCAAATTTAATCGTATTCAGATCAATTATTCTGGGATCTGCACGCATTACTTTTTCCCAGCGTTCGTCCCAATTTTGTCTGGATTTCAGTTTTCTGATTACGCCATGTAATTGTGATTGTTTCCAGATAATCTTATGATTATTAAAAAAAGACTGCATGGAAATATCGCGTTCAAAGGTGGTTTTATTGCCAATTTCCTGATACGAAAAAACGGTTTTAACATCATAAATGCTGCATAATTGCTCAAAAACAGGTTCGACTTCATTATGAAAATAATAAAGTTGTGCTCCAATTGCCTTTAACTTAGATTGCATTTCCTTCAAAGATTCATAAACAAACCTCCAATGACGAACATCCGAATCATCGTGCGCCATTATTGAAGGCTCAAAAATATAAACCAAAAGCAGTGGAATATTTTCTTGCTGTGCCATAAAAAGAGGTTCGTGATCTGTAAAACGAAGATCACGTTTGAACCATATAATATTGATCTCTTTTTTGTTCAATTTTTAAGTTGTAATGAAGTCAATGCCTTTGTTAAACAGAGATTATTATCTTCTCTTTGAAATTTTATTGTTTGAAATCGCACGTTGTCTGCTGCATTTAAAACGATCTATTTCGACGGAACGTTTTGCCGAATGTTTGGTTTTGCAATTCTCTACACGTTTACGCCATAGTTTATAACTGCTAAATTTCAATTCTTTTTTCATTAAAACCTTCACATCAGCTTCTGATAAATTAAATTGAAATTTTATAGCATCAAATGTGGTTCTGTCTTCCCAAGCCATTTCAATGATACGATCCAGTTCAATTACAGAAAAGTTGCTATGTTTTACATTCATATAAATAAGTTTTTTTGAACTATTAAATGGAATAATTGTAAGGCTAAGATACTTAATTAAAATTTATTTTGTTTAATGTTATTGCATAAAAGTTAAACAATAACTATCTTTAAGCTGTAAATCAGCTTTTTATTAAAGTTGATTGTGAATATTGAGCAATTAGAAAGCATTTTTAATTTAAAGATATTACAATGGAAAAAGTAGTAGTTATTGGAGGAAGCAAAGGAATTGGCAGTACAATAGTGTTGCAGCAATTAGAAAATAAGCAGGTTTACAACATTAGCAGAAATGCTCCTGATATTTCGCATCCTAATTTAATTCATTATAAAGCAGATGTTTTACTTGATACACTTCCTGAAATTGAAAGTATCGATGCTCTTATTTATTGTCCCGGATCTATAAATTTGAAACCTATTTTGAATTTAAGTATTGATGATTTTCGAAATGATTTCGAAATCAATGTCATTGGCGCTGTAAAAGTGATACAGCATTATTTGCCGGCTTTAAAAAAAGGAACAAATCCGTCGATTATTCTTTTTAGTACAGTTGCCGTAAAACTCGGAATGCCTTATCATGCCAGTATTGCTGTAGCAAAAGGTGGAGTAGAAGGTCTTGTAAAATCGTTTGGCGCAGAACTGGCTCCCACAATTCGTATTAATGGAATTGCACCCACGATTACCGAAACTTCATTGTCAGCTTCCATTTTACGAAATGATCGTATGAAAGAAAATATGATCGAGCGTCATCCGCTTAAGAATTATTTAAAACCTCAGGAAGTGGCGCAAATGGCAGATTATTTGATTTCTAAAAGCGCCGGATCAATCTCTGGACAAATTTTTCAAATGGATTATGGTTTGGTTAGTTTTAAAATGTAAGCAACCCAATCCGTGTTTATCCGCGTAAAAATTAGACACTGATTTTACTGATTCGCTAAAGCGAAAACGCTGATAAAAACGGATCTTTATAATTACTTTCTTAATTAAACTGTTAAGTAATTTTACAGATTTCCTCTTAACTTAATGACATTGCCCAACGGGTCATAAACAATAAAAGCATGAGAATTCTATTAACAGGCGTAACAGGATATATTGGTAAAAGGCTTTTGCCTTTATTGCTAAATCAGGGACATGAAGTAATTTGTTGTGTTCGGGATAAAAACCGATTTTATTATCCTGAAAAAACTTCAGTAAACATACAACTTATTGAAGTTGATTTTTTAAATCAGGAAAGTGTAGAAAAAATCCCGGATGATATTGATGCTGCTTATTATCTTATTCATTCCATGTCTGCTGCAGATAATTATGATGAACTGGAAAGAATTTCGGCTAACAATTTCAAGGAAAAAATAAACAAAACAAACGCCAGACAAATTATTTATTTAAGCGGAATTGTCAATGATAAATCCTTATCTAAACATTTGTCTTCGAGAAAAGCAGTAGAAGAAATTCTAAAATCCGGAAAAACTCCAACTACCACTTTAAGAGCGGGAATTATTGTAGGATCCGGAAGCGCTTCTTTTGAAATTATTCGCGATTTGATTCATAAACTCCCTGTAATGATTACTCCAAAATGGCTTAATACCAAATGTCAACCCATTGCTATTACTGATGTTTTGGAATTTTTGATAAAAGCATTGCTAAATCCTAAAACATACAACGAAAGTTTTGATATTGGCGGACCAGATATTCTGACCTACAAAGAAATGTTATTGAGATTTGCTGAAGCTAAAAACCTTAAAAGATACATTTATACGCTTCCGGTAATGACGCCAAAATTATCATCGTATTGGTTGTATTTTATTACTTCTACCTCTTTTAAACTGGCTTCGGCATTAGTGAGCAGTATGAAAGTTGAAGTTGTTTGCAGTGATAATAGAATTAATGATTTATTAGATGTAAAACCTATTAGTTACAATCAGGCGTTGCAAAAGGCACTTGTAAAGATTGATGAAGATGCTGTAGCTTCAAGCTGGAAAGATTCACAAATCAGCGGACAGTTTAAAGGAAGTGTTTCTTATTATCTTAAAGTTCCTAAAAAGGATTGTTTTATTGACAGGAGAAAAAGAAAAATCATTGACCGTGATGCTACGATTGCCAAAATTTGGTCTATAGGCGGAGAAACCGGCTGGTATTATGGAGATTGGCTGTGGAGTTTGCGTGGCTTTATTGATAAACTTTTTGGAGGGGTTGGCGCAAGACGTGGCAGAACAAACAAACATGAGATTCATGCCGGCGATGCACTCGATTTTTGGCGCGTGGTTTATGCTAATAAAGAACAGGGAAAATTAATTTTGTATGCCGAGATGAAACTTCCCGGAGAAGCATGGCTAGAGTTTAAAATTTTTAACGACACGTTATATCAGGCGGCAACTTTTAAACCTAAAGGAATATTTGGTAAACTTTATTGGTATTCTGTGCTTCCTTTTCACGGTTTTATTTTTGAAGGAATGATAAATAAATTAGTTTTAAAATAGAAGATAATACTAGTTTGTATGATATATCTTAACTCTTTTTTAATGTGCTATAATTAAAGTCTTTCAATTTTATTTGTGAGTTATTTTTGCTAAAATTAATTTCAATTTTTATTTAGAATGAATAAAAATAAATTTATTTTTGGGCAAAATTTAACAACCAAAAGTAATGAAGAAAAAAATTGTAATAAGTAGTTTTTTCTGCTTAGTTAGTAATTTTATATTTTCCCAAACCTCAGGTATTTCAGGTACAGTTAAAACTGCAAACAGCAGTTCTGAAACGGTTAATATAAAAATTAAAGAAAATGCGGCAGCAACTGTAACAGACAGTCGTGGAGAGTATATCTTAAAAAATCTCTCAGCCGGAAATAAAATAGTAATAATATCGGCTGTTGGTTTTGAAACACAGCAAATTGCCGTAGAACTTAAAGAAAATGAAATTACTCTGGTTCCTGAAGTTTTTTTAGTAGAAACAACAAATGAACTTCAGTCTGTAGAAGTTACAGGAAGAAAGAAATCATCGTATAAAAACGATAATACTTTTTCGGCAACCAAGTTAGAAATGAGAGTTATAGATGTACCGCAAAGTATATCGTTTGTAACCAAAGAATTGATTCAGGATCAACAGGCATTGCGCTTAAAAGATGTTGGGAAAAACGTTGCGGGTGTAAACGAATTTAGTACTTATGATGATATTACCATTCGAGGTTTTAGAAATAATGATAGTAACGGAAGGTTAATCAACGGTCTTCGAGGCGTAAACAGTTTTTGGACAAGTCCGCTTCTTGTAAATATCGAAAGGGTAGAATACATAAAAGGACCGGCATCTGCTGTTTTTGCAAATTCAAGTCCGGGTGGAACAATCAATATGATTACCAAAAAACCGTTGGACGAAGCAAGACAAGCGATTCAGTTTACAACCGGAAGTTTCAATACTTTTAGAACTTCTGCTGATTTTACAGGCCCTGTAAATGATGATAAAACGCTTTTGTACAGATTGAATTTAGGATATGAAAATGCCGATACTTACAGAGATCAAATCAGTAATAAATCCATTGTAATTGCACCTTCTATTTCCTTTATTCCAAAAGAAGGAACTCGTTTTAATGCCGATTTAGTTTATACTAATCTGGACACGAAACTAGACAGAGGAAGAACTATTATTCAGGGAACTACCGATCTTTTTGCGACTCCAATTGGTTTTAATATCGCTCAGCCAAATGATTATCTGAAGAGTAAAACATTAGCATTGACTTTGTCTTTCAGTCAGGTAATTAATGAGCATTTGACCTTTAATGCTTCTTATTTAAAAGTAAGATATGATGAAGAATTGAATGAACACGGTTTCAACGGTTATATTACGCCTACAATGATTGCCATGTATTTTAATGATCGAAAAACGATTCAGCAGGGAAATAACCTTTCGACCTATTTTTCTTCAAAATTTAAAACAGGAGAATTACAGCATCAGGCAGTTTTAGGTTACGATTATATTAATGGCGAAATTAATAAGTATGAAAGAGATGCAGAGAACGAATCCGGGAATGTGAGTAATTTTGATTTATTAAATCCAACATATCTAATACGACCAATTGAAACGTATAAGTTTACTGCATCAGAAAATGAAATAAGTGAATATTACACTAACGGATTCTACGTTCAGGACTTAATCAAATACAAAAAGATTCAGTTATTGTTAAGCTTAAGACAAGAGTTTTATACTTTTCCTGAAAATAAAGCGGCAGGAATTACAGATGGTAAAAAATCTGAAAAAGCATTACTGCCAAAAGTCGGACTTACTTATAGTGTTGCCGATAATATCAATGTTTATGGAACGTATGCCACTGGATTTGAAGCTCAGGATGCTTCGATATTTGGCAGCGCAAATTCAGGAGGACCTTTTGATCCTATGACGAGTAATTTATATGAAGTAGGTTCAAAAGGAGAATTCTTTAATAAAAGGCTTTTTGTAGGAACTGCAGTATATCAAATTACAAAGAATAATATATTGGTAAGTGCTAATGATGCTTCAAACCCTGATTTGTTAGAACAAAGAGGGCAGGAGAGAGCAAGAGGTTTTGAAGTTGAAGCCACAGGAAGAATTGATAATAACTGGAGTTTGAATCTAAGTTATGCTTACAATAATGCGATAATTACTAAGTCTACAAAAGATGATTCTGATAATAAAGTAGGACTTGCAAAAGAAAATGCACCAAAAAACATTAGCGGAAGCTGGATAAAATACAGTTTTACAGAAGGTAAAATAAAAGGATTAGGTCTTGCAATTGGTCATAGTCAGGTTTCTAAAAGAGAAACATTTGTACGTACATTACAACTTCCTTCCTATATAGTTTTTAATGCTGCGACTTATTATAAAGTAGATCGTTTTACGATTGGTGTTAATTTCAATAATATTTTTGATAAGAAATACTTAGTTGGCGGTTATAATTATCAGCGAAATTTTACCGGAGCACCAAGTAATTTCCTTGTGAATGTTGGTTATACATTCTAATTTTTTACAATTATTAGATGAGAAAAACTTTAAATAAAATACATTTATGGCTCGGACTTGTGTCCGGGCTTGTTGTATTTATAAGCATGTTGGCGGCGAGTATTTTTGTCTGGGACGCAGAATTAACTTCTTGGTATCATCACGATAAAATTTTTGTGCCAGAAGTCAAGACTAATGTTGTGCCGCTTGACAGTCTTATTGCTGTGATTAAGCAAAAGCATCCGCTTGCTGATTATGTCATAATTGACAAGAATCCAGAAAAAAGTTATGTTTTTAGCAGTTATAAAGAGAATACAAAACCACATTGGACAGCATTTTCAGATTATGAAAATTACAGTAATATTTATATCGATCAATATACAGGTAAAGAATTAGGAGAAGTTGATTTAAGATACGATTGGATTTTTAATCTTAGAATATTGCATCAAAATTTGCTGCTGACTTATGAAATAGGTCATTATATCGTTGGATTTTCGACCTTAATTATTTTTATGCTGATTTTGACCGGAATCTATTTATGGTGGCCCAAAAATAAAGCAGCATTAAAACAAAGGGTTTGGTTTAGATGGAAAAATACCACAAAATGGAAACGTAAAAACTACGATATTCATAATATTGGTGGTATTTATACTTTTATCTTTATTCTGATTTTTGCTATTACAGGATTGGTCTGGACGTTTGACTGGTGGACAAACGGAATTTACAAAATCTTAGGAAATGATCCTGAAAAGGTTTGGAACAAAGCTCCGGAAATTTCGAAAGAAAGTAGTATTAAAACCTTAAATCCGTTTGAATATATTGTAAAAGACACAAAAGATAAAATTCCAAATTGGATTTCTATTGGTCTTTCACTACCTGAAAAAATCTCTAAAGAAGCAGTTCCTGTTACCACTTTTGTAAAGCATGAAAGGAATTCCGGCTGGGATGAATCTGATAGTTATACTTATAATAGTCACTCGGGGGAAAATTATTATAAAGTAACACATAACGATAAAACACTTGGAGCAAAATGGCGAAACAGTAATTACGCCATTCATACAGGCACTATTTATGGTTTACCAACCAAAATTTTAGCTTCGTTTATTGCGCTGTTTTGCGCATTGCTTCCTGTAAGCGGTTTCTTGATTTGGTGGGGAAGAAATAAAAAGAAGAAATAGATTTAATTACTAGTTTAATTTATTGAAATTAAATAACTTAGGTGTTTGTGAGATACTTTTACATTCAACTTTAAAAAAAAACCAACAATTAAATTGTGTGCAATTTAATTGTTAGCTATATTTGTACTGTTGTTTTGATTCAAACAATTTTAGTATTAGAATTTTTAATTTATAAAATAAGAAGAAATGTCGTTAATAGAAGATTTAAACTGGAGACATGCCGTAAAAGCATATGACTCAACAAAAAAAGTATCAGAAGAAGATTTAGATAAAATTTTAGAATCTGCAAGATTAGCTCCGACTTCATCTGGTTTACAGCCTTTTCGTGTGATTGTAGTTGAAAATCAGGAATTGAAAGAGAAAATGGTAAAAGGTGCCTTAAATCCGGAAGTTATGAGAGATTGTTCTCATGTATTGGTTTTTGCTGCATGGGACAGTTACTCTAATGAGAAAATCGATAAAGTTTATGATCATCATACAGATGTTAGAGAATTACCAAGAGGTCGTTTCAGCAGTTACACAGATCAGATTAAGCAAATCTACGGAGCTCAAACTCCTGAGCAGCATTTTGCACACACAGCAAGACAATCTTATATCGCATTAGGTTTGGCAATGGCTCAGGCTGCTGAACTTAAGATTGATTCAACTCCTGCTGAAGGTTTTAGCAATGAAGTAGTAGATGAGATTTTGAATCTAAAGGAATTAGGTTTAAAAAGTGTTACGCTTTTATATCTGGGTTACAGAGACACAGAAAAGGACTGGCTTTCTCAAATGAAGAAAGTAAGAATTCCTATGGAGGAATTTATCATTAGAAAATAGTTTTTTACTTTTTTTTAATAAATTATGGAAGATAATAATCCACTCATATTGGGAAACCAGCTTTGTTTTCCGCTTTACGTTATTTCAAAAGAAGTTATCGGTTTGTACCGCCCATTTCTTGATGAACTTGATATTACCTACCCGCAGTATCTTGCGATGATGGTACTTTGGGAGAAAGATGGATTGACTGTAAATCAAATTGGCGAAAAACTGTTTCTTGACAGCGGTACGTTAACACCGTTATTGAAAAGACTTGAAGTTAAGGGGTTTATCATTAGAAAAAGAAAAAAAGAAGACGAAAGAGTCGTTGAAGTTTTTTTAGCTGATAAAGGAAGAAATTTGCAGCAAAAAGCGTGCGAAATTCCCTTAAAAATGCAGGAAAAATTAAATTTAACAACTGAAGATTTATTAGAACTTAAAGAAACAGTTCAGAAAATTTTAAATAAAATTCAAAAATAAAATGAAAACATTATATACAACAAGCGTTACTGCAAAAGGCGGAAGAAACGGACAGGTAAAAAGTGAAAACGGAATTTTGAACCTTGAGGTGAGAATGCCGAAAGCTTTAGGCGGAGCCAATGATGACTTTACTAATCCGGAGATGCTTTTCGCAGCAGGATATGCAGCGTGTTTTGACAGCGCATTAAATTTGATCATTGGTAAATCGAAAATTCAAACTGGTGAAACTTCGGTAGCTGCAAAAGTAAGCATCGGACAGAATGAAGATGGTGGTTTTGGTCTTGCAGCAGAACTCGATGTGAATATTCCAGGAGTTTCTATTGAAGAAGCTCAGGAATTAACCCAAAAAGCACATCAGATTTGTCCTTATTCAAATGCGACAAGATCCAATATTGAAGTTAAGCTATCGGTAACTAATAATTAAGATTAATTTCTTCAAATTATATAAATCTGCATCTTTCGGTGCAGATTTTTTTATGCTTGATTTTAAAAGCGACTTTAAGCCCTGTTTATGCGACATTTTATTTTTAGCATTCTCATTCAAAACGCTAAATTTGCAAGTAAAAAATAATAGGTTAAATTTTAAAGAAATCACTCAATGAAACTTAAAATGGCAAAAAGAAACAATGTTCAAAGCGTTCCTAAATTTATGATTGAAAAACTTCGCTTTAATTCTATATTTTTCATCAGCGGTTTGCTATTTAACATTACATGGTGTATCTCATTATTAATTACGCATGCTATAGAGTTTTACATCATTGGGTTCTCTGCTTTTTTGCTGATTATAAACGGTGTCTGCGAGATTTTTTTCTCTATTGCCAATAAAAGAAAATTAGAAGCTTGGGGATTGTTTATACAGTCTGGAATTTTTACAATAATTACTGGAATTTTAATTTTATTTGATCTTGTAAATATTCTAAATGTAAATGAAGTTCTTTTATCTTACTTTTTTATAGCTGGTTTCTTTAATCTTATCCTGGCAAGTTCACTGGCGCAATACGGAATGATAGATTGGAGCCGTTTTAGGAATTTAAACTGGGTTGTAATTTTAGTATCGGCATCAGCTTTATTTATGATAGTAAGTGATTGGGGAAATACAGATATACTGCTTGGTATTGCTTCTGTGTTGTTTGGATGCGGAAGAATGATTTTAACGGCTAATTTTTCAGAATTAAACACTTTTCCGGATAAAGTAAGCAGGGAGATTTATCAAAAAATTGATGGTGTGAAAAACGAATATTTTGAAGCTTTGGAGAAGAACTGGGATGCTGACAAAAATCTATTTCTTTAGGGATGATTTTTAATTTCTAATCCCTCGAACTCTTTAAAATGTTCTCATGAAAGCCGCGCAATCCCGAAAGCCTTCGGGACTGACTTTGCGCAATTTTTTTGTTCCTTAGAAACTATAAATCTGATAGAAGTCTGCCGACTTTCTTACTGTTAGTTCTTATTATTGTCTTGGATTTTTTTACATTCAGGAAAAATATTCTTGGAGAATTAATTTTAAAGTCAGAGACTTTATGAAATTTCTGTTTTTCAATTATATTTGTTTAAAATGGCGCAAAGTCAATCCCGAAGGCTTTCGGGATTGCGCAGCGTAAAGAAGAATACTTCGTAGAGCGGGGAAGACGTAATTATACTTTTCTGAATGTGTTCAATAAATTTGTTTACTTTTTTTCTTCACTATATAAATTTTGTATTACGGTTTTCCATAAAAAGATTGTAATTAGCTTGAATATATTTGGTTCTTAAAATGTAAAAATATGAAAACAGAACCAGAAGCTAATATTATAGAGAATATGCCTTTTGTGCATCCCGAAATTTTAATAACTATAGGGAAAAGTACCGATCCAAATAAAGAAACCACTTTGGATCCTGTAAAATTTGAAAAAGCAAAAAACAAAGGGAGAGAATCTGCAAATGATATTCTAAAACAACTTTTTAATAAAGTTGAATATGGTAAAATCGAAAGTCATTTTAATACGGAACGCTTAAATTCTAAAAATTTTGATAGCATTAGAGAACAAATAGTTAATCTTTATTTCCAAAGAGAAGTTATATCTAATGAAGCTAATAAATTTTCTCTAAATTACGAGAGGATTCAAGCGCAACACTTCAAGACTAGTAACTCTTTTTTTAAATTTCTTTTAAAAAAGAAAATCCAAAAATTGACAGAGCAATTAGAGGACAGCAAAAATGATTTAGAGTCAGTAAAGAATGTTGAAGAAGAATCGTATTTAAGTATAAAGTGTGTTTATGAAACTAATGAATTTAAACAAAAATATTCCGATCTTATCAGTTCATTTACAACCTTAAAAAACTCTGATGTAATTTGGGACATGACTTATTCCGAGGCAAATATTGAGACGAAAGCAGCAGCGCAAACGGTCATGAGAAGAAATAAAGTGAATTTTTCATTTAAGTCAATTCCAGCAATACAAACAACTGAAAAGAATTTTCATTTCGAAAATTTTAATGGAGGAGATTTTTATTTTTATCCTAGTTTTATAATTTATTTTAAAAACGAAGAAGATATAGCGATCCTTGATTACAATGATCTCCAACTGAATTATTCTGAAGCTCGGTTTCTAGAAGAAGCTAAAGATATAGCATCTGATACCGAAATTATTGGAGAGACTTGGTATAGAGTAAATAAAGATGGTTCACCAGATAAAAGATTTGTAGGTAATTATAAAATTCCAATTGTATTATATGGTTCAATTCATATTAAAACAGAATCAGGAATTAATGAATTATATTACACAAGTGATTTTAAAAAAGCTAAACATTTTTGTGAACAATATAATTCGTACCAATCTTTATTATAATAAAAAGTTTATAATTGAAAAGATACCACAAAACAAACAAAAAGAGACTTTCGAGTCTCTTTTTGTTTTAATATATCTTTTTAAATAATCATTTATTAATTAAGTTTTCAAGTCTCAACATCATTTCATCTTTCTCTTTCAACATACGTTCGTACAATGCAATCTTTTCTTCATGAAGTTTTTTTAACTCTTCGATAGGATTAAAGTTGAATGAAGAATTTGGATTTCCAACACAAGCATTATCTCCAAAAGTATTAGAAATAACATTTATCGCATGTTCTTCATCAAAGTTCTGAAAAGCTTCAACTGGAATTTTTAATACAGCTGAGATTTGTTTTAATAGATTTTCTTCAATTACGTCTTTTTGCTCCAGTAGAGAAATTTTCTTTTGGTTCCAGTCTTCTCCCAGATCATAAGCTAATGCTTCCTGCTTTATGTTAAGCATTTCTCTAAAACGTTTCACGTTTTTTCCCTGATGTATTTTCTGTTCCATAATGAATATCGATTTTCTATAGGCTTAAAGATAAAACCATTTTTTGAATTAAAACCCTGAGTTTCAAAAATTAAAAAAAAAATCCCATTTCGTTAGAAATGGGATTTTTGTGACCTCGACTGGATTCAAACCAGTAACCTCTTGAGCCGTAATCAAGTGCGCTATTCAGTTGCGCCACGAGGCCTTTTTTGTTATCAATTCAGCTATTTTTTGTAGCTTTGTTGATTGCTTATTGCGGGTGCAAAGATAGGAACAAATGTGAGATAAACAAGAGAAAAATAACATAAAATTAAAAAAAAATGCAGTTAGAAAAGTATATACGTGATATTCAGGGTTTTCCAAAAGAAGGAATTTTGTTTAAAGATATAACTCCGCTACTAAATGACCCAATTGCGACTAAAGAATGCCTTAAAATTCTGGTTGAATCTCTAAACGGACAAAAAATCGACAAGGTAGTAGGAGCAGAAAGTCGTGGCTTTTTCTTCGGAATGTTGTTAGCGCAGGAATTAAATGCAGGTTTTATTCCCGTAAGGAAACCAAAAAAGCTACCGTATGAAACAATTTCTGCATCGTATGAATTAGAATACGGCACAGATAGCTTAGAAATGCACACAGACGCAATAAAAAAAGGAGACAAGGTTTTGATCCATGACGATGTTTTGGCGACAGGAGGGACCGCAAAAGCAGTTTGTGAATTGGTTGAGAAATTAGGCGGTGAAATTGTGCAATGTAACTTCCTAATGGAATTAAGTTTCCTGAACGGAAGAGAAAAAATTAAGGAGAATCCAATTTTTACTGCAATCACTTACTAAGCAAAATCAGAATAATCAAAAAATAAAATTGTCTTAGTTACTTTTAAACTAAGACAATTTTGTTTTTAATAGCATATAATACTAAACCTATTCGGGTTTTAATTTCTAGTTTATCGAATAGACATTCACGATAACCATCAATTGTTTTAGGACTTAAACACATTTCTGAAGCGATTTCTTTGTATGTTTTTTCTGTGCAGGCGTGTTTTATAAAAATGATTTCTTTATCCTTCAAATTTATTTTAGTCGAATCACTGTTGGCTTTTTTGACCAACATTCCGGATACCAATTCAGTAAAGTAAAAACCTTTTTCGATAACAGATGTAATACCGGTTCTAAAAATTTCAGGAGATGTGTCTTTAAGGAGATAACCTTTGGCACCATTGGTCAACATCTTAATAATGACTTCTTCGTCATCATTTACAGATAAAGCGATTACTTTAAGTGAAGGTCTGTTTTCTTTGATCCATTTCATGGCGCTTAAGCCATCTAAAACAGGCATATTTACATCTAATAATATTAAATCAACTTCTAAGTCGATATTTTCCTGTAAGTATGAAATGAATACTTTTCCGTTTTCAAAGCGATTGATTACTTCAAAATCTTTAAAACTATTGATTAAAAGTTCTAGTGATTGTGAGAATAATAAATGATCATCTACAATAATAATTTTGTTTTTAGGTTTCATCGGGTTCAGTTAAAGGATATTCTAGTGTTACAGCGGTTCCAGACGAATCTGAATTCATAATTAATGTTGCACCAATTAATTTGGCCCTCAATTTCATGTTGTTTAAACCAATTCCTGAATTTGTCTGAAGCGGATCATAACCAATTCCGAAATCTTTAATTTTTAAACAAAATAAATCATCGGTTGTGTTAATTTTTACTTCAAACAAATCGCTGTGCGAATGTTTTAAACTATTGTGCAGTGCTTCTTGAAAAATTCGGTAAATAAACAAATCATGTTCCTCGCAAATATGAGGGATTTCACCTGAAAGAGTGTATTTATATTGAATTTTTTTAAGCTTTTTTATTCGCTCTAAATCCTGTTTAATGGCTTCGATAAAATTGCTTTGCAGTAAGTTGTCTTTATTTATAATTCGGGACAAAATTCTTATTTCGTCCAGAGATTTGGCTAAAATTTCTTTAAGATCACGCAGTTCATTTGGCTGAATTACTTTCTCATTATTGATATGCATATTGAGTTGCATAATTCCAACAGAGATTATTTGGCCTATATTGTCATGTAGTTCTTTGCTGATTTCAGAGAGCGTCTGATCCTTTATTTCTATTCGGGTTTTTACTAATTCAGACTGAAAATAAAGTTCAGATTCCATTTTATCAACCAGATAGCTGTTTTTTTTCTTCAAAAAGTAAAAGAATATAACAAGCAAAGTCACTAGTAAAGTTAAGAAAACAATACCTAATGAGATGACTAATAATTGTATTTCTTTTCGCTCCATATAAATCCAATTATAAAACAACTATGCGCCAGAAAATTCAGGATAAACAAAACCAAGCTAAATATGGATTCGTCTTGTCTTATTAAAAACCAGTTGATTGCCAGCATAA